>NZ_JANFAK020000059.1 GCF_024721315.2 Streptomyces sp. Isolate_45
CCACGCGGGCGCGCTGGCCGGGTTCACGGTCGCGACGGCCGCGCTGGCGGTGCTACTGGGGCGCGCCCCCTGGCCGGCGGTGCTGGCCGTGGCGGTGCTCGGGGGGACCTGCGGGCCGATGGTGACGGGCGGGCTGTCCAGCCTCGTCGCCTCCCTGGTGCCGGAGGGGCCGGGGCGGGACCGGGCGTACGGGTGGGACGCGTCCACGTACAACGCCGCGGCGGTCACGGCGCCCGCCGCCGTCGGCACGATCACGGCCCTGGCCTCGGCCGGTCCCGCGATGGCCCTGCTGACCGCCTCCGGCGCCCTGGCGGCGCTCCTGGCGGCGACCCTCCCGTACGAGGACCCCGGCGCGGCCCGGCCGCAGGACGGCCCCCGGGCCGGGCTGGGGGCGGGCCTCGCCGCGCTGTGGCGGGTCCGGGAGCTGCGGGCGGTCACCTCGGCGACGACCCTGGCCTTCGTCGGCGTCGGGGCGCTGACCACCGGCTCGGTGCTGCTGGCCGCGGAGCTCGGCAGCCCTGGCGCGGGCGGGGTCCTGATGACGGCCTTCGCGGTGGGGGCACTGACCGGCTCGCTGACCCTGGGCCGGATCACCTCCGTGGCACCGGGCCGGCTGGCCCGCTGGGCGATGGCGGGGACCGGGGCGGCCCTGGCGGCGGCCGCGTTCACCCCGTCGGTGCCCGTGACGGCCGCGCTGTTCGCGGTGGCCGGGGTGTGCGACGGGCCGCTCCTGACGGCGACGCTGCGGATCCGTTCGCGGTACGCGCCGGACGGGCTGCGGGCACAGGTCTTCACCCTGGGGGCGGGACTGAAGCTGACGGCGGCCTCGGCGGGCGCCGCCCTCGTGGGGCTGACGGCCGCCGCCCCGGCCTGGACGCTGCTGCTCGGGATCGCGGCGCTCCAGCTGGCGGCCGCCACCCTGCACCTACTGGTGGGGGCCCGTGGACCCGTACCTGAGCCGGTTACAGAGATGTCGGCAGGTTCCGCCACAGCCGCGTCCGGTCGGGGGACTCCCGGAGCGCCCTGAGGGCGGCCGGGTGCGGGGCGGCGTACAGCTCGGGGTAGTCGCTCTCGCCGAGTTCCGGGCGCACGGGGAAGGCGAGCCACTCCCGGTCCAGGTCGAAGCGGGCGTCGACGCCGGGCCTGTTGCCGCGGGCGTCGAGCCGGGACCAGCGGGAGCTGCCGGGCAGTCGCAGGGCGATCAGGCCGTGGATCATGTGCGCGGCGCCGTCGTCGGCGAGGAGGCGCTGGTAGCAAAGGGCCGCGGGAATGCCCCGGGCGCGCAGGAGCGCGGCGAGGGCGTGGGACTTGGCCAGGCAGATGCCGTTGCGCGTGCGCAGCGTGTCGGAGGCCCTCCAGGTGACGCGCTCGTCACCGGTGTCGGCGGAATGCCCGACGGTGTCGCGGACGAACCCGAAGGCCACTTCGGCGTAGGCCCGGTCGTTCCCGGTGGCCGTCCAGAGGGCGTCGGCGGTCTCCAGTACGAAGGGGTGGTCGTGGTCTACGACCTCGTCCGCGACCAGATAGGCGTCGAGGTCGGCGTGCTCCTGGATCATTTCCATGATCCAGGAGCATACCTATGCGCTATCGCGCATGCCTATCGATTTAGCGGTGGGCCGGATTCAGCGCGCCAGCTCTTCCTTCAGCGCCTGGAGGAAGCCGTCCACGTCCTCTTCCTGGGTGTCGAAACCACACATCCAGCGGACGTCGCCGGCGGCCTCGTCCCAGAAGTAGAAGCGGTAGCGCTCCTGGAGCCGTCGGGTGACCTCGTGCGGAAGCCGGGCGAACACCGCGTTCGCCTGCACCGGGTAGAGGATCTCCACCCCGTCGGTCTCCCGCACGCCGGCCGCGAGCCGCTGCGCCATGGCGTTGCCGTGGCGGGCGTTGCGCAGCCACAGGTCCTTGGCGAGCAGCGCCTCCAGTTGGACGGAGACGAAGCGCATCTTGGACGCGAGCTGCATCGACATCTTGCGGATGTGCTTCATCTTCCGGACGGCGTCCGGGTTCAGCACGACCACGGCCTCGCCGAACATCATGCCGTTCTTGGTGCCGCCGTACGAGAGCACGTCCACGCCGACCGTGTTCGTGAAGGTGCGCATCGGCACGTCGAGCGAGGCCGCGGCGTTGGCTATGCGGGCGCCGTCGAGGTGCACCTTCATGCCGAGGCCGTGGGCGTGCTCGCAGATCGCCTTGATCTCGTCCGGCGTGTAGACCGTGCCGAGTTCGGTGTTCTGGGTGATCGAGACGACCTGCGGCATGGCCCGGTGCTCGTCGTCGAAGCCCCAGGCCTCCTGGTCGATCAGCTCGGGCGTGAGCTTGCCGTCCGGCGTGGGAACGGCGAGCAGCTTGAGGCCGGCCATGCGCTCGGGGGCGCCGCCCTCGTCCACGTTGATGTGGGCGGACTTGGCGCAGATCACGGCGCCCCACCGGTCGGTCATGGCCTGGAGGGCGACGACGTTGGCGCCCGTGCCGTTGAAGACCGGGAAGGTTTCGGCGTACGGCCCGAAGTGGCTGCGGAAGATCTTCTGCAGGTTCTCGGTGTACTCGTCCTCGCCGTACGAGACCTGGTGGCCGCCGTTGGCGAGGGCGAGGGCCGCGAGGACCTCCGGGTGCACCCCGGCGTAGTTGTCGCTCGCGAACCCGCGTACCGCGGGGTCGTGGTGGCGCCGCGCGTCGGTCTTCACCGCATCGGTCCTCACGGTTGCGGAGTGAGCCACAGACGCTGTCCGTTCACCTCGGAGGCGGGCCGCTCCCACACGCCGGCGATGGCCTCGGCCAGCTCCGCGACGTCGGTGAAGCCCGCGAACTTCGCATTGGGGCGCTCCGCGCGCATCGCGTCGTGCACCAGTGCCTTGATGACCAGGATCGCAGCCGCGGCGTGCGGGCCGTCCTCGCCCCCCGCCTTGCGGAAGGAGTCCGCCATGGCCAGGGTCCAGGCCTCGGCGGCCGCCTTGCCCGCGTTGTACGCGGCGTTGTTGGCGACCGGCTTGTGCGCGCCGGACTGGCTGATCAGCACGTATCGGCCGCGATCGCTGCGCAGCAGGCCGTCGTGGAAGGCGAGCGAGGTGTGCTGGACGGTGCGGATGAGGAGCTTCTCCAGGAAGTCCCAGTCCGCGAGGTCCACGTCGGTGAACGTCTTGCTGCCGCGCCAGCCGCCGACCAGGTGAACGACGCCGTCGAGGCGGCCGAACTCCTTCTCGGTGTCCTCGGCCCACGCCTTGGTGGCTTCGAGGTCGAGCAGGTCGACGGTGTCACCGGTGATGGTGGCGCCGCCGTGGGCGTAGCGGGCCGCGTCGACGGCCTCGGCGAGGCGCGCCGGATCGGCGTCGGACGCCACGACGATCGCGCCCGCCTCCGCGAGGCGGAGCAGCGTGGCGCGTCCGGCGGGGCCGCCGGCTCCCGCCACCGCGACCACCGCTCCATGGAGCTTGCCGTTGCCGTTCACGGAGCCGTTCATCTGTGCAGCCTCCTGCGGAGCGGTGCTCATGCGGCGGCCCGGCCGGCCGTCTCGGCGTTCAGGGCGGTGATGCCCTTCGTGGAGGCGATCACGCCCTTGAGCTTCTTGGCGAGGGCCTCGTAGAACATGCTGAGCGGAAACTCGTCCGGAAGCACGTCGTCCACGAGCTTGCGCGGCGGCTGCGTCGTGTCGAGGGCGTCGGCGCCCTTGGCCCACTTGGATCCCGGGTGCGGGGCCAGGTAGGTGGAGACGAGCTCGTACGCCTTGAACCAGTGGACGAGCTTCGGGCGGTCGATGCCGGCCCGGTAGAGGTCCTCGATCTCGGCGCAGAGCTGGTTGGTGACCTGCGGGGCGCGCATCCAGTCGATCTTCAGCTTGTTGTCCGTCCAGCGCACGACGTCGTGCTTGTGGAGGTACGCGAAGAGCAGCTGGCCGCCGAGTCCGTCGTAGTTGCGGTTGCGGTCGCCGGAGACCGGGAAGCGGAACATCCGGTCGAAGAGGACGGCGTACTGCACGTCACGGCCGTGCTCGTTGCCCTCGGACTCCAGCTTCACGGCCTCCTTGAAGGCGGTGAGATCGCAGCGCAGTTCTTCCAGGCCGTACATCCAGAACGGCTGGCGCTGCTTGATCATGAAGGGGTCGAACGGCAGGTCGCCGTGGCTGTGGGTGCGGTCGTGGACCATGTCCCACAGGACGAAGGCCTTCTCGCAGCGCTCCTGGTCCTCGACCATGGCGGCGATGTCCTCGGGAAGCTCGATGCCGAGGATGTCCACTGCGGCGGCGGTCACCTTGCGGTAGCGCGCGGCCTCGCGGTCGCAGAAGATGCCGCCCCAGGTGAAGCGCTCGGGGGCCTCGCGCACGGCGATGGTCTCCGGGAAGAGGACGGCGGAGTTCGTGTCGTAACCCGGGGTGAAGTCCTCGAAGGTGATGCCGAGGAAGAGCGGGTTGTCGTAGCGCGTGCGCTCCAGCTCGGCGAGCCACTCGGGCCACACCATCCTGAGCGCGACGGCCTCCAGGTTGCGGTCCGGGTTGCCGTTCTGCGTGTACATCGGGAAGACCACGAGGTGCTGGAGCCCGTCGGCGCGCTCGGCGGCCGGCTGGAAGGCCAGCAGGGAGTCGAGGAAGTCCGGTACGCGGAAGTCGTCGGCGGCCCACTTGCGCAGGTCGGCCACCAGGGCCTCGTGGTACGCGGTGGCGTGCGGGAGCAGCGGCGACAGCGTCTCGACGGCGGTGATCACGCGCTCGACGGCGGCCAGGACGGTGGCGCGGGCGTGCGCGCCCTCCGCCTCGAAGTCGATGGAGCCGTCCGCGCTCTGCCACGGACGGATCTCCTCCACGGCGGCCTTGAGCTCGGGCCACGCCGGGTGGTCGACCACCCGCGCGCCAGCGGTTATCACGGCACCGCCGGCACCCGGCACAAGAGTTTCCGTCATGTCACTTCCTCCACAGGAGAACCTCACGTCGGCACAGGGTAGGCATGGGAGGCTCTCCCGCTCAAGAGGAAACTCAGGAAATTATCCTGCGTCACCCCCTTCCCTGCCGGAATTCTTCCCGTCACCGAGCATGGAGGCCATTATTCCGCATCTTTCGACCCGAGTCCGCGCAGCGGTGCGTGTCCCTCCGTTCGCGCTCCGCGACCGGCGAAGTGCGGAATGACCTTTTCACCCCACTGTCGGATGGTTTCCATGCACGCCTCCTGTGGCACGGTGCCCATCTGGATCAGGCACATCACCTCGTCCGCGCCGGCGGCCTCCAGTCGTTCCACGTAGGCGATGGCGTCGTCCGCGCCGCCGTAGGCGTGGTCGGGGTTGAAAGTCGCCGTCGCCGTGGGCCGGACGGGGATGTCCAGCTCGTGCAGCCGCGCCACGACCTGCTCGGCGGCCCGGCGCATCCCGGCCTCCTCGTCGGCACCCGCCACCACCGCCTCGTCCGGAACGCCGGCGCCGCCGTACCAGTGCCCGATGGACTGCGCGAAGAACCGCTGCCCGCGGATCCCGACGCGACGGGCCTCCTCCGGGTCCTCCAGCACGATCGTCGGGCAGAGCACCGAGAAGTGGTCGTTGACCACGGTGGACACGAAGGCGCTCCCGTCCCGGCCCGCGATCGCCGCGTCGTAGACGGCGCGCATCCCGGCGATCGACTCCGGCCCCGCGAAGCCCATCACCAGCGCCCCGATCCCCAGCTCGGCCGCCCGCACCAGCGTCTCCCCCCGGCTGCACGCCAGGAACAGCGGCGGATGGGGGGTCTGCGCCGGGCGGGGCAGGATCGGGTGCGGCGCGATGTCGAGCAGCTCGCCGTGGTACTCCAACTCCTCCTCCTGCCAGGCCCGCCCGATGATCCGCAGCGCCTCCTCGACCTCGGCGGTGGTCCGCTCCCGGTCGACGCCGCACAGCGAGGTCTCCTGCTCCGTCCCGCCCCGGCCGGCCCCGAGGTCGAGCCGGCCGCCGGACAGCAGGTCGAGCATGGCCGCGCGCTCGGCGACCCGGACCGGGTGGTTGAAGTTGAACGGCATGCACACGACCCCGTGCCCGATGCGTATGGTGTGCGTCCGGGCCGCTACCCACGTCAAGAAGATCTCCGGTGCGCTCATGTGGGCGTACCACTTCAGCGAGTGGTGCTCAACGGCCCAGATCCGGTCGAATCCCATGCGTTCGGCCAGTACTGCCTGCTCGACGCAGTCGCGGATGACCTGGTGCTCCCGCTCCACGGTCGGGTCGGCCAGCTGAGCTTCGAAGATCACGGAGAATTTCACGATGCCTCCAGGGTTGCGTCCCGTGCCCGGTCTCACTTCGATTCGGAATATGACTAGTAGTCAGGAACCGAAGAAGCAAGACCTCCCGCCCACCGCGTGGGCGGTGCTCGGCCTGCTGTCGTTCCCCGGCGAGCGCACCGGGTACGAGCTGAAGAAGTGGGCGGACTCCTCCCTCCGCTTCTTCTACTGGTCGCCCGCCATCAGCCAGATCTACGCGGAACTGCGGCGGCTGGAGGACCTGGGGTACGCGGTCTCCGTGCGCTCGGGACCCGAGGAGGCGCGCGCCAAGCGCCGCTACGCGATCACCGACGCGGGCCGCGAGGCCCTGACAGGATGGGCGGGCGACACCGCGCAGGCGGGCCCGCCGGTGCTCAAGCACGGACTGCTGCTGCGGATCTGGCTGGGGCACCTCGCGGAGCCCGAGCGGCTGCGCGCGATGGTGACGGACCACATGGAACGGACCCGGGCCGAACTGGCCGCCGTACGGGAGGCCATGGAGCACGCGGCGGACGTGGCGGAGTGGGCCTTCCCCACGCTGGTCCTGCGCTGGAGCGAACGCCAGCACCTGGCCGAACTGGAGCTGTCCGGTGCCCTGCTCGCCGATCTCGCGGAGGCGGCCCCGAAGGAAGCGGAAGAGCCCCGGCGAGGACGGGAAGCGCTGGAAGCACCGGCAGCACCGGGTCCGGCCGGGCCTTGAGAACCCCTCCCCGGGGCGGGGGCAACCTGCGGAAGCGTGACCTCCGCCGCCCCCGCACGGCGGTCCGTCAAGCCGGTGGGGACGCGCCCACGCCCGGGTGACGCGGCGGGGCCGCACGCGCCCGCCCCGGCGCGCACGGCCCTGGCGGGAAGCGGCCGGACGGCCGATCCGGGCCCCCGCACGCCCGGTCCCTTCGCGGGCGGGGCGCATTAGCATGCGTCCTCACCGCGCGCGGCCGGTCGGGACCGCGACCGCGCGGGAGCCGCCGTCGACGGAAGCGAGAGAACCTTGACTTTCCTCACCATCGGTCATCGCGGGGTCATGGGTGTCGAACCGGAGAACACCCTGCGGTCGTTCGTCCGCGCGGAACGCTGCGGGATGGACGTCATCGCGCTGGACCTGCGCCTCAGCAAGGACGGCGCCCTCGTCGTCCTGCACGACGCGGAAGTGGACCGCACCACCGACGGCTCGGGCGCCGTCGCCGACCTGACCCTCGCCGAGCTGCGCGCCCTGGACGCCGGTCAGGGCGAGCGCCCGCCCCTCCCGGAGGAGGTGCTGGACGCCGTGGGGGTACCGCTGCGGATTTCGGTGCACGACCAGCGGACCGGGGCCGCGCTCGCGGAGCTCCTGGTGCGCCGGGACCTGACCTCGCGGGTGGAGGTGGCCTCGCGCGACGGCGCGGTGCTCACCACCGTGGCCCATCTCGCGCCGGGCGTGCGGACGGTGCTGCACGCGGAGCGGCACGGGGCGGACGTCGTCGATCGGGCCCTGGCCGCGGGGGCGCGGACGCTCGACCTCGACATCCGGCGCGTCACCCTGGAGACCGTCGAGGCGGCGCACGCGGCCGGACTGCGGGTGACGGGCTGGACGGTCGACACGCTGGACCGGCTGCGGCTGGCGCGGGCGCTGCAGCTGGACGGCGCCGTCACCGGCCTCCCGGAGATCCGCAGCACCGGCCGTTTCACGGCCTGACCGAACGGCCGGGCCCACGGGGCGGGTTGCCCGCGGCGTACCGCCCGAGGGCCTACCGCCCCGGGCCCCACCGGGCCGGGGCGACTCGCCTCAGAGCGACTTGACGAGCAGCTCGAAGGCCAGGTCGTCGCGGCGCGGCTCGCCGAAGCGCGCGTCGCCGTAGGGGAAGGGGCTCAGTTCGCCGGTGCGCGCGTACCCGCGGCGCACGTAGTAGGCGATGAGCTCCTCCCGTACGTTGATCACCGTCATCCGCATCTCCTGGGCCCCCCACATCTCGCGGGCGCGGCGTTCCGCCTCGGCCAGGATCTCCTTGCCGAGGCCGCCGCCCTGGAGGCCGGGGCGGACGGCGAACATGCCGAAGTAGGCGTATTCCCCGCGGTGTTCGAGCTGGCAGCAGGCGACGATCACGCCCGCGCGCTCGACGACGAGCAGCACGCCGTCCTTGTTCTCGATGACCGCGCGGACCCCCTCCGGGTCGGTGCGCTGCCCGTCCAGGTAGTCGGCCTCGGTGGTCCAGCCCGCCCGGCTGGCGTCTCCGCGGTAGGCGGATTCGACGAGTACCACCAGTTCCGGTACGTCCGCCTCCACGGCGGCACGGAAGCTGAGGGCGGCGGGCTGGGCGGTGGACATCGGGCGCTCCGTTCGATGCGGTGGCATATGACATGCCTGGTGCGGCATGGAGAGCGTAACGCGGGGCGGCGTGAGCGCGGCGCCGCGCGGGCATTCCTTCCCGTGACGCCGACGAACCGGGAGGTTCCGCCGTGCACGGTCCCGCCATGCCCTTCTCCTCCCCCGCCTCCGCCATGTCCGCCTGGCTGCTCGTACTGCTGTGCGCGGTGAGCGGTGCCTACTGTCTGCTGCGGGCGCGCAGAGCGGGACGCCCCGGGCGCGGGGTGGCGGCGGGCGAGGCCGTGATGGGGTTCGGGATGGCGGCGATGGCCGTGCCCTCGGGAACCGGCGCGTGGGGGCCCGGGATCCTCCTCGCCGTGTTCGGTGGTGCGGCGGTGCACGCCCTGTGGATGCTGCGGGGCGGCGCCCACCACGCGCACCACCTGGTCGGCTCGCTGGCGATGACCTACATGGCGCTGTCGATGACCGCCGGACACGAACACGGTAGGGCCGGGCTGCCGGCGGTGACGGGCGCGCTGCTCCTCTACTACGCGGGCTACGTGCTGCTCGGCGGGGCCCGGCTGGTGACGGCCGGCGGCGGGCCCGTCGGCGCGGCCGCGGGCGGCGGGCGGTCCGTCGGGGTGGTGGCGGGTCCCGGGGACCTCATCCCCGCGTGCCGACTCGCCATGGGAACGGGGATGTTGGCGATGCTGCTGACGATGTGACGGCCTCGTCGCGCGGCGCCGACAACGGCCCGAGGCGGCCGTGTCGCGGGACGTGTCCTGCGTCACCAATACCCCAGGACCGTACCGGTGGGCAGGGGTGCCCTCTTAGGGTGGCGGCCATGATGGTCCCCGCCGTTCTCCTCCTGCTCGGCGCTCTGACCGCGGTGCTCGCACCCCGTCTCCTGGCTCGGGCCCAGTGGCCCGATCGCGAACCCGTCGTCGCGCTGTGGGCGTGGCAGTGCGTGGTCGGCGCGACGCTCCTGTGCCTGGCCCTGTCGATGTTGCTGAGCGCGGCCGCCGCCTGGCAGGCCGTGCGGGGTCGGCTCTTCGCGGCGGCGCCCCACGGGGTGGTCGACGCCTACTCACTGGGGGCGGCGGGCGGCCCGTGGGCCACCGGAACCGCCCTGGCGCTGGCCTGCGGGGGCCTGTGGACCGGCGCGATGCTGACGCGGGAGGTGCTGCGGGCCCGGGCCCGGCGGCGTGCCCGGGACGCCGAACTGCTGGTCCGCGCGCCGCTGCTGCCCGGTGAGGAACCGGTGGCCGGGCGGCTCGTCGTGCTGGAGGGGCCGCGGCCGGAGGCCTGGTGGCAGCCGGGGGCGGCGCCGCAGCTGGTGGTGACCACGGCGGCGCTGGGCCGACTCAAGGGCAGCCAGCTGGACGCCGTACTGGCGCACGAGCAGGGGCACGCGGCGGCCCGGCACGACTGGCTGCTGCACTGCTCGCGGGCGCTGTCCCGGGGGTTCCCGCAGGTGCCGGTGTTCGCCGCGTTCGAGGCGGAGATGCACCGGCTGGTCGAGCTGGCCGCGGACGACGTGGCCTCGCGGCGCTACGGGCGCCTGACGATCGCGCTGGCCCTGGTCGGACTGAACGAGGACCGCGGGGTCTTCGGCCCCTCCCCCACCGCGCAGGCGCACGTGCCGCAGCGCGTGCGGCGGCTGCTGTCGGCCTCGCCCCGGCTCTCCCCGGGCCGCCGGCTGCGCCTGACGGCGCTGGCCACGCTGGTGCCGGCGGTGCCGCTGCTGGTCGCCTTCGTACCGGGACTCAGCGCGCTGAGGTGAGGGAGGCGTTCCGCTTGCTGCGAGGATCGGGGCATGCGGAACAACCGGCTGGGGAAAGCGGGGTCGGCCTGCGCGCTGGCCGCGGCCGTGCTGACCGTCCTGGTGGTGATCCGGTGGCAGCCGCTCATCGCCTACGACGAACGGGTCGCGGGGGCGCTCCACCCGTACGCCGTCTCCCACTCCGCGGTCACCGGTCCGATGCGGGTACTGAGCGACTGGGTCTGGGACCCCTGGACGATGCGGGCCCTGGCCGCGGCGGCATGCGGGTGGCTGTGGTGGCGCGGGGACCGCGTCCGCGCCGTGGGAGTGGCCGTGGCCACACTGGTGGCCTCGGCCGTGCAGCAGGGGTTGAAGGCCGCCGTCGGCCGGGAGCGCCCGCAGTGGCCGGATCCCGTCGACTCCGCCCAGTACGCGGCCTACCCCTCGGGGCACGCGATGACGGCCACGGTGGTGTGCGGGCTGCTGCTGTGGCTGATGCCGCGGAAGGTCGCGCGGCCGGTGCTGTACGGCGCGTGGACGGTGGCCGCGGTCTCGGTGCTCGGGGTCGGCTTCACCCGGCTCTACCTCGGCGTCCACTGGTTCTCGGACGTTCTCGCGGGCTGGCTCCTGGGCGTGGCACTGGTTGCCCTGGTGGCGCTCGCGGCGTGCCGGTGTGCCTGCCCGGGGCGATCCCCCGCGTCGCCCCGAACAGACGACACCGCGCGCTGAGTATATTGGCCCGGAGCCAGTCAACGCAGGAGTAAGCATGTCCCCGCGCAGCGCATCGGTCAATGAAGAATTGCGCAGACGTTCCCGGGAGCGGCTGCTGCAGGCCACGGTCGAGCTGGTGTCCGAGCGCGGCTTCGAGGCCACGACGCTCGGCGACATCGCCGACCGGGCCGGCGCGGCCCGCGGCCTGGTGTCGTACTACTTCCCGGGGAAGCGGCAGCTCCTGCAGTCCGCCGTGCACCGGTTGATGCACCTGACCCTGGAAGCGGCGCTGGGGCGGGAGCCGCGGAGCGCGGACGGCCGCGAGCGGCTCGCCCGGGCGATCGACGCGGTCCTCGGGCTGGCCCGGGACCATCCCCGGCTGATGCGCACGCACATGGCGGGCATCCTCGCGGCCGAGGGGTTCATCCAGTGCCCGGAGCAGCAGCGCCTGGCGGAGCTGCTGCGGGACACCGTCGCCCGGTACGGCTCGGCCGACGTGGACACGGACTACCCGCTGCTGCGGGCCCTGCTGATGGGGGCGGTGGTGGCGGTGCTGCTGCCGGGGGCCCCGATGCCCGGGCCCCGGCTGCGCGCCGAGCTGTTCCAGCGGTACGGACTGGACTGGGAGCTCGGTGTCCCGCCGGACGGCGGACCGCCCGGCGGGACGTTCGGGTGACGGTGGCGCGGGTGACGACCGGCGCCGCCGTGGTCAGCGGTAGTCGGGCTGGGTCTGCACGTTGAGGCGGTCCATCCGCACCCACTTGGCGCTGTCGGTGCGCCAGTCGTCGAGCCGCAGCACGTCGAGGCCCTTGACGATGTCGTTCGAGTAGATGTGCCCGTTGTAGTAGTACGCCGACCAGGAGCCGCCGAGGCCGAGGGCGTCGGTGGTCAGCGGGCCGCGTTCGAAGTAGCCGATCTCCTTGGGGCGGGTGGAGTCGGTGAAGTCCCACACCGAGACGCCGCCCTGGTACCAGGCCTGGACCATGATGTCGCGGCCGCCGCCGACCGGGATCAGCGAGCCGTTGTGGGCGACGCAGTTCTCGGTGTCGGCCTGGTGGCGCGGGATCTTGAAGTAGCTCTTGAAGACGAGCTCGCGCTGGTCGCCGCGGCCGGTGATGTCGTAGATGCCGTCGGCGCCCCGGTTAGGTCCGGTCGCCTCGTTGCAGGTGGCGCCGCCCCCACCACCGAGCTCGTCGGTGAACACCACCTTGTTCGCCCGCTCGTTGAAGGTGGCCGAGTGCCAGAAGGCGAAGTTCACGTTGTCCTGGACCCGGTCGATGACCCTGGGCAGTTCCGGCCTGGTGATGTCGAAGAGGATGCCGTCGCCCATGCAGGCACCGGCGGCCAGGTTCTTGGAGGGCAGCACCGTGATGTCGTGGCAGCCCGTGGTCTTGGAGACCCCGGGGTTGGCGGGTGCGCCCGGGTTGCCGCCGTCCGGGAAGAGGACGGGGAAGCCGACGACGGCCGCCTTGGTCGGGGCCTTCTTGGGCACCTTCACCACGGAGATGCCGTCGTGCGGGGGCTTGCAGTCCGGGAAGGCCTCGTTCGGGGAGTAGGAGGCGACGTACAGGTAGAGGTCACGGCCGCCCGGCACCAGCGTGTGCGTGTGGGAGCCGCAGGCGGTCTCGACGGACTTGATGTACTTCGGGTTCTTCTTGTCCTTGATGTCGAAGATCTTGATGCCCTCCCAGGAGGACTTCTCCGTCGCCGGTTGCGAGACGCTGTTGCAGGAGTCGTCGCTGCGCGAGGAGTCCGTCGACAGGAAGAGCAGGTCCCCGGAGACCGAGATGTCGTTCTGGCCGCCCGGGCACAGGACCTGACTGACCACCTTCGGGGACTTGGGATTGCCGATGTCGTAGACGGTGAAGCCGTCGTAATTGCCCGCGTAGGCGTACCGGCCCTCGAAGGCCAGGTCGGTGTTGATGCCGTTGGGGTTGGCACTGGGGATGTTGGCCAGCGGTTTGATGTTGCGGCTGTGGACGATCTCGTCCTGACCGGGTATCTCGCCGGGGGCGAGTTCGCGGTCCGGGGCGGAAGCGGCGCTCCGCCCGGAGCCCGCGCCCGGCCGTAAGTCCCCGGGGTCGGGGGTGGCGGCCGCCGGTCCGGCGGTCGCCAGGAGCGTGGTGAGGAGTCCGGCGGCGGCCAAGGCCACTCCCAGACTCCGGTGGCGCACTCTGACGGTGTGCAGCGAGGTCACTGTGCCTCCCGTGGGGGCCCGAACGTCCCGTTCCTCGTGGGAACGGAACCTGGACCCCGGCAGTATCGTCTTTTCCATGGACATGGCAAATGCATCGGTCGGCCGATTCCTGGCGGCGGCACTGACCGCCGGACTCCTCCTCACGCTCACCGGATGCGAGGACGACGGCGCCGCGGACGCGGCGGGCGACGGGGCGACGGTGGTGGTCGCGCCCGGCAGACCGGGCGAGAAGGCCCGCACCCTCACCCCCGAACAGGCCGCGCGGGAACGGCCCGACGACAGCCCCAACGCGGCCGACCACGCGTACGTGCGGAACATGACCGAGCACCACCGCCAGGCCCTCGTGATGAGCGCGCTGGCCCCGGAACGGGCCTCCGGGGAAGGCGTCAAGCGGCTCGCGGAGCGGATCGCGGCCGCACAGGGACCCGAGATCGGCGCGATGGAGAAGTGGGTCACCCGCCACCCGGCGCCCGCGCCCGACGCGGGCGGCCACGACCACGGCGCCATGCCCGGGATGGCGACTCCCCAGCAGCTGGAGCAGCTGCGCGACGCCAAGGGCGCCGACTTCGACCGGCTTTTCCTGACCCTGATGACCGCCCACCACGAGGGCGCCCTGAAGATGGCGGGCGAGGCGCTCTCCCGGGGCAACAACGTGGCCGTCGAGGAGATGGCGACGGAGGTGGTGGCCACCCAGAGCGCCGAGATCCACCGGATGCGCGCGATGGGCTGACGGGTCCGGGGGCCGGTGTCATGCTGGAAGCACCTGCGGGAGGAGCTCCGCCGTGCTTCGTGTCGCCGTCGTCGGTTCGGGCCCGAGCGGGGTCTACGCCGCCCAGGCACTGGTCCAGCAGCGTGAGGTGCCCGGTGTGCGGGTCGACGTGCTGGACCGGCTGCCGGCCCCGTACGGCCTCGTGCGGTACGGGGTGGCCCCCGACCACGAGAAGATCAAATCGCTGACCGGAAGCCTGCGCACCGTCCTCGAGGAGGACCGGATCCGCTTCCTCGGGAACGTGGAGGTCGGCGCCCCGCCGCTCTCCACGGCCCGGCTGTTGGAGCTCTACCACGCCGTCGTCTACTGCGTGGGCGCCGCCCGCGACCGGCTCCTCGGCATCCCGGGCGAGGAACTCGCCGGCGTGCACTCCGCCACGGCCTTCGTGTCCTGGTACAGCGGCCATCCGGACGCCGGGCCCTTCGACCTGAGCGGCGTCCGCTCGGCCGTGGTCGTCGGCGCCGGGAACGTCGCGGTGGACGTGGCCCGGATCCTGGCCCGGGGCGCGGCGGACCTGACACCGACGGACATGCCCCAGCCGGCGCTCGGCGCACTGGCCGGCAGCGGGGTCCGCGAGGTGTCGATGGTGGCCCGGCGCGGCCCCTCCCAGGGCCGGTTCACCACCAAGGAGCTCCGCGAACTGGGCACGCTCCCGGGGGTCGGGATCCGGGTCGATCCGGCGGAGGCGGCCCTGGACCCGGCGTACGCGGACCCCGGTGCGGCGGCGGCCCTGCCCGCGGTGGCCCGGCGCAACGTCGAGGTGCTGCGCGGCTGGACCGGACCGGGTTCGGGTGCCGGGGAGTCGCGCCGCCTCACCCTGCGGTTCTACCTGCGGCCGGTGGAGGTGCTGGGCGGGGCGGACGGCCGGGTGCGGGCCCTGCGCTTCGAGCGGACCGCCCCCGACGGCCGGGGCGGCGTCACGGGTACGGGCGCGTACGAGGACCTCCCGGCCGAGCTGGTGCTGCGTTCGGTGGGGTACCTGGGCGTGCCGCTGCCCGGGCTGCCGTTCGACGCGGCGCGGGGGACCGTGCCGCACGCGGCGGGTCGGGTGCTGCGCGCGGGCCGGGCCTCGGTCGGCGAGTACGTGGCGGGCTGGATCAAGCGCGGGCCGACCGGGGTGATCGGCACGAACCGGCCGTGCGCCAAGGAGACGGTGTCCTCGCTGCTCCAGGACGCGGGCGCACTCGCGCGCCGCGATCTTCCCCGGGACCCGCTCGACGCGCTGCGCGCCGCGGGGCTGCGGCCGGTGGAGTGGCCGGGGTGGCTGGCCATCGAGGCGGCCGAGGCGGAACTCGGCCGCTCGCTGGGACGCCGCTCGGTGAAGATCCCCGACTGGGCCGGCCTCCGGGGCGCGGCGGGCGTCGCGTAGGGTCGCTGATTCCTTACCGATCAGGGGAGTTGGCGATGGGGCACACATTGCGTCGGGGTGCGTACGCGGCACTGACGGCGGCGGCGGGAGCCGCGCTGCTGGTGGGCTGCGCGGAGGAACCCCCCAGGCAGGTCATGCCCGGCCCGACCTCCACCACGACGGCCGCTCCCCAGGAGGCGACGGCCCTGGCCGAGCGCTACCGGGCGGGCGGCGGGGACCCGGACGTGTACGGGATCCAGGTCCAGGACGGACCGGAAGGCGTGCCACGGGTGGTCGTGCGGACCCGCAACGCGGATGAGGGGGACGCGATCTTCCGCCGGCAGAACACCTCGGTCACCGCCCACCTGATGAACAAGGAGGGGGCGTCCTTCAAGAACGGCTACTACATCGACGTCTTCGGCCCCGAAGGCAGGCTCATCCACCGCATGGACGCCCGGCCCTAGACCACGGCCCCGGCCAGGCGGGACGCCTCGGCGTCGGCCGCCGCGAGGACGCTGTCCAACAGGCCCGGGAAGAGGGTCTGGAGTTCCGCGCGGCGCAGGCCGTTCATCTTGGCCGTGCCGCGGTAGGTCTGGCGCACGACGCCGCTCTCGCGCAGGACCCGGAAGTGGTGGGTCGTCGTCGACTTGGTGACCGGCAGGTCGAAGTGGGAGCAGGCCAGTTCGGCGTCCGAGGCCGCGAGGTCCCGGACGATGGACAGCCGGAGCGGGTCGGAGAGCGCGTGCAGCACGCCTTCCAGCCGGATCGCGGCCGGCTCGGGGTGTTCGAGGACACGGGCCGCGTCACGTTCCGTCATGTCCTGCTCCGCTCGTTCGGTCGGGGGCGCCGGACCCTCCGCGGGCCCATCGTACGAGAACCGCCGTAGGACGGGTCGGGGTGCGGCGCGGGGCGCGTGGGGGCCGCCGCGCCGCACCGGTTCACCAGGCGCGGTGGTAGGCCTCCGGCGTGGGGATCTCCGCGCCGAGTTCGACGGCGGCCCGGCGGGCCCAGTGCGGGTCGCGGAGCAGTTCCCGGCCGAGCAGGACGGCGTCCGCCTCACCGTTGGCCAGGATCTTCTCGGCGTGCTCCGGTTCGGTGATCAGGCCGACCGCGGCGACCGGCAGGCTCGTCTCCGCCTTGACGCGGGCGGCGAACGGGACCTGGTAGCCGGGGCCGAGCGGGATCGTCACACCGGGGGCGAGGCCGCCGGTGGACACGTCGAGCAGGTCGACGCCGCGCTCCTGGAGGAGTCCGGCCAGCCGGACGGTGTCGTCGGCGGTCCAACCGTCGCGTTCCAGCCAGTCGGTGGCGGAGATGCGGAAGAACAGTGGGAGTTCCTCGGGCCATTCGGCGCGGACGGCCTCGACGACTTCGAGGGCGAAGCGGGTGCGGTTCTCGAAGGAGCCGCCGTAGGAGTCGGCGCGCCGGTTGCTGTGCGGGGAGAGGAACTCCCCGATGAGGTAGCCGTGGGCGCCGTGGATCTCGACGACCTGGTAGCCCGCGGCGAGGGCGCGACGGGTGGCGGCCGCGAACTCGCCGGTGATCGTACGGATCTCGTCGGGGGTGAGCTCGTGCGGCACCGGGTGGTCCTCGGCGAACGGGACCGCGCTGGGGGCGTCGGGTTGCCAGCCGTGGGCTTCCGGGCCGACCGGCCGGCCGCCCTTCCAGGGACGGTCGGTGGACGCCTTCCGCCCGGCATGTGCGATCTGGATGCCCGGGACGGTTCCCCGCGCCTTGAGGAAGGCGGTGATCCGGCGGAGCGCCTCGACCTGGGTGTCGTTCCAGATGCCCAGGTCGTAGGGGGAGATCCGGCCACCGGGGGAAACGGCGGTGGCCTCCTGGATGATCAGGCCGGTGCCACCGGTGGCGCGGGCCGCGTAGTGCGCGAAGTGCCAGTCCGTGGCGACGCCCGCGCCCGGGCCGGTGGGCTCGGCGCTGTATTGGCACATGGCGGCCATCCATACGCGGTTCGGGACGGTCACCGAACGCAGCGCGTAGGGCTGGAACAGGGCGGTGAAAGCGGCGGGGGCAGCACTCATGGGGCTCTCCAGATGTCACCGGACGCGCACCGGGGGTCGGCGCTAAGTACGAGAACTACCGTACTACGAAATCTCTCGTAGTACGAGAGTTCCCGTACAACGGGGTCGGAGTGCCGCGCGTGCCGCCCGGCCGCTGTCGGTGGGCGGGTGCAGACTGGCTGGAAAGCTGTCGTGAAGGACAAGGACGTCCGGAGGTGTCGGCCATGACCGACGTGCTACTGCTCGTGGGCACCCGCAAGGGGCTCTTCATCGGACGGCGCGCGGGCGCCGGCCCCTGGGAGTTCGACGGGCCCCATTTCAACGCCCAGGCCGTGTCCGCGGTCGCGATCGACCGCCGGGGGCCCTCGCCCCGGCTGTTGGTCGGCGGCGACAGCACCCACTGGGGCCCCTCCGTCTTCAGCTCCGACGACCTCGGGGCGAACTGGCGCGAACCGGCCTCGGCCGCCGTGAAGTTCCCGCAGGACACGGGCGCGTCCCTGGAGCGCGTCTGGCAACTGCACCCGGCCGGTCCGGAGGCCCCGGACGTGGTCTACGCGGGGACCGAACCGGCCGCCCTGTTCCGCTCCACCGACCGCGGCGAGTCGTTCGAGCTGGTGCGACCCCTGTGGGAGCACCCGAGCCGCTCCGCCTGGGAGCCGGGGGGCGGCGGCGAGGGACTGCACACCGTGGTCACCGACCCGGCCGACCCCTTGGCGGTGACCGTCGCCGTCTCCACCGCGGGGGTGTTCCGCACCCGCGACGGCGGGGCGAGCTGGTCCCCGTCCAACCACGGGGTCTCGGCGGTGTTCCTGCCCGACCCGGATCCCGAGTTCGGCCAGTGCGTCCACAAGATCGCCCAGGACGCCGGGAACACGGACCGGCTGTACCTCCAGAACCACTGGGGCGTGTACCGGAGTGACGACGCGGGCGCGGAGTGGACCGACATCGGCGGCGGGCTGCCCTCCGACTTCGGCTTCGCCGTGGCCGCCCACCCGCACCTGCCCGACACCGCCTACGTCTTTCCGCTCAACGCCGACTCCGACCGGGTCCCGGCGGAGCACCGCTGCCGGGTCTTCCGCACCCGGGACGCGGGCGCCACGTGGGAGCCGCTCTCGAAGGGCCTGCCGGCCGGCGACCACTACGGCACGGTGCTGCGCGACGCCCTGTGCACGGACGACGCCGACCCGGCGGGCATCTACTTCGGCAACCGCAACGGCGAGCTCTACGCCAGTCACGACGACGGCGACAGCTGGCAGTTGCTCGCCGAGCACCTGCCGGACGTGCTGTGCGTGCGGGCCTCCGTGCTCGGTTGAGGCGTTGCCGCGTTGAGCCACTAGAGTGATCAACCGTGGCAGCGAGACCTTTGAACGAGATCGTCGAACCGGGCTGGGCCCGGGCTCTGGAGCCGGTGGCGGCGCAGGTCGCCGCGATGGGCGACTTCCTGCGCGCCGAGATCGCGGCGGGCAGAACCTACCTCCCGTCCGGCGCGAACGTGCTGCGCGCGTTCCAGCAGCCCTTCGACGAGGTCAGGGTGCTCATCGTCGGGCAGGACCCGTACCCCACCCCGGGGCACGCGATGGGCCTGTCCTTCTCGGTGGCGCCCGACGTCCAGCCGGTGCCGCCCAGCCTGGACAACATCTTCCGGGAGCTGCACACGGACCTCGGCATGCCCCGCCCGGCCAACGGCGACCTGACGCCGTGGACGCGGCAGGGCGTGCTCCTGCTGAACCGCGCCCTCACCACGGCCCCGCGCAAGACGGGCGGGCATCGCGGCAAGGGCTGGGAGGCGGTCACCGAGCAGGCGATCCGGGCCCTCGCGGCGCGCGGCAAGCCCCTGGTGTCGGTGCTGTGGGGGCGCGACGCCCGCAACCTGCGGCCGCTGCTGGGCGAGCTGCCGGCGGTGGAGTCCGTCCACCCCTCCCCCATGTCCGCGGCCAACGGGTTCTTCGGCTCGCGGCCCTTCAGCCGCACCAATGACCTGTTGGTCCGTCAGGGAGCACAGCCCGTCGACTGGCGCTTGCCCACAGTCAGTTGAACCTTATATGACATTCAACGGATAAATACGGACAGATGCCGCCCGCCCGGGCCCTGCCCGAACACCCCGTTCCGATAAACCAGTAGCATGCGGCGCCATGAGCTCCCCCACTGGGCCCGCAAATGGCCTGCCCGTACGAATGCCGCGACCCCGCCAGACCGGACGGCACCGCCGGCCCGAGCCCGCGGTGGCGCCCGAGGGCGCACCCGCGCTGGTGCTCGCCGTGCCCGGTGCCCCCTCGGCCGCCTCGCGGGGCCTCGCGGAAGAGATCATCAGCATCGGCCGCTCCGAGCTGCCCGGCCTGGACGCCCGGATCGGTTACCTGGAGGGCACCGACGGCGAGGACGCCGCGGGCGCCGAGTTCCCCTCGCTGTCCGGCGTACTGACCGCCGTCGCGCACGAGCGTGCCGCGCGCGCGGAGTTCGCCCGCGCCGCCGGTCACGAGGTGCCCGCGCCCACCGGCCCGGACGCCGTGGTCGTGCCCCTGCTGGCCGGTCCCGACGGCGGTCTGCTGCGCCGGGTGCGCCAGGCCCTGATGGACTCGCCGGCCGCCGCCGAGCTGGCCGACGTGCTCGGCCCGCACCCGCTGCTCGCCGAGGGTCTGCACGTGCGCCTCTCCGAGGCCGGCCTCGCCCGCGCCGACCGGGCGCGCCTGTTCACCGTGGCCACGGCCGCCGACGGCATC
The DNA here is from genome assembly GCF_024721315.2 of Streptomyces sp. Isolate_45. Lineage (GTDB taxonomy): Bacteria > Actinomycetota > Actinomycetes > Streptomycetales > Streptomycetaceae > Streptomyces. Next base: position 20,013 of record NZ_JANFAK020000059.1, read on the forward strand.
ATCCTGGCCACCACCGGCGGCGAGGAGGCCGTCCAGGCCGCCGGGATCACCGGGATGCTGCTGGCCGCCCGCCTCGCGGTGCCGGTCATGGCCGCCGCCCTGGACCAGGAGGGTTCGGTGGCGACCGTGGCCGCCGAGCTGCGCGGTTCCGGTTCGGCGCAGCTCGCGCTGGCCCCCTACCTGATCGGCCCCGAGGCGGCCGAGGGCCTGCTCGACTCGGCCTGCAAGGAGGCGGACTGCGCCGCCGCCGAGGTGCTCGGCGCCTACCCCGCGCTCGGCAAGCTCGCCGTCACCCAGTACAGCGCCGCGCTCGGGATCACCCTGGGCGCCGTCTCGCAGTAAGGCCCGAAACCGCGAAGGGCCCGCCCCCGGGATGCCGGGGGCGGGCCCTTCGCGTGCCCGGGTACGTCGGGCACGCGGTGTCAGCCGAAGGCCACGCAGGTGGCGGCCGGGACCGCGACCGAGCCGGCCCGGCGGAGCTGCCCGTCCAGCGGGTCGACGTCGAACCAGGTGACGTCCCCGGACCGCTCGTTGGCCGCGTACAGGTGACGCCCCGAGGGGTCCGCGGCGAGATCGCGCGGCCAGCTGCCGCCGCACCCGACGGTGCCCGTGAGCTGCGGCTTCTCCGCGCCGCCGGCCAGCGAGAACGTGACTATGACATCGGCGCCCCGCACCGCCGCCCACAAGAAGCGCCCGTCCGGCGAGGCGACGACCGCCGACGGATAGGCCCGCACGGCCCCTGAGGTACCCCCGGAAGCGACCGGAACCTCGGAGACCGGTTCCAGTCGCCCGGACGCCGCGTTCCAGCGGCAGACGGTCAGCTGCGGCTCCAGTTCGTGCAGGACGTGGACCACGGGTTCGGTCGGGTGGAAGACGAGGTGCCGCGGCCCGCTTCCGGCGCGCAGACGCGTCTCGGAGTGCACGCGCAGCGCCCCGCCGGCCGCGTCGAGCGCGCAGACCCGCACCGAATCGGTGCCGAGGTCCACGCCGAGCACCCAGCGGCCGGACGGGTCGGGCAGCACCTGGTGCGCGTGGGGCGCCTCCTGCCGATCCCCGTCGGGTCCCGCACCCCGGTGCGTGAGCACCGAGGCCGGTCCGGCGAGGCTGCCGTCGGCGGCCACGGGAAGGCTACTGACGCTGCCGGAGGTGTAGTTGGCGGTGAGCAGGCGACCTCCGGCCAGGCCGAGGTGGGTGGGGCCGGAGCCGCCCACGCCGACCGCGGGCCCTGCCGGGACGAGCCCTTCGGCGGTGGGCCGGAAGGCGCCCGCCGCGCCCTGCTCGGCCTCGCTCACCGCGTAGACGATGCCGGTTGACCGGGAGACCGTCAGGTACGAGGGGTCCGGGAGGGACCGGGTGACCGAGAGCGGGGTCAGCGCTCCGGTCGACGGATCCACGGCCGCGACGGTGATGCCGCGGCCGCCCCCCGAGGTGAACGAGCCGATGTAGGCCCGGTGCCCGCCGCCGTGGTCCGTACTGTCCGCGCCGTTCACTGGTGCCCCTCTCCGCCGCTCCGGATCCGTTCGGAGCCGACGGTAACAGAAGGTCTAGACCAAGTCCCGCCCCTTGGCCCGGTCGTGCGCACCGGAATGGTGCACGTAGGCCGTGGTGCTGGGCCGGTCCTCGAACGTGCGGTGGAACACCGGGGTGGCGGAGCCGGAGATCGGCGGGACGATCCAGGACCAGTCGGCCCCCACGTCCCGCCCCTTGCGTTCCTCCCGTTCCAGGTGGGAGAGGAACCGTCGCGACTCCGAGTGGTGGTCGGCGATGGTGACCCCGGCCCGGTCGAAGGAGTCCAGTACCGCGCGGTTGAGTTCCACCAGGGCCCGGTCCTTCCACAGCGAGCGGTCGGTGGAGGTGTCCAGGCCGAGCCGGCGGGCAACGGCCGGGAGCAGGTTGTACCGGTCGGTGTCGGCGAGGTTGCGGGCGCCGATCTCGGTACCCATGTACCAGCCGTTGAAGGGGGCGGCCGGGTAGTGGATGCCGCCGATCTCCAGGCACATGTTGGAGATGGCCGGTACGGCGTGCCAGCGCAGTCCCCAGTCGGACCAGTCGTCGCGCTCGTCGGGGTGGCGGATCGGCACCTCCAGCACGGCGTCCGCGGGGGTGTCGAACCAGCGGGGCTTGTCGTCGACGCCCTGCACCACCAGCGGCAGCAGGTCGAAGGGGGTGCCCGGGCCGCCGGCCCAGCCGAGCTCCAACAGGGCTTCGGTGAGGGGGCCGTTGCGGGCGTCGCCGACGGTGACGGACGGGTGGTCCCCGTACCCGGCGTACCGCACCAGTTGCTCGCTCCAGATCAGCGGGCCCGGCCGGTCGGGGGCGTCCGGGGCGAAGACGGTGATGGTGGGCCGGACCCGGCCCCGGTTGGTCGCCTCCCGCAGGTGCTCGAAGCACTCGTCGGCGATCTCCTTGGAGTCGGTCAGCCCCCGCCGGTCGCGCACCCGCAGCGAGTTCCAGTAGAGCCTGCCTATGCAGCGGTTGCTGTTGCGCCAGGCCACGCGGGCACCGTGGACCAGCTCTTGCGCGGTGTGCCGGTAGGTGCCGGTCTCCGCCAGCTCGGCCCGTACCGCGGCGAGCCGGACGCGCGGATCACCGGTCTGCGGATTCTCCCGGTGGAAGAGCCGGATGAACTCCTCGGCTTCCTCCCAGACCTGGGCGGTGCTCGACTGCCGCTGCAGTATTTCCATTCCGGCGGTAACCCCCTGTACGACCAGATCCACTGTGTACGTGCCGGATGAACGCGCAATCAACCCTCACCGTTTGTACACGCGGCAGGTCAACGAAGTGGCCCGGGAACACCCGGAACACCCCTCCGAGTGATCTTCGAGCGTGTGCCTGCGGAGGCGGACCGTACGGGCGTATCATCCGCCCGAGCCCGGGAGTCGCGGGCTCCGGGCCCGCCCGCGTGCGCCTCAGGCCGGAACGTCATCGGTGGGAGCTTCGGAGGCCTTCCGGTGCAGGGCCCGTGTGAGGGCGCCGCCGACGACGATCAGGGCGACGCCCAACCACCAGAGGTCGCCGTCGAAGATCAGGACGGCGATGCCGGCCGGTACGAGCACCCCGGCGACCGGCAACAACAGGGCGGCCGGGGACAGCGGGCCGCGCTCGCGGCCCCGCGCGCGGGCGCGCACCACCTTCGGGTACCAGACCGTGAACCGGACCGCCGCGACGATGGCGGCGATCTGGATGATCCAGCCCGTCCAGAGGTTGTTCGGGTTGCGCAGCACCAGATCGCCGTAGGCGCCGGCGAGCGCGGACACCAGGAAGGCCAGCCCCCACACGCCGGTGATCACGTAGTTGGCGCGCAGGAACTCCGGGGCGTTCCAGTGCGCCCGGTCGACCTGTTCGCGGGCGTACTGGAGGGTGAAGGGGTTCCGCAGCGCCATCGAGCCGAAGGCGACGACGACGAGCGCGATGTTGGACACCTCACCGGCGTACGTCTCCAGCCAGCGGCGGGTGCCGTCGTCCGCCATCAGGCCGACAACCGAGAGGACCGCGAAGAAGATCACGTCGGCGAGTTCGAGGAGTTTCCAGGAGCTGCCCCGGCGGACGATCCGGCCACCGATCACCAGCACGAGGGCGACGCCGAGGGCGAGCGCGACCGCGATCTCGAACCGGCCGGGGCCCACCAGGAGCGCGAAGACGATCCAGGGGGACATCCCGACCACCGGGTTGTCCAGGAATCCACCGGCCGCGGCCCGGGCCGGTTCGCTCGCTCCCGTGTCCACCGGCCGTCCTCCGTCCGCGTCCGAGCGCCCCCTACCAGCCTGGCCCCGGCCCCGCGGGTGCGCGAGACGGCCGCGTCCCGCCCGAGCCCCCGGGGACGATCGGTCGTGATCCGGGCCGTGATCCTGGTAGTGATCTTGTCGTGCGAGACTTCTGCGGTACTCGGGGAGGAAGTGGCACATGCGGGTGGGACTGACAGCGGTCGCCGTGGCCTTGGCGTTGGTGTCGATGACGGCGGTGAGCGGCTGTGTGAACCCGCTCGCGGACCTCGGCCCCCTGGAGGAGAGGTACTCGGGCCCTCCGATGACCGCGGACGCGGCGGTCGCCGACCTGACGTCCGCCCTGGCCGAGGCCGGGATCCAGGTGCGGCGGATGCCCCAGGAATACCTCGTGATCGAGTGCCACGAGTACCTTTCCGCCGAGCACGCGACGGACACCGCCGACGCCGCCGCGCAGGACGCGTTCGAGAAGGCGAAGGCGCGGGGCTGGCGCACCGTTCCGCCCGCACTGCCCGGCGGGCGCAGCCTCCGCAAGGCCAACTGGACCGCGCACGCCGCGTCGATCGCCCCGGTCGCCGGCGAGCCGACGACATCGGTCTCCGTCGGTCTCCAGTGCGACGGGGGCACCTCGAAGAAGCTGCCGGGCACGGAGTCGACCGGCCCGGCGTCCCCCTCGGCCGGCCCCTGAGGCCGGCGACCGCTACGCGGTGACGAGCGGGGCCCTCGGGTCGCTTCGCAGCGGGGTGGCCAGGGCCGTCAGGGCCTGCTCCAGCCCGTGCAGGTGGGCCAGGGCGGGTTCGACCCCGGCGGGCCGGGACGGCTCGGCGGGCGTGGCGGGACCGGCGGAACCCGACGGGGCGGTGAGCGCTTCGACGGCCGCCTCGACCCGCCAGCAGGCGGTGGCCAGCCGGGCGTCGTGGGAGGCCTGCGGGTCGGCGGCGACCACCACGAGGCCGCGCACCTCGCGGGCGCAGTCGTCGAGCAGGGCCAGGACCTGCCGGGCACGGGCCTTGCGGGCGCGCAGCGGGCTCAGCGGGTGGACGAGGGGCGCGAGCGCCATCCGCACGCGGGCGAGCAGCAGCTCCAGTTCGGCGGCGTGCGGGGCGGGATCGGCGGCCGGGTCCCCGGCGAGGCGGTCCAGGGCCGCGCCGGTGGCGGCCCGTACGCAGTGCAGGGCGCGCTGGATCCAGGCGTCGTTGGCGCCGTGGGTGGTCACCGGAAGGATGAGGACGACGGCCAGGGCCGCGCCGAGGGCGCCGACGGCGGTCTCCTCGAAGCGCAGGAGCAGCAGACCGGGGTGCAGCACGCCGAGGAGCCCGTACAGGAGTCCGGCCATGACGGTGACGAAGAACATCATCCAGGAGTACGAGGGCGCCGCCGTGTAGAAGATGCCGAAGACGCAGACGGCGACGAGGGCCGCGGTGGGCGCGGGTGCTCCGTGCAGGGGTACGGCGATCAGCAGCCCGGCGGCGATGCCGATCACGGTGCCGAGCACCCGACGGAATCCGCGGACGAGGGTCTCACCGCGAGACGCGGTGTTGACGAAGATCCACCAGGCGGTGCCGACGGCCCAGTACCAGCGGTCCTCGGACAGCACCTGGCCGATGGCCAGGGCGAAGGCGCAGGCGGCGGTGGCCTGGAAGGCCTGCCGGGTGGTGGGACGGGCCAGGCCGGTGCCCGGCAGTCCGGGCGGGGCGGCGGCGGGTGGGGTGCGGCGTTCGATGGGCCACAGCAGGAACCGCACGGCGCCCGCGGACAGCAACGCCAGCGTGACGGCGGCGAAGAGTTCGGGCAGCTGCGCGGGCACGGCGTGCAGGAACTGGGTGACGAAGAACATCATGAAGCCGAAGATGCCGAGGGCGTGGCCCCGGGGCCCCCAGCGGCGGGCGTACACCCCGGCGAAGACGACGGCCAGGAAGGCCGCGTCGCGGGCGGCCGGTACGCCGTGGAGGGTGGTGGCGAGCGCCAGGACCGGGAAACCGGCCACCGGCAGCAGGGCGGTGGTGACGCGCTGGGCGCGCACGTTCGCGTCGAGGACGGTGAACAGGGCGAGCAGGGCCGCGAGCCCGCCCGTGATGGAGGCGGTCAGGGAGAGGCCGGCCAGTTCGGCCACGGTGACGGCGAGCGCCACGCCGACGACGGCGCGGGTCGAGTTCCTGAGTCTGGTACGCCCCGGGTCCGGAGCCACGAACATCCTCTTCACGGCGGTGTGCCGCCCCCCTTGCGATGGAGCACGCCGGTCCGCCCGCGGCCCGGGGGTGGTGGGCTGCGTGGAGGCACGGCGAAGGCGCCACGGTCCGGACCGGCCTCGTTGCCGTCCGGCGCTGCGTGGCGCCGTAAGTACATGGATACCCCACAGATAACCATCCGGAAGGGCAATGGCTCAAGTGAGGCCGCGATCTGTGGGCCATTGGCCCGGTCCGGCGCCGTGATCTTCGGCCGGGTTCGGACCATCGGACCCCCGTCGGCCCGGTCGTCCCCGCGGTGGCCGGAGCAGGGTCCTCCGCCGACCATGGAGGGATGAACCCTCACGGGACGGACGTACTGGTCGTGGGCGCGGGTCCGGTGGGACTCACGGCGGCGGCGGAACTGCGCAGACGCGGGGTGGACTGTCGCATCGTGGACCGGCTGCCGGCGCGGCTGCCGTACGCGAAGGCCGTGGGCATCCAGCCGCGCACCCTGGAGGTCTGGGACCGGATGGGGATGGTGCGTGACGTGCTCGACGTCGCCGTCCCGATGCGGGGGCAGCTGATCTGGGTCGACGGGGAGGAGCGGGAGCGCATCGACCTGTTCCTGCCGCCCGAGGTGCCCTACGGCTTCGCGGCGCTCCCGCAGTACGAGACGGAGCGGATCCTGGAGGAGCACCTGGCGCGCTTCGGGACCCGGATCGAGCGGGAGACCGAGCTGGTGTCCTTCACCCAGGACGCCGAGGGGGTGACGGCCCGGCTGACCGGCCCGGACGGCGACGAGGAACTGCGCGTCCGGTACATGGTGGGCTGCGACGGGGCGCACAGCACGGTCCGCAAGGGGCTGGGGCTGGCCTTCGAGGGCGGGGCCTTCCCCGAGGAGTACATGCTCGCGGACGTGGAGGTCGGTTGGGACCTGCCGTACGGGTACGGGGTGCGGTCGATGCACCGTGACGCCGCGGGCCGCGTCGACGACGTGCTGGTGTGCATCCCGCTGCCCGGACCGGGCCGCTACCGCATGTCCATGGTCGTGCCGCCCGAGCTCGTCGCCGGGCCCGCGCCGCAGGGCGGGGACGGGGTGGCGCACGGGTTGGGGGGTGGTCGCGCCCCGGAGCTCCACCACATCCAGGCGGTCCTGGACCGGCTGTCACCGCGGCCGGTGACCGCCACGAACATGCGCTGGTCGTCGGTGTTCCGGATCAGTCACCGGATCGTGGACCGGTACGGCGAGGGGCGGGTCTTCGTCGCCGGGGACGCCGCCCACATCCATCCTCCGACCGGGGCGCAGGGCATGAACACCGGTATCCAGGACGCCTGGAACCTGGTGTGGAAGCTGGCCGCGGCCGTCGGGGGCCGCGCCCACCCCGCGCTGACGGCCAGCTACGACGGCGAGCGCCGGCCGGTCGGCGAGGAGGTCGTCGGCCGTACCGTCCGGCACGCCGCCGAGGGCGTCCAGGCCGACCCGGAGGACCCCGCGACGCTGATGATGCGCGAGGCCCAGCTCCTCGTCGGCTACCGCGACGGCCCGCTCGCCGGGCCCGCCCCGGCGGACGGCGACGGGCTGCGGGCCGGTGACCGGGCGCCCGACTGCGGCGGGCTCCTCGGGGAGGTCGCCACCCAACCCCTGCGGCTGTTCGACCTGCTCCGGGAGCGCGAGCACGTGCTCCTGCTGTACGCCGACGGCGCGCAGGACCCCGGCGTCCCCGAGCTCGCCGAGCTGATCGACGGGCTGCCCCGGGGACGGCTTGCGGCGTACGCGGTCCTCACCGAGGGCGGGACCGCGCCCGCCGGGGCCGCCGCCCTGCCCGTCTACCGCGACGGGCGGGGCGAGTTCGGCCGGCTCTACGGGGTCCGGAGGCCGACGGCGTTCGTGGTGCGCCCCGACGGCTACCTCGGGGCCCGGATCGAGCCGCCGACGGCCGAGGGAGTGGCCGCGTACCTGGCCGGGATCTTCCGGGACTGACCGGGGCGGGCGGCGCGACCGGAGCGGCGGAGCGGCCCGGGCGACGGGCGCGGCCGGAACGGGTACCGCCGGCGGACCGGTCGTGACCGTGCTGCACAATCGGGGCTTCACACACGATCACGGGGGCGGCACAAGCATGCGCGGAGTGGGGAACGGCCGAAGAGGCGACGCTCGGAACGGCCGGGGGGCACGGGCGGCGGCGGCCTGGGCGGCGGGTGCGGCGCTGCTGGCGGCCACGGCGGGCTGCGGCGGCGGATCCGCGGCGTCGGTGAGCGACGGCAAGCCGTCCGCGGCGGCCTCCCCCACCGGTACGGCGGCGAACGCGAGCCCGAGCGCCGCCCCGGTCGGTCCGCCCGGACCGGACGCCGCCGCGCTGAAGGCCCTCGTCCTGGCGGCGGGCGCGAAGGCGGGGCCGTACGAGGTCGACGAGCCGTTGCTCGACGAGCCGTTCAGCGAGATCTACGAGGCCGAACCGGCGGTGTGCCTGCCGCTGACCACGCTCGCCGCGGCGGGCCACACGGCCCAGGCGTACGCGTCCGCTGGGCTCCCCGGCAAGCCCTTGGAGGTCGACACGGACATCCTCCTGCGGTCCTACCGGGACGCGAACGCCGCCGGCGCGGCCCTGAAGTCGCTCGCCGAGGCGGGGAAGCGGTGCGCCGGCGGCTACACGGAGGAACGCGCGGTGATCGACGCGAAGGTGCTGCGGGTGGAGCCGGTCGCGGCGCCCGCGATCGGTGACGAGGCGCTGGCCTACCGGATCGTGACGCAGGACGTGAAGGACGAGGCCATCTCCCTGTACCAGTACCTGACCGTGGTGCGCTCCGGGCCGGTGACGCTGTCCTTCTCCTCGGACATCATCGACACGAAGGACTTCGGCGGGGTGCCGCGGGAGATCGTCACAGCACAGTGGGAGAAGTTCTCCCGGGGGGCCGGTTCGAGCTAGCCCGGTCGCGGGGATTGCGGCGCACGACGACGGCCAGCGCGGCGGCGCCGAGCACCGACAGCAGGGCGGCCGCGCGCAGGACGGACTCGATGGCGGGGCCGTCCGCGGCGGCGCGGGCGGCGGAGCCGCTGAGGGCCTCCAGCACGGTGGAGGCCACGGCGACGGCGACCGCCCCGAGCAGCACCAGTGAGGTGAGGACGAGGCCGGACGCCGCGGCGAGCCGGCCGGCCTCGACGTAGGACTGGGTGGCCACGTTCGTCAGGGCCCAGCCGAGGCCCACGCCGATCCCGACGACGGCGAAGACGGCGGTGTAGGCGACGAGCGAGGTGACCCGGGTCAGCACGAACAGGCTGACCCCGCTGAGCAGCATGCCGCCGGCCATCAACGTCTCGGGGCGCACGCGCAGGGCGAGGTGCCCCGACCAGTAGCTGGCGGCACCGGCCCCGACGGACAGGGCGAGGAAGATCAGCCCGGAGTCGAGCGGCGAGAGCCCGCGCGCCTGTTGGAGGTAGAGCGCCGAGAAGACGGCGACCAGGCAGTACACGATGTTGGACAGGGAGCCGGCGAGGGTCACGGTGACGAAGGGCCCGTTGCGCAGGAGGGCCAGGTCCAGCAGGGGTTCGCGGGAGCGCCGCTCGACGACGGCGAACACCGCCAACAGGGCGCACCCGGCGGTGAGGAAGGCGAGGGTCGGCGGGGCGGCCCAGCCCCAGTTCCCGCCCTGGTCGACCCCGATCATGACCGCGCTGAGGCCGCCCGCGAGGGTGAGCACGCCCGGGACGTCCAGCCCGTGGCGGGCGTCCTCGTCGCGGGTCTCGGGGACGTGGCGCAGCAGGAGCAGGGCGGCGGCCGCGGCGAACGGCACGTTCAGCAGGAACACGGCGCGCCAGCTGAGGTGTTCGGCGAAGACGCCGCCGACGAACGGGCCGAGGGCGGTGCCGACGGCGCTGAAGGCGAGCACGGTGCCCACGGCGCGGCCCTGGCGGTCGTCGCGGAAGTAGGCGGTGACCACGGCGACGGACACGGGCAGGACGAGCGCGGCGGTGCAGCCCTGGACCGCGCGGGCGGCGGTGAGCCAGGCGGTGTTCTGGGCGGCGGCGCACACGACGGAGACGACGGCGAAGCCGGTCAGGCCGGTGACCAGGACGCGACGGCGGCCCAGCAGGTCGGCGGTGCGCCCGCCGGTGATCATCAGGGCGCCCAGGGTCAGCATGTAGCCGCTGACCAGCCACTGGAGGTCGGTGGAAGGGGTGTCGAAGTCCCGGCCGATGGCGGGGAGCATGAGGTTCAGGGCGAACCAGTCCATCTGCACGAGCAGCATGGAGATGGACGCCGCGGCGATCACCGCGCGGTCCCGGGGGGAGAACAGGCCGCGCTTCGGGCCCGCTCCCGCGCGGCCGGCCATCAGGGCAGGCCCTCCGTCGGGACGCACAGCACCGGGATCGGCGAGAGGTGCAGGAGCTTGTGCGGGGTGGAGCCGAGCAGGGCGCCGCGCATGGGGCTGTCGCCCCAGCTCCCGACGATGATGACCCGCGCCCGGTGGCGTTCGGCGGCCGCGAGCAGGGCCTGGGCCGGCTTGTCGTCGACGATCTCCACGGTCGAGGGGACGCCCGCCTCGTCGGCGGCCTCGACGGCCCGGGCGAGGGCGCTGCGGCCGGCCTGGCGGACGGCTTCCCGGTGCGCGCGGTACTCCTCGCCGGTCGCGCCGGGGGCGTTCGCGCCGTAGACGAGGACCAGGGGCTCGCCGAAGGCGGTGGCGACTTCCAGGGCCACGTGCAGGGCTCGTTCCGCACCGGGCGACTCGTCGTATCCGAGGACCACGGACATCGGGGGTCCCTCCTGCCTTCCTTACGGGGCTGCGGGGTGCGGTGCGGCCGGGCGCGCTCCGTGCGACCGGGCGGGCCGCTCGGCGCGGGCCGCTGCCGGGCGGGCTACTCGCGGGCGTCCTGCTTGCCCGCGTGGACGAGGGCGGGGTCGGCCACGCCGCGCCGCTCCAGCCAGAACGTGCCGTCCCGCAGCCGCCAGAAGCACATGACGAGGACGCCGACGACGGCGATGGCGATCCCGATGACCAGCGGCGGCCCGAGCCCGAACCAGGACACTCCGCCGGCGGAGTTCTCCGGATTGGACATGTCGCCGATGGATTCGACCAGCAGCCAGGCCAGCAGCCCGGCGCCGACCAGCGGGCCCAGGCCGATGAGCACGAAGTTGTGCAGGTTCTCCAGCAGGTGGCGCCGGTAGTAGATGGCGCAGGCCAGGCCCGTGAGGGCGTAGTAGAAGGCGATGAGCAGGGAGAGCGCGGTCAACGAGTCCAGGAGCGCGTTCTCGCTGATCCGGTTGACGACGATGTACCAGCCGATGGCGATGCCGGCCACCCACCAGGTGCTCACGTCCGGGGTCCGGAAACGGTGGTGGATGTGGGCGAGCCGGTGCGGCAGTGCGTGCCTGCGGGCCATGGACAGCGCTGTGCGGGAGGCGGGAATGATCGTGGTCTGGGTGGAGGCGAGCGCGGAGGTGGACACGGCGAGGAGCACCAGCCAGTCCCAGCCGCCGAGCACCTCGTGGGCGAGGACCGCGAAGACGGCCTCCTCCTCGCCGGCGTTCTCCGCGAGGAACCGCGTGCCCGCGTAGGCGACGACGGCGAAGCCGACGGACAGGTAGGTGACGAGCAGCACCACGGTCGACCAGATGCCCGCCTTGCCGGGGGCGGTCGCGGAGTCCTCCACCTCCTCGGTGAGGTTGACGGCGGACTCCCAGCCCCAGTAGATGAAGACGCCGAGCAGCAGGCCGCCGGTCAGGGCGGCGCCGCCCGCTCCGAAGGGGTTGAGCCAGGCGAGGGAGGGGCGGGTGCCGTCGAGGCTGCTGGTGCCGGCGTAGACGCGGTAGAGCGCGACGACCGCGAAGACCAGGAGGAAGAAGACCTGGGCGAGGATCAGCACGTTCTGCAGCTTGGCGGACATCTCCGTGCCGATCACGCAGATCGCGGTCATCACCAGGATCACCAGGACGGCGAGGGACTGGCGGATGAACTCGTTCGCCGCCCAGCTGTCGAGGCCGGCGGCGAGCAGCCCGAAGTGCACGGCCACGTCGGCGAGCGAGCCGATGACGAGGACGCCGGTCATGGCGATGGCCCAGCCGCCGAGCCAGCCCGCCCAGGGGCCCATGGCCCGGGTCACCCAGGAGAAGGTGGTCCCGCAGTCCTGGTCGACCTTGTTGAGGTAGTAGAAGGCGGCGGCGATCAGCAGCATCGGGACGAAGGACGCCAGCATCACGCCCGGCGCGTAGATCCCCACCAGCGCCACGATCGGGCCGATGACGGCAGCCAGCGAGTACGCGGGCGAGGTGGAGTTCAGGCCGATGACGAGCGCGTCGAGGAAGCCGATCGCGTTGGCCTTGAGTCTCTCGTCGGGACCCGCGTCCTGGATCGCCCCGCCCGGTCCACCGGCGTCACCATCACCCATACACGCATCGTCACGCACCCGGCCCCGGCGCGCGAGGCGGACCGGGGCCGGGTGCGTGACGCGCGGGCCGGCGTCCTACTCCGTTCCGGGGGTCTTGCGGGTGCTGACGTTCATCCGGTTCCAGACGTTCACGGTGCAGATCAGGGCGATCAGCTGGGCGAGCGGTTCCTCGTCGAAGTGCCGGGCGGCCTCTTCGTAGACGGCGTCGGAGACGCCTCCGGGCAGGAGGGTGATCTCCTCGGTCAGGGCGAGCGCGGCCCGCTCGGCGACGGTGAACAGGCTCGACTCGTGCCAGGCGCTGAGCGCGTGGATCCGCGCCTCCGACTCGCCGCCCTTGCGGGCGTCGGTGGTGTGGTGGTCGATGCAGTAGGCGCAGCGGTTGATCTGCGAGGCGCGGATCTGGACGAGCTCCAGCAGGACCGGGTCCAGCCCCCGGCGGGCGGCGGAATCGAGTGCCAGGACCGCCTTGAAGACCTTGGGGGCGACGGCGGTGAAGTTCATGCGCTCAGGAACCTGAAAAGTTGTCATGTGAAGAACCTAGAAGGGAAATCGGCCCCCAGTAGGGTTCATTTCCATGCAGAGATCTTGGGTCAATTCCGCTGAGGGTCCGGCCGGAGAGGCCGGTGCGCCGGGGCCGGGCACCGGCAGTGACCTGCACCTCGAACTGACCGGCGGGGGCAGCGTGCGGGTCCGGCTCATGAACGCCCTGCGCGAGGCGATCCGTTCGGGCCGGCTCGCGCCCGGCACCGGGCTGCCTCCGTACCGGGCCCTCGCCGCCGATCTGGGCATCGCCCGCAACACCGTCGCCGGCGCCTACGCCGAACTCGTCGAGGAGGGCTGGTTGGCCGCCCGTCAGGGTTCCGGCACCCGGGTGGCCCGGCGGGCCGCCCCGCTGCGGCCGGACGGGCCGGGCGGTCCGTCCCGCCCGTCCCGCCCGCGTACCGTCCACGACCTGCTGCCCAGCTCCCCCGACGCGTCCGCGTTCCCCCGTACGGCTTGGCTCGGCGCCGCCCGGCGGGCGCTCGCCGTCGCACCGCACGACGCGTTCGGGGTCGGCGACCCGCGCGGCCGGCCCGAACTGCGCCGCACGCTCACGGAGTACCTCGCGCGGGTGCGGGGCGTTCGGACCACACCCGAACGGATCGTCGTCTGCTCGGGGTTCGCGCACGGGCTGGAGCTGCTGGGCCGGGTGCTGACCGGGCCCGTGGCCGTCGAGTCGTACGGGCTCCCGTTCCACCGCGAGGTACTGGCGCGGGCGGGCCTGACGACGCTCCCGATCACCGTGGACGGCGGCGGCGCCCGCGTCGGCGAACTGTCCGGGACCGGCGCGGAGGCCGTCCTGCTCACTCCCGCCCACCAGTTCCCGACCGGGGGGCCGCTGCACCCCGCCCGGCGCGCGGAGGTGGTGGACTGGGCCCGGGCGACCGGAGGGCTGGTCGTCGAGGACGACTACGACGGGGAGTTCCGCTACGACCGCCGGCCGGTCGGGTCCGTCCAGGGCCTCGACCCCGAGCGGGTCGTCCACATCGGCTCGGTCAGCAAGAGCCTGTCGCCCGCGCTGCGCCTGGGCTGGATGGTGCTGCCCGGACGGCTCGTGGACGAGGTGCTGGCCGTCAAGGGACCCCGCGAGATGTGGGCGGGCGTGACGGACCAGCTCGTCCTGGCCGAGTTCATCGCCTCGGGTGCCTACGACCGCCACCTGCGGCGGATGCGGCAGGTCTACCGGCGCCGGCGCGACCTGCTCGCGGCCCGCCTCGCGGCCGAGGCCCCGCACGTGCGGGTCGGCGGGATCGCCGCCGGGCTGCACGCCGTCCTGGAACTGCCGCCGGACACCGAGGAGGCGGCCCTGCGCGCGGCCCGCCGGCAGGGCCTGGCCCTGGACGGGCTGCGGGCGTACCGGCATCCCGACAGCGCCATGCCGCCGCGCGACGGACTCGTGCTCGGCTACGGCACCCCGCCCGAGCACGCCTTCCCGGCGGCCGTGGACGCGCTGCTGCTGTCGCTGCCGGAACCGGCGTCGCGGGAGGTCTCCTGACCGACGTCGTCCCGGGAGGTGTCCCGACCGGCGTCCCTGGAACCGTCCCGACCCGCGGCGGGGGCGGCGTCAGGCCCTGGTGTTCCAGCCGGCGATGACCGGCAGGCCGTGTTCCGTGGACAGGGTGCTGACCGTGCCCGTGCGCAGCAGGAAGAGCCGGCCGTCCGTCGGGGGCAGTCCGAGGTAGCGGGCGGTCAGGACGCGCAGGAAGTGGCCGTGGGCCACCAGTACGACGTCGCCGCGTTCCTCCCGCAGGACCTTGGCGGCCCGCGCCAGTACCCGGTCCGCGCGGGCGCCGACCTGGGCCGCGCTCTCGCCCGGGTGGTGGGCGTCGCCCGCCGGGACGCCGTCGGTCCACAGCGACCAGTGGGGTCGGGTGCGTTGGATCTCCACGGTGGTGATGCCCTCGTAGCCGCCGTAGTCCCACTCGTGGAGGTCCGGCTCGGGAATGCCGTCGCTCAGTCCGGCGAGCTGGGCGGTGGCCACGGCTCGGCTCAGCGGGCTGGTCAGGACCAGGGCGGGTTTGCCGCCGAGGAAGAAGGGGGCCAACGAGATGGCCTCCTCGACCCCGCGCGCCGTCAGCGGTACGTCCGTCAGCCCCGTGTGCCGTCCGTCGGCGCTCCAGGCCGTCTCCCCGTGCCTCACCAACAACAGATCACTCATGTGCCGGACCTTACGGCCGCATGTCGGTGACGGTCGCCCCGGGGTCGGCGTGTCACCCTCGGCAGTCATGAACACGGGTGCGCGACCGGTCCGACCCGCTCCGCTGATCGTCCTGATGATGGTCCTGACCTGGGTGACCGGCATGATCGAGGCGGCCAGTCTGCTGGCCCTGGGCCCGGCCTTCACGGCGATGCAGACCGGCAACGTGCTGTTCCTCGCCTTCGGGCTGGCGCACGAGGGGAACCTGCCGGCCCTGGCATCGGCGCTGTCGCTGGTGTCCTTCGCGGTCGGCGCGGTGTTCGGGGCGCGGCTGGAGGCGGCCGTGGAGGTCCGGGGGCAGCGCTGGTTCGTCACCGGGCTGGTGGTCGAGGGCACGCTGATCCTGGCCGCCGCGGGCATCGGCTGGGGCCTGGATCCGCAGTACGGGCATCCGGGCGCCCGGCACCTCACCGCCACCGCCGTCCTGGCGGTGGCCATGGGGCTGCGTACGGTCACCAGCATGCGGGTCAACGTCCCCGGGTTGCCGACGACCCTGGTGACCCGGTCGATGACCTCCCTCCTCGCCGGCTCCGCCCTCGGCCACGACATGGCCCTCGGGTACGGCACCGGGTCTTGGGCGCGGCGGGCCTGGGCGGTCGCCGCGATGTTCACGGGCGGCTTGACGGGAGCCCTGCTGTTGCGGGCCGGTTGCACCGTGAACTGGCTGCTCCTGCCCGCCGCCGTGGTGGTGTTCGTGGTGGCCTCGGTGCACCTTGCGCGGCCTTCGCTGCTCACCGGCGGCACGCGCTGAGGCCCCCGCCGCCGCAGCCGACACCCGATTCGATGCGGAAACGATGCAAGTTGGTCGGGGCGGCCGGGTTGGCGAGGCTCGGGCCATGGACGACCACCACCCGATGGACCCCGGCCTGCGGGACGGCACCCGGATCGCCGGCCCCGCGGGGGCCCTCGCCACCCTGTCCCCGGCAGGGGACGGGGACAGGACCGCGGACCGGACCGCGGACCGGACCGCGGATCCCGACACCGCCGTCGCCGCCGGATTCGCGGCGGGCGACGAGCGCTGCATGGAGGAGGTGTACCGGCGCTGGCGGCCCCTGGTGCACTCCCTCGCCCGGCGTTCGCTCGGCGACGAGCGCGAGGCCGAGGACGTGACCCAGCAGGTCTTCCTCGCCGCCTGGCGCGGCCGGGGCGGATACCGTCCCGGGCCCGGCGGCCTCGGGGCCTGGCTCACCGGCATCACCCGCCACAAGATCGCCGACGCGCTGGAGGCGCGGACCCGGCGGGCCCGGGCGGTTGCGGCCGCCACGGTCACGGTCCACGAGCAGGCCCCGTACCCCGGTGACCCCGGGCGGCCCGAGCCGGAGCAGGTGTTGGACCGGGTCCTGATCCTGAGCGAGCTGGCCCGACTGCCCTCGGCGCAGCGGCGCGTACTGTGCCTCGCCTTCTACGCCGACCTGAGCCAGACCCAGATCGCCGCCCGCACGGGGCTTCCGCTGGGCACGGTCAAGAGCCACATGCGGCGGGCTCTGCACCTGCTGCGCCGGTCGCTGGAGCCGGGCCCGCTGCCAGCGCCGAGATGACGTCCAGGCCCGACCGCAGCCCGAACAGCCGCTCGCCCCGCGGGGTCGGCGTACCGCCCCATCCCGGTCCCGCGAGGAGCAGCGTCGAGCGGCCGCGCGCGCCGCGCAGCCCCCATTCGATGCCGGCCACCGATTGGGCCAGGCCCCGGTCGGCGGTGGTCCGGGACTGCGCCCAGAGCACGGCGGCGCGGGGGCCCGTACGCCGCACCGCGTCGTGCAGGGCCTCGGCGGGCAGGGCCGCGCCGAACATCCGTACCGGCACGCCCCGTTCGCCGAGGGCGGCGGCGAGGGCCTCGATCGGCAGGCTGTGCAGTTCTCCGGGGGTGCACGCGAGCAGCACCGGTGCGGCCCCCGGCCGTCCGGGGGCGGGCCTGATCCGGTGCAGCGCGGCGGAGACGTGCCAGGACAGCAGGTGCTCGACCTCGATGTAACGCTCCCCCGCCGAGGCCCACTTGCGGCCGACGGCGTGCAGGGTCGGGGCGATGATGTCCTCCCAGGCGGTGACGAGCCCGTGCTCCGCCAGGGCGGCGTCCAACAGTTCGGCCACGGCCGGCGCGTCCAGCCGTACGGCGGCCCGCGCGAGCCCCCGGCCCTCCGGCCGCACCTCCCCGAGGGGGAGGGCGCCGCGCCCGCCCGGGGTGGCGGCCGCGGTCCGGGTCCCGGCGGAGGCGTCGGGGGCTCCGCCGAGCGCGGCCCGGGCCGCCTCGGACGGAGGCACGCCCCGCGCGGTGAGGCGGCACATCAGGTCGAGGCGGGCGATGTCCTCGGGGGTCCAGCGGCGGTGGCGACCGTCCTCCCGCCGGGCGGGACCGATGGCGTAGCGGCGCTCCCAGGAGCGGAGCGTGGTCGGGGAGACCCCGAGGCGGCGGGCTACGGCGCCGGTGCTGAGGGCCGCGGCGGGAAGGTCCTGCGGGGGTCCCGGGGGCGGGGGCAGGGGGTCCACCGGCTCACGATACGACGCGGGGCCGGCGCGGGGCGCCCTCACTCCCCGTCCCGTCCGCGCCGGAAGCGGTCGAGGCCGTCGGCGAGCTCCACCACCGGCTCCGGGTAGTCGTACCGGGCCCTTTCCGGGCCGGCCAGCCGCCACGGTTCGTGGACGCGGGGGGCGGCCAGGCCGGCGAGTTCGGGCACCCAGCGGTGCACGTAGCGACCTTCGGGGTCGTAACGCAGGCCCTGGCGGACGGGGTTGAGGACCCGGTTGGGCCGGGTGTCGGTGCCCGTGCCCGCCACCCACTGCCAGTTGAGCTGGTTGTTGGCGAGGTCGCCGTCGACGAGCAGCTCCAGGAAATGGCGGGCTCCGGTGCGCCAGTCCACGTACAGGGTCTTGGCGAGGAAGCTCGCGGCCAGCAACCGGCCCCTGTTGTGCATCCAGCCCTCGTGGGACAGCTGGCGCATCGCGGCGTCGACGACGGGATAGCCGGTCCGGCCCTCCTTCCAGGCCAGGACCTCTTCCTCGGCGGCGGCCCCGGTGCGCCAACGGTCCTGGCGGGGCCGGTAGTCCTCGGTGGCGGCGGCGGGGCGGGCCGCGAGGACCTGGTGGTGGAAGTCGCGCCAGCACAGCTGGCGTACGAAGGCCTCGGCGCCGGGGCCTTCGGCGGCGCGGGAGCGGTGGACGGCCTCGACGGCCGACAGGGTGCCGAAGTGCAGGTGCGGGGAGAGGCGGGAGGTGGCGTCGCCCGCGAGGTCGTCGTGGACGTCCTCGTAGCGGGTGACGCCTGCGCGCAGCCAGTGCGTCAGCAGCCGGCGGGCCTCGCGTTCGCCGCCGCGGGCGAGGCCCGGGGAGGTGCCGGTGACGTCGCCGCGGACGGGCAGGGGTTCGGATCCGATGTCCGGCGGGACGGGCACGGCGCGCGGGGCGGGGGCGGGGGCCCGCAGCGGGAGGTCCGACCAGCGGCGCAGGTACGGGGTGAAGACGGCGAAGTGGTCGGAGCCGGCCGGGAGCACGGCGCCGGGCGCGACGGCGGTGACCACCGTGTCGTGGACGTAGAGCCGCCGGCCCTGTGCTTCGAGGGCGGTGCGCAGCCGCTCCTCGCGGGCGTGGGCGTAGGCGCTCACACCGGCCGCCATGTGCACTTCGTCGGCGTCGGCCTCCTGGACGAGGGCGCACACCACGGCCACGGCGTCCCCGGAGCGGATGACCAGGCGGCCTCCGCGTTCGCGCAGTCCGGCGTCGAGGTCGGCGAGGCAGTCGGCGAGGAAGGCCCGCCGGTTGGGGGCGGGGAAGCCGGAGGCCTCGATGGCCCGGTCGCGGACGAAGAGGGGGACGACCCGGTCGCAGGAGGAGAGGGCGGCCCGCAGCGGGGGGTGGTCGTGCAGGCGCAGGTCGGAGGTGTAGAGGACCACGGCGATGTTCATGGGTCTCGGCTCCGCGTCGGGCTGGGGGTGGGGCTTGTCGTGCGGTTCTTCGGCGGCCGGGGGCTTCCCGGATGCACGGGGTGCGACGCGCCGGCGCGGTGGCGGCCCGGGCCGCGCACGGGGCGGGCCGCCACCGATCGGGCGGGTCAGCCCTCGTCGAGGCGTTCGGCGGCGCGGGCGATGTTGCGGGCCATGCCGCCGAAGACGATCGAGTGGAAGGGGGAGACGCTCCACCAGTACATGTGTCCGAGCAGGCCGTGGGGGTGGAACAGGGCCCGTTGGCGGTAGAGCGTGCGCCGGCCGGCGCCGGTTTCCGCGTCGGTCCGCCGGTCGGTCTCCTTGTCGGGAGCCGGGTCCGCGTACATCTCCAGCCAGGCCAGGCCCGGCAGCCGCATCTCCGCGCGCAGGCGGAGCAGGCGGCCGGGTTCGATCTCCTCGACCCGCCAGAAGTCGAGGGAGTCGCCGACCCGCAGCCGGGCCGCGTCGCGTCGGCCGCGTCGGATGCCGACGCCGCCGACGAGCCGGTCCAGCCAGCCCCGTACGGCCCAGGCCAGGGGGAAGGAGTACCAGCCGTTGTCCCCGCCGATGCCCTCCACCACCTTCCACAGGGCGGTGGGCGAGGCCTCGACGGCGATCTCGCGCCGGTCGGTGTAGAGGCTGCCGCCCGCCCAGTCGGGGTCGGTGGGCAGCGGGTCGCTGGGGGCGCCGGGCAGGGACGCCGAGGACCAGCGGGTGGTCACGTCGGCCTCCCGGACCTTCTTGAGGGCCAGGTCGAGGGCCAGGTCGAAGCCGATGGGAGTGCCGGGCGGGTCGGGGACGTACGCGGCGATGTCGTGCTCGTCGCAGACCACCTCGTGGCGCAGCGATTCGGCGAGCGGCCGGGCCAGCGCCCTCGGTACCGGGGTGACCAGGCCGATCCAGTGGCTGGACAGCCGCGGGGTCAGCATCGGGACGCGCAGGATGAGCCGTTTGGGGAGCTCCGCGACGGTGGCGTAGCGGCGCATCATCTCCTCGTACGTCACCACGTCGGGGCCGCCGATGTCGAAGGTCCGGCTGACCTCGGGCGGCATCGCGGCGCTCCCGACGAGGTAGCGCAGGACGTCGCGGACGGCGATGGGCTGGACGCGGGTGCCGACCCAGCTGGGGGTGACCATGACGGGCAGTCGTTCGGTGAGGTAGCGCAGCATCTCGAAGGAGGCCGAGCCGGAACCGATGATCACGGCGGCGCGCAGGACGGTGGTGGGCACCCCGGAGGCCAGGAGGATGTCGCCGACCTCGGCGCGGGAGCGCAGGTGCGGGGAGAGGTCGCGGGGCGGGATCCCGGTGGGGGTGAGCCCGCCGAGGTAGACGATGCGGCGGACTCCGGCGGCGCGGGCCTGTTCGGCGAAGATCCGGGCGGCGTCGCGGTCGCGGTCCTCGAAGTCACGCCCGGTACCGAGGGCGTGGACGAGGTAGTAGGCGACGTCGATGCCCCGCAGGGCCGACGCGATCGATCCGGCGTCGGTGACGTCGCCGCGCACGACCTCGGCGCGGCCCGCCCAGGGGTGGTCGCGCAGTCGTTCCGGGGAACGGGCCAGGCAGCGGACGCGGTGGCCGGAGTCGAGGAGTTCGGGCACCAGGCGGCCGCCGATGTAGCCGGTGGCCCCGGTGACCAGGCAGTGCGATCCGGTCATGGTCGTCTTCCCTCCGTCGTGGCCGGTTCATCGTCGCCGGTCCCGGGCCGGCGCGCCCGTCGTGACGGGCGGTCGGCCCACCCGGCGCCCGCGCCTTCCGTAAGGGTTTCGGGCGGAGCGGGTCCGCCGGATGCGCGGTGCCGCAGCGGGCACGTCCGAGGGCGGCTCCGGGCACGTCCGAGGGCCCGGCTCCGGGCACCTCCGGGGGCCGCCGCGCACGGGCACATCCAGGATGTTTCGCCCGGGACACATCCGGAGCCCCCTCCGGCTCCGAAGTACCGGCGAAGGCGAAGGAGGGAGCGGGATGACCGAACGAGGACGACCGCGCACCGCCGTGATCGGCGGGGGCGTATCGGGGCTGACTGCGGCGTACGTACTGGCCCGCCGCCACGAGGTGACGCTCCACGAGGCCGACGACCGGTTGGGCGGGCACGCCCACACCCACGAGGTGAAGGGCCCCGACGGGCAGGTCCGGTCCGTGGACTCGGGTTTCATCGTGCACAACGACCGGACGTACCCGTACCTGCTGCGGCTCTTCCGCGAGCTGGGCGTGGCCACCCGGCCGACGACGATGAGCCTGTCGGTGCACTGCGAGGGCTGCGGGTTGGAGTACGCGGGAGCGCGCGGGCCACGGGGGCTGTTCGCCCGGCCGGGGGGTTCGCTGCGGCCCGCCTACCTGCGGATGCTGGCGCAGGTCCCGGTCTTCCACCGGCAGGCCCGGCGGCTGCTGACCGCGCCCGAGGGGGCCCGTGAACCCACCCTGGGCGAGTTCCTGGAGCGCGGCGGCTTCGGCCCGTACTTCACCGGCCACTTCGCGATTCCGCTCGTGGCTTCGGTGTGGTCCTGTCCCCCGGGCACCGCGCTGCGCTACCCGGCCCGCTACCTGTTCCGCTTCCTGGCCCACCACGGGCTGCTGTCGGTGGGGGGCTCGCCGAGCTGGCGCACGGTCGAGGGCGGTTCGGCGCGGTACGTGGAGCGGGTGCGGGAGGAGCTGGGCGCGGGCGCCGTACGGGTGGCCGACGCGGTGCGGGAGCTCGCCCGGACCCCGGAGGGGGTGGTGGTCACCACCGCCGACGGGACGCGGACCCGGTACGACTCGGTGGTCGTCGCCGTCCACGCCGACCAGGCGCTGCGGATGCTGGCCGATCCGACGGACGCCGAGCGCGAGGTGCTCGGCGCATTCGGTTACTCCCGCAACCGGACCGTCCTGCACACCGACGCGTCGGTGCTGCCGCGCACGGCGGGCGCCCGGGCCTGCTGGAACTACCGGCTGTCGGCGTGCCGCCCGGACGAGGAGGTGCCGGTGCAGGTCAGCTACGACATGAACCGCCTCCAGGGGCTGGACGCGCCGGAGCCGTACGTGGTCACGCTGGGGGCCGACGAGCGGGTGCGGCCGGATTTGGTCCTGGCCGAGATGGTCTACGAGCATCCGGTCTACACCCCGGAGTCGGTCGCGGCGCAGCGCCTGCTGCCCGGGCTGTCCGGACCGGTGACGGCCTTCGCCGGGGCCTACCACGGGTGGGGGTTCCACGAGGACGGCTGCCGCTCGGGCGTCGAGGCGGCGGCCGCGCTGGGGGTGGGCTGGTGAGGGCCGCGCTGTACGAGGCGGACATCCGGCACGTGCGGGCCGGCGGGCCGGCGTACGGAATGCGGCACCGCACCTACCTGTGGCTGGTGGACCCGGCGGAGCCGCCGCGGCTGCCGTGGCCGGTGCGCGTGCTGGCCGGCTTCGACGCCCGTGACCACTTCGGCGGCTCGGAGCCCAGCATCCGTGCGGGGCTGGACCGTTTCCTGGCCGCGCGCGGGGTCGTGCTGCCGCAGGGGGCACGGGTGTCGATGCTGGCGCACGCCCGGGTGCTCGGCTTCGTCTTCAACCCGCTGTCCGTGTACTGGTGCCGCGCCCCGGACGGCGCGCTCCTGCACGTGGTCGCGGAGGTGCACAACACGTACGGCGAGCGGCACTGCTACCTGCTCGGCCCGGAGGCGGCGCGGGAGACGGCCGCGATCCCCAAGGAGTTCTACGTCTCCCCCTTCCTCGGGATGGACGGCGACTACCGGATGCGCTTGCCCGAGCCGGGAGCGGAGCTCGCGCTGAGCGTGCGGCTGGCGGGCGGGGCGGACGGGGCGGGCCTGACGGCGACCGTGCGCGGCAGTCGCCGTCCGGCGGGCGTTCGGGGCGTGCTGCGCGCCGTGCTGCGTCACCCCTGGTCGACGGCGGCCGTCGCGGTCGGCATCCGCTTCCACGGGGTCCGGCTGTTGCTGCGCGGGGCGGCCGTGCGGCCGCGGCCGCCGCACGTCCCGCAGGCGGGGATGTCGGTGGGCGGCGCGGGAGGGACGCGATGAACTGGGGCGCTTTCGGGGTCAATCTGGCCGTGTCGGCGGGCGCGGCGCTCGCGGTGATGCTCGTGGCCTTCGCGGTGGGCGTCCGCACGGGGCTGCACCGGGTGGTCGACGTGGCGTGGGGCGCGGCCTTCGCGGCCGTCGCGCTCGCCACGTACGGGATGTCGGGCGGGGGCGTCGGGCGCGGTCTGCTCCTGACGGTGCTCACCGTGGTCTGGGGCCTGCGTCTGGCGACGCACATCGCGTGGCGGGGCCGGGGTCACGGCGAGGACCCGCGGTACGAGCGGATGCTGGCCAGGGCCCCGGGCAACCGGAGCCTGTACGCGCTGCGCAAGGTCTATCTGCTCCAGGCGGCGCTGGTCTGGCTGATCTCGCTGCCGGTGCAGGCGGGTTCGTACGCGACCGGCGGAACGGGTGGGCCCGCGCTCGCCCTCGCCGTCGTGGGGACGGCGCTGTGGGCGACCGGTGTCGCCTTCGAGGCGGTGGGCGACCACCAGCTGGCCCGGTTCAAGGCGGATCCGGCGAATCGGGGGAAGATCATGGACCGGGGCCTGTGGTCGTGGACCCGGCATCCGAACTACTTCGGGGACTTCTGCGTGTGGTGGGGCATCTTCCTGGTCGCGGCCGGGTCGGTGCAGGCGGCCGCCGTGTCCGTCGTCGCCCCGCTGGTGATGTCGTACCTGCTGATCGCGGGCAGCGGCAAACGCCTGCTGGAGCGGCACATGGAGGGGCGACCGGGATACGCCGAGTACGTGGCGCGGACCAGCGGCTTCCTTCCCCGGCCACCGGCCGGGAAGGGCCGTGGGCAATCCGGATGAACCAGGCCATTGGTACAGTCGCGGCATGGCCGTGGACGAGCTCGACACCCGGATCCTGCGCCTGCTGATCGAGCAGCCGCGCACCAGCGTCCGGGAGTACGCCCGGATCCTCGGGGTGGCGCGGGGAACGCTCCAGGCCCGGATGGACCGCCTGGAGCGGACCGGGGTGATCACCGGAACCGGTCCGGTGCTCTCCCCCGCCGCGCTCGGGCATCCCGTACTGGCCTTCGTGCACATCGAGGTGACCCAGGGGCATCTGGACGAGGTCGGCGACGCCCTGGCCGCCGTGCCCGAGATCATCGAGGCATTCTCCATCACGGGTGGCGGGGACCTGCTGACCCGCGTCGCGGCCCGGGACAACGCGCACCTGGAGGACGTGATCCAGCAGCTGATCCGGCTTCCGGGCGTGGTCCGCACCCGGACGGAGGTGGCGTTGCGCGAACGGGTCGCGCACCGGCTGCTGCCCCTGGTCGAAGCCGTGGGCAGGACAGCGCGCAAACCCTGACAGGATGGTGTGGACAGGCACACGACCGGCAGGACGGGCGCAACGGATGATTTCCGTCATATTCGATCTCGACGGCACCCTCGTGGACAGCGAACCGAACTACTACGAATCGGGCCGCCTCACCCTGGAGCGGCACGGCGTCCCCGATTTCACGTGGGAGCAGCACTCCCGCTTCATCGGCATCGGCACCCTGGAGACGCTGGAGATCCTCAAGGAGCGCTACGGCCTGCCGGCGCCCGTCGAGCAGCTCCTCGCGGAGCAGAACGCCGCCTACCTGGAGCTGGCCCGCACCCGGACCGAGGCCTTCCCCGAGATGCGCCGGTTCGTGGAGCTGCTGCACGCGCGGGGCGTCCCGATGGCCGTCGCCTCGGGCTCCTCCCGCGAGGCCATCGACGCCGTCCTGGTGGGTACCGGATTGGACGCGCTGCTGACGACGGTTGTCTCCGCCGAGGAAGTGGCGCACGGCAAGCCCGCCCCCGACGTGTTCCTGGAGGCGGCCCGCCGGCTCGGCGCCTCTCCCGCCGACTGCGTGGTGGTCGAGGACGCGGCGCCCGGCGCCGAGGCCGCCCGCGCGGCCGGCATGGCCTGCGTGGCGGTCCCGTACGTGGCGGACACCGCGTCCGACCCGGCCTTCGCGGCCTCGGGTCTGCTCTTCGCGGGCGGCCAGGCCCAGTTCAGCGCGGACGCGGCCCACGACTGGCTGACCGCACACGGGGCCGCCCGCGACGCGGCCTGACGCGGGCGCCGGCCGACGCACGCCCGGCCGGGCGGTTACGCGGACCCCTCGGGACCCGCGCCTCTCAGGACCCCCTGTCCGGGGGCGCGGTTCGCGCCGGCCGAGGCGGCGCTCGTGCCGGCGGTGCCGGGTCAGCGCTTCCACCTCGACACGGGGCCGGAACCGGCGAAGGTGTTCCCGGGGCTCACCCTCCAGCCGGTTGGACCGGTCCCGGCGACGGTCCGCGCGCGCTGAACGACCGGCGGGCGGGCCGCGGGGCGGGCGGCGGAGCGAACTCCGGCGGGCGGCGAACTGCCCCGCGAACTGCCCCTCCGGTCCGCGATCCGCTCCTAGTCTCGGGCCTCGGCGGCGGGACAGCGCGCCGCCCCGGACCAGGAAAGGGCTCGATGGAGATGAAGAAGAACAAACTGGCGGCCGGCGGCGCCGCGGTCGTGATGGCCGCGGGGATCGCGATCACCGCGGTCGGGGCGGCGAACGCGGCCGGCGGCACCTCGTCCGGCAGCGCGCGGATCACGTCCGTGGAGCAACTGCACGAGAACCTCGCCCAGGCGGTGGCGCACGAGCAGGCCCTGGGGCTCCAGGGCACCATCGGCGGCCCCGTCGGCCGTGAGGTGCTCGCTTCGTACGACGCGGTCGAAGGCTGACGGGACGGTGAGCACCGTGGGTAGCGAGCAGACCTCGGCCACCGCGCCGACCTGGTGTCCGAGCGGCGAGGCCGGGGCTCCCGAGTCCGTCGTCCTCGGCGTCCGTTCGGCGGCCGACGGCCGGGTGGTGTACCTCGCCGACCCGGTCCCGGCGCCGGAAGTCCTCTCGACCCTCCCGGACGGGATCGAGCCGACCCGGGTCCTGCGCTTCGCCTCGCACTGCGTCTCCGCCTGCGTCAACCGGCGGGGCGACGACTGTGCGCTGGTGGAGCGCGTCCTGGCCCTGCCCGCGGCCGGCGCGGACACCCGTGCGGTCCCACGGTGCCACCTCCGCAACCGGTGCCAGTGGTGGCAGCAGACGGGTGTGGACGCGTGCCACCGCTGCCCGGCCGTCACCACGGCCACGTTCCGGGAGGACGAACTCGCCACTCTGGTGGCGGACCCGTCGACCACTCCGGAGCAACTGGCGGCGTGGATCAGGGATTCGGCCTGACCTCACCGCCCCGACGGTCCGCCACCCCCGTCGGCCCGTCGTCCGTTCACCCTCGCCGGGGGGGGGGGGGGGGGGGGGGGGGGGGGGCGGGGCGGCCCCCCCCCCCCCCCCCCCCACGGCGCTGCGGATGCAGGAGCTGATGGTCGCGGTGGTCGAGGACGGCACCGGCCGCAACGCCGCGATCCGAGGC
>NZ_JANFAK020000005.1 GCF_024721315.2 Streptomyces sp. Isolate_45
CCCCCCCCCCCCCCCCCCCCCCCCCCCCCCCCCCCCCCCCCCCCCCCCCCCCCCCCCCCCCCCCCCCCCCCATGACGTGCAGTCGAAGCGGGTGTTCGGCTACCAGCGGTACCAGCGGCCGCTACCGCCCTTCGGACGGGCGACGAAACCGACCAGCCACAACACCAGAACAGCGATCGCGACCCACCAAAGGATCTTCACCGCGAAACCGGCACCGAACAGAATCAGAGCGAGCAGAAGAACAAGAAGCAGGGGAACCATAGTTATCAACCTCCAAGGCATCGTGTGCCCGACCACCTCCCCACCATGCACCCGACATTTATCTGTTTCTTATCCGAACCTGCGGGCACGAGCATCCGCTCCGAAGTCGACCGCCGGGCCCGCTCCTCCCCGGAAACCGACCGGCAGGACCAGCGCTCGCCGCGTGATCAGGCCGCACATCGTCACCGATCCACCCCCGACCGCAACCCACCCGACCCGGCACCCGGCACGTCGGCCGCCGACCCCCACACGGCGGCAGGGCGGGCACGCGAAAGCGCGGGCCGCCGCCAAAAGGCAGCGGCGGGTCGCGGTCCACTCCGCCGCGTACCGGCACAGCGCCTCCGACGACGACGGCAACCACTCCGCCGGATCCTGATCCGACTTCTGCCGATTCGAACGAGCGATCACCGCGACGAGGGACGTCTCCTGACCGAGGTCGTTGGCGTACGCCTCCCGCCGAGCCGCCGTCTACGAACTTGCCCCAGCTGGCGGGGAGCGCTATTCGAAGCGTGCGGTATTCCCCCGATGTCGGTACGCCCCACTAGGCGGCGACGTCGGTGTCCGGGAGGGCCGGGGACCCCGGAACGAGCGTCCGTGAAGTGGGGAGTTTCCAGACCTGGGCCAGGACGTCATTCGTGGTGCTGCCGGTTCGCTCTGGCCGTTGGACGGAGAGGGACCGGAAACGTGGGCGAGCGCCAACGGCTCGGGCCTGATGTGCCGGTTGTGCGCCCCGGCCACCGGGGTGAACTCCGGGAGCCGATCAGGCGATGCCCGTAATCCGCCATCCGGGGGTGGGGCTCGGCAGTTCCGAATCGTTTCTCCGCCCGCAGGCTCGGCAGAGCCCTCCGGGCGGAGAGCGCCGGCAGTACCACGGAGCGGGATGACAACGAGCTGACGCCCATGATCATGTAGCGCCGTCCGGACCACGCCGGTCCGGACGCAACGCGACAGGATCGGTTGGACCAGATGAAGCGTTTCGTTCCGTCGAAGAAGACCCTCGGGGTCGCCGTGGCGGCCCTCGCGCTCGGCGCCGGCTGCGCCTTCAGCGCGCCCGTCGCCGCCCAGCAGCCGACCCAGCACACGGCCATTGACCTCTACGCCATGACGATCACGTTCAGCGATCTCACCGGAGCGAACTACACGGGCCACGGCGTCGTCCACGACATTCGAGGAGAGAGCCCCGTCGTCGTCGGAGACGCCTACCGCCGCTGCGAGGACACGGCCTTCGTCTCCACCGAGACCTGGTGCACGCTCCACATCCGCTTCGGCACCGACAAGGAGGCGAGCACCGTTGACCTGTCGGAGGTCATGAAGACGCCCGAGACCTACCCCTCCGAGGAGTGGATGGCGACGATCACCGCGGGCTCCTACACCCACGAGGGCCTCACCGGCCAGGTTCCGGCCAAGGCTCTGAGCCGTAACGTCGTCCAGTACGTCGGCGCGTACTGATCGTCACCCAACCACGATCACCCACCCTCATAGTGGGGGACGCGCAGACGCCCGTGTCCCCCACCCCGGGGGCCTGTCCCACTCGACCGGCAACGATCCGCTCAACGCTTCTACACGGCGGCCTCGTAGACGACGGTGGTGGTGGAGCAGTCCTCGGCGAGTCCGAGGAGAGCCTGCCGCTCGGACTCGCCGACGGCCATGTCCCAGCGCAACTTCGTGCCGACCAGGTCGCGGCGTACGTGCAGTGGTAGGAGCCGTCCGAGGGCAGCCACTCGGCAGGGTCCTTGTCGCTCTTGGAGCGGTTGGTGGCGGCGGAGACCGCGATCAGAGTGTCCGGGCTGCTCTGGTCGTTCGCGTACGCCTCCCGCCGCGCCGTACGCCACGGGGTGGGTTAGCTGGCGGGGAGCGCTATTCGAAGCGCGCGGTATTCGCCAGACATCTTTTATGTCCAAGGCGGCCACGGGCACAACGCCCGCGTGGAGCTCCCCTGCAGCACCTACGCTCTGCACCGAGATCCGCGCTGGTTCCCCGACCCTGAGCGGTTCTAACTCGACCGCTGGCCGCCCGACCGCGCACGCTCCGCGCCAAGGGCCCCTGGCCTTCACCGAGATCGTCCTCGCCCTCGCGGTCATCTGCCGCCGCTGGAGCCCTCTGCCGGTTCCGGGTATCCGGGTGAGCGAGGTCGCCCGGGGAGATGCCACGCCAGCCGGCTCTCCATGGCCGTGGAACCCCGGAGCATCCGGACCGGCAGCCCGGCCGCCCAACAGGTGTGACCTTCGGGATCCGGTGGCGTTGATCATGCGATTGGATCCCACCCCTATCGGAGGTACCGGAATGCGCATCCATCGCGCACGCGGGCTCACTCTGGCCGCCGGCTCGTTCGTCGCCTTGGCTCTGTCCCTGCCCGGCGGAACCGCCGCGGGGCAGGGACAGCCCGACACCTTCTATGTCCAGGGCGGCCACGGGCACGAGGCCTGCCCCGACGGCTACCTGTGCGTCTACGACGACGTCCAGTGGAATACCACAGGAGGGCTCCCCGGCAAGGAGCCCGTGACTCCCAGCGGCGGATCCATGTGGGCCACCAAGGTCAGCGACCCTCACCTCAACCACATGAGCGACCGCGCTTCCTCCCTCGTCAACAACACCGGCCGCCGGGTCACGATCTACCAGGACCGCAGGTACAGCGGCCACAGCTTCACCACCACGGCCCGCCGACGCACCCTGTACACCACCCTCCGCCAGGCCCCGTACGGCAAGGGCGACCAGATTCCCTACGGGCCGGAGGCCGGCTTCAACTGGAACGACCAGATCACCTCCGTGAAGATCAACTGATCCTCACGAGCCGCCAACGGACGTGGCGGGTGAGGCCGGCAAGCCTTCGGGCGGTCGCGGTGGTTCAGGCGGGGACGGCGAAGGCCTGCTGGGGTTGGCCGGTGGTGTGGTAGGCGGTGACGGCGGTGAGGATCTCGTCCTCGGTGATCAGTCCTGTGGTGTCGGTGTGGTGCTCGGCGGCGACACGGCGGGCCTGCTCCGGTTCCGCGCCGAGCGTGACCAACATCAGGTCGACCGCGTTGACGGTGACTCGGCGGTCGCCGTCGTGGTCGGCGGCCGTGAACACCGCCCGGTGCCAGGGCAGGGCGATCCGGGTGAACGCTTCCGGGTCCTGGTGCAGGCCGGCCAGGGCGGCGCCGACGAACTCCCCGCGGGTGATGCGGCCGTCGAGGTCCCTGTCGGCGAGGCCGGCCATGCCCTCCCAGTACCGGTCGGCCGCCTCCCGCAGAGCGACCTGGCCCGCGCCGTCGGCGACGTCGAAGGCGAGAGCGACCCGCTCGGCCATGAGCTGGAAGTCCCGGCGGGTGACGTGTCCGTCACCGTCCTGGTCGAAGGTGTGGAAGCGGGCCGCCATCTTGGCGGCGTAGTCGTCGAGCTCACTCACGGGGAAACCTCGCAGGTCGTCACAGCGGGAAGAACGCCGAGACTAGGTGGGCCACGAAGGCCTCGACACCGCCGCACATGTGCGCCCGTGCGCCGCCGCCGCGCCCCGCCGGGCTCCCGAACGCTGTTCGAGGATGAAGCCTGCCCGCCCGCCTCATGCGGCCGGATGCTCCGTCGCCTGCCCGAAGGGATGACCGTGATCACCCTGACCGAGACACTCGCCGTCCGCACCGTGCCCGGATTCCTCGACCCGAAAGAGATCACCGAGCT
Organism: Streptomyces sp. Isolate_45; assembly: GCF_024721315.2. GTDB lineage: Bacteria > Actinomycetota > Actinomycetes > Streptomycetales > Streptomycetaceae > Streptomyces. The sequence continues at coordinate 3,916 of NZ_JANFAK020000005.1, forward strand.
CACCGCGCTCCTTGACGATCATCTCGCGGCCATCAGCTGGCGTCCCGCCTACGTGGGCGAGGAACTCGACGACCTTCCCGCCCGCGTGCACGAGTTCCTCGACCGTGCGGTCGCCCGGCACCTGCCGGAGATCCGCAAGGTGTTCCCCTCGGCTGTGGGGGCCTCGCCGTGGCAGTTCATCGAGTTCGGGCCGGGCGAGGGCGCGGTCCGCCACCTCGACGGCATCGGGCCCGACCCGCTGGCCCACCCGCGGCATGTCGCCCGCATCGGCGTGACCGTCGAAGACGCCACCGCCGGAGGCGAGTTCTTCATCGAGACCGGCCCCGGCGAAGCCGTATGGGACACACGGCTCGACGCCGGACCCCACACCGGCTACGCGCCGGGCATGCGGTTCACCCGCATCGCACCCCACGACAAGATCTCCCGCGGCGAGCAGGACACGTCCTGGATCCACACCGTCACCGGCAGCCCCACCGTCCTGCCCGCCGACACCGGCACCGCCACCGTCTACGGCGCCCAACTCATCCACGGCATCAACCCCGTCCACCAGGGGCGCTGCCGCAAATTCATCACCGGACTCACATCAGGCCGGTGACCGATTACCGCTCGCCCTGGCGGAACGGCGACCGCGGCCGGCGGGCCTGTCCTCGGGTGGACAGGACAGGGCCGGGAGACCTGTCGGTGGGGGTCAGGACTGGCCTTGCTGCATCATGTTGCGCGCCTGCGCCTGTCCTTCGGCAGGTGCCCCTTCCTCCGTGGCGTCGTGGGCGTCCTCGTCACCGGCGACGGCGGTGATGACGAGTTCGGGCTCGTCGGCGTAGAGGTCCTTCTCGGTCATGGCGAATCCTCCTCATGCGGCGGCAGGGCGCCGGCCGCCCGCCGATGATGTCACTACGCAAGGTGGCGAGCCGACAGCGGAGGGTCGCCGCCGACGGTGTCCATGCCCCCTAAGCCCGATCTTCGACGAGAAGCCGACGGATGTTGGGGAGCGCGGCTCGGGGACAGCCGTCGGTGCCCGCTCTCCGCCGAAGCGCCCTCAAGGGGTCGGTGGGTTCTCCGCAGGCGGGACTGGGTTCACGCCGGATACGGTCGGTGCCACGTCCACGGTGGCGCCCGAACGCGGTCGGGCGTGCAAAGGAGCACTCGCCCACGGCCGGAGCCCGCGTTACCGGCCCTGGGTCGCCGGCCGACCGACGCCCCCGGCGCCGGGCCCTCGCAACGACGGTTCGGCTGGGGGCCCGCCGGATTCGCAAGCCCCCGCGGTCGTGTCCCGGGCCCGGGGCGGAGGCGCGGCGGCCCTGCCGAGCTACTTGCCGACGGCGTAGACGATGTCCTGTTCCAGGTACTTGTCCTGGACGGTCTCGGCGTAGGTGGCGAGGTTGGTGGAGAGCACCGCCCTGGCCCGTGCCTGGACAGGAGCGGGTGCGTCCGTCAGCTGCCCGAGCGCGGTGGCCAGGTCGCGGGACAGGACGGTGATCGTCTCGATCAGGGCATCGTGGTCCGGAGTTCTCATGAGGTTCCTTCACTGCGTGGGCAGGGATCTCGCACCGCGTGGATGCCGGGTTCAGGCCTGGTCCGCCGTCACATCCAGCTGGGCCGTCCTGCTGTCTTCGTTGGCGGTGAAGTCGACCTCGATGGGAATGACGTCGCCGGGCCGGGGCACGCCCAAGGTGCCGGTGCCCGCCGACAGCCGTCCACTGTCAAGGTTCTCCTGCTCGACGTCCGCCGTGAGGGTGGCGACACGGTCCCTGAGGGCGGCTTCGTCGACGGCGTCGGCGTGCGCCAAGCCGGCGGAGAGCAGGACGGTGCCCACGACGAGTGCCGCCTGTGCGGTTTTCTTGATCATGTAAAGATCAACGACAACAGGCTCCGCCGGTCACCGTGCCGGACGCGGTCCGGTCGGTCCGTCAGGCCATCCGGGATCAGCGGCGTCGCGGTCGTGGGCCGACGGCCGCCCGCCAGAGTCGGTGCTCGAAGGGCGGATCCGGCATCGCCGGTGTGCCCGATGTGCTCCACGACGAGCGTTCCGTCGTATGCGGTGCTTCAGTCGAAGTTGTAGGTGATGCCGGTCGCCTCGCCGTTGACGACGTTGAACGTGACCCTCTGGCTCTCCATGAGCGCGGTGCCCCGCTCAACCTGACTGGGGACGAAGTTGTAGATCTTGCCGTCGTCACCGGTGATGGTGCCGAAGCCCTTGTCCGAGTTGTACAACGAGATGTTCCCTGCCGGCATCGTTCCTCCGCTGCCACGTGAATCGGTCCGCCGCGCGGTCCGACGCGACGGGCGGCGACCGAAACGGTCGCCTCAGCGGATCGTTCCAGGCCCGCCGGCAGCCCGCCAGGCTCAGCGGGGCGGCCCACCCCAAGGGGTGAATTCCCATACCGGACCAGCAGAGATGCCGCTGCCACCGGGCGAACCGGAGCAGCACACCCCGTACAAGGATCAGCAGCCGGCGGTGAGAGAAGCCGGGGTGTGAAACCCGATCGGACTCTTCGCGAACGCCGGAAACGAGCCTGCCGCATGGGGCATGATCGTCATTCCCGATCATGTCCTGGAAGGGTTCCTGCGTTGATATCGAAGAGTCCGGCGGTGCGCAGAGGCGCTCTGGTCGCGGGTGCGGCGGCCTGTGGCGCGGTGGTACTGGCCGGGTCGCTCACCGGCGTGGCACACGCCGCGGAGCCTGCCGGGACCGGGGTGAGGATCGTCTCCGCGCAGAGCTCCGGGGGCACCCTCGCCTGGTCGGGGAGCTACTCGTGCGCGGGCGGTGTCGCGAACACGGTGACGGTCCACGCCAGTGACGAACTCGGCCACAGCGCAACGGGCCTGGCCGTCATCACCTGCCTGGGCAAGGTCACCGGTGCATCCGTCAGCGGCACCGTCAGCACCGGACTGCTGGGGCTCGGCGGCTCCTGGGGCAACGAGATCACCCTGACGACCACGATGCGCGGCCTGCTCGGCGTCACACTGGCCTCCGACCAGGTCGCCCTGGCCGGCAACCGCCTGAACAAGGCGTCCCTGGAGGGCGTCACCCCCACCCCGAGCGGCCTGACCGTCTCCGGCGGCTTCGACTGCGAGACCCCGGTCGGCACGGTGACGCTCCGCCTTACGGCGGCCGACCGCATCACCGGCCTCCCGCTCGGCACCACCGCCCAGACCCTCTCCTGCCAGGGCAACACGGGCACCCCCGGCTCCGGCACCTGGAGCGCCGCCCTTCCCTCGGCATCGGGCGGCGCATCCGGCGGTACTGCAGGCAGTGACGAGAACCTGAGTTTCAGCATGGAAGGCAGCGTCGCCGTCACCATTGACGGGCAGAACGTGGCGCGCAAGTTCAGCTTCAACGGCCAGATCTGACACGGCGCCGCGCGGTGCTGAGCCGACGGGGTGGCCGCCAGTGCGGACGACTGACTGCGGACTGGGTGTTCGGCTGACATCCGTCATCCACGCCACCGCAACTGGCAAGGGCGCCGCATCGTTGGTTCGCTGACGCGCACGGATTCTGAACGACCCCCACGGGGATCCGTGTACGTCGGTGGGCCCCGGTGCGCCGTTCAGCACCGGGGCCACAGCACGAGCGGAAACTGCCCCGGCTCCGGGGGCTGCCTCGTAGACGACGGTGGGTGGTGGGACAGTCCTCGACGAGTCCGAGGAGAGTCTGCCGATCAACCTCGTCGACGCTACGGGGCGGGGGTGTAGGTGACGGTGTTGCCGCCGCAGCCGGCCGCGATGTCATACAGGCGGTCCTGCTCACTCTCGTCGACGGCGAGCTCCCAGCGGAGCTTGGTCGCGGTCCACTCCGACGCGTACCGGCACAGCGCCTCCGACGCCGGCGGCAGCCACTCGAACGGGTCCTGGTCGGACTTCTGCCGGTTCCGACCGCGCCGTGACCGCGACGAGGCTGCTGGCCTGCTGTTGGTCGTGCGCGTACGCCTCACGCCGCGCCGGCGTCCAGGCGGAAGCGCCCGAGTCCCAGGCCTCGGCCAGGGGCACCATGTGGTCGATGTCCAGCGCGCCCGCCGAGGTCACGGTCTGCTCGTCGTAGTACGACCACCAACTGCCCCCGCTCAGCGTGCGCCGCGGCCCCACCACCGGCGGCTCGACGGCCTCGGCGATCAGAACCTCCCGACGGGTGTCACAGCCGTCGGTGCGGTTCTCGCCCGCGTTCCAGTGCCTGAACGCGTCGCGGTCGTAGCCGTCCCGGGACTCGTCCGCGATCCGCAGCGCGGAAACCACGACACCGATCGGCGAACGGGTCCTCGGTCTCGTCCATGACGTCCTCGGACGCGGCCGCCAAGGCGTCGGCGAAGCGCCTGGTGGACGGCCGCCTCCTTCAGGGCCTGGACGACGCTCTCGCGGTCGGCGGTGCTCCGCGTGATGGCGTCGGCGAGCATTCCCAGCGCGGCGGCCGCCGCCGGGGCCAGGTACGCGAGCTCGCTGTCGACGGCACCCGCCTCTCAGGTCCGCGACCTCTTCCGCTGGCTGTAGACCCGCCCGCCGACCCCGCCCAACCCCCACTAGGGAGACACCGTGTTCATTGGAACCACCGAAGACTCCGCGCCCGCGAGGCTTCGACGCCCGCCTGGCCGCCGACAACCTCTCGGGCGCGGCTGGGCCTGGGCGCGGGCGGCGGGCAGGGGGAGGGGGAATTCAGCTCAGGCGCAGGATGGCTTGGATGGTTTTGCCGTCGGGGTGGGGGGTGATGTCGATGTGTTCGGCCAGTCGCTGGATTAGCGGCCACCCGTATCCGCCGGACCGGGCGGGGTCACGGCCGTGGGAGGACGGTGTGCGCGTACTGGCGTCGCCGACGAGGACGCGCAGGGCGCCGTCGGTGATGTCGGTGTGGAAGAGGGTGATGCCGCCGCCGTGGCGGATCGCGTTGGTGACGAGCTCGGTGGTGACGAGGAGGGCGTCTGCGGCAAGACACTGTCAGGGGGATGCCCGCGCGTTCCAGGATCTCGCCGACGTGACGGCGGGCGGCGGCCGACGTCGTGACGGCCGGCTGGTCGCCGCCCCGAGCGCGGTACGGGCCGAGCGTGCCGTCAGCTGCTGGGGGCGTGCTCATACCCTGATCACCTGCCCTGCCTCCCGTTGTCAAGCCCTCCGGCCCGTTCGGCGGCGGTGTTGGTGATCAGGATGCCATCTCGGCGTCCGGGCATCCTGCGGCAGGCCCCGCATCAGAGGTCGAGGGCCTTCGGGGAGATTTCGGTGCGGGGGCCGTGCCAGTCCAGGCAGAGAACGGTCGCGTCGTCTCTCGGCGGCCGGCTGTCGTAGGCGTCGGTGACCGCTCCGACCAGAGCGCGCACGACCTCACGGGGGTGCTCGGCGGTGGTCTTGCGCAGGAGGCCGGGCAGGTCGACCGTTTCGGCTTCGCGGTCCTGCATGCCGTCGGTGTGGAGCAGGAGGCGATCGCCGGGTTGCAGGTCGAGGTCCTGGACCTGATAGATGCCCGGATGGTCACCGAAGCCGAAAGGCATGTCCACGGCCAGGGCGAGTTCGGTGACGGTGCCGTCGCGCAGTCTCAGCGGCTTGGGATGGCCGGCGTTGACGAGCTGGGTGCCGCTTCCGTCGAGGGCGATGCGCAGCATTTGGCCGGTGACGAAGGTGCGGTGGCCGTGGTCGAGGAGGGCCTGGTGGCTCTGGCGTGCCTGTTCGGCGAGGTCTTGGCCGGCTCGGCGGGCGCCGCGGGATGCGTTGACCAGGAGGGTGGCCATCAGCGAGGCGTGGACGTCGTGGCCCATGGCGTCGGTGATGGACAGGTGCAGAGTGTCGGCATCGAGGCTGTAATCGTAGGTGTCGCCGGCGACGGTGGCCGCCGGGACGAGGGCGCCGGCGAGGGTGAACTGGGGGGCTTCGCACGCGGCGGCGGAGGGCAGGAGCTGGCGCTGGATCTCGGCGGCGACGCTGACCGTGGTGGTGCGGTTGCCCCAGTGGTAGAGGTCGGTGAATCGGCGGTCGGTGACGATGATGTACGCCAGCGCGTGCGCGGCCTCCTCCACCTGCGCCAGGACATCGTCGGTGACGTCGGTGGTGAGGAACAGCTCCAGAACTCCGACGGTGTCGCCGCGGTTCGTCACCGGGGCCAGGACCCGCTGCCCGTCATCGCCGGCCGGGGCCCGCACCAGCTGCTGCGTGCGCAGGACCTCGTCGTAGACGCCGCTGTCGACCAGGGGAATCCGCTCGGCGCGATCGTCCGGATCCGCGCCCAAGGTGTCGTGAACGCGCAGCATGCGCCGGCCAACGATGTCGACGAACAGAAATGACACATATCGGGCACCGAATCGGTCCCGCAGGTTGTGGGCGACGATATTGAGGGAGTCCACCGGCGCGGCCGCCTCCGCCCCGGCCAGCACATCAGCCAACCCGAACCGGTCATCCGTCACAGCAGCCTCCACAGGATCCGCACTTCATAAGAGTCAGCCCGGAAGGTTTCCAGCTTCCCCTCGGACGAAGACGTCCCACCTGGTGTACCCGCCGCTGGACAGCCAAGCCCACCCCATGAACAACGTCACACCACTGCGATGCCGGCATGAGTGCGGCGGCACGGGGCAAAGCCGGGCGAAGTTCCGCTCCGGTCCCGGCGTGAGGGGGCCGGGGCGAGCACTGCGTGCCCGCGAAGGCAGGAGGGCGGGGCCCGCTACAGGGTGCGGGCCTCTTCCACACTGCCGGCCGTCGGGAACAGCGGGCCGGCCTGGGTTATCTCCAGGACCCGGGCCAAGGAACGCGGCAGCGGGCCGGCCAGGACCAGACGGCCGGTGCGTAGCAGGTGGAACATGGTGTTGAGCATGGAGGAGTCGGCGAAGGTGATACGGCTGACGTCCAGGACGATCCGTCGGATTGCCGGGTCGGCGACGGCCGGTGCGTAGGCCTGTCGCAGCGGCTCGAGGGTGTCCTGGTCGAACTCTCCGGAGCACGCGATCACGCGGACGCCGTCACCTTCGTCCGGGAGTGTCAGGACGTCTTGTTCCACGGGCTTTCCTTGATCGGGTACAGGGGTCTGGATGGGCGGGGGATGTGGAAGAGCCCATGCGGGGGTTCTCCACATCGGCTCATGAGGGTGCGTCGGGGTGACTCGGGTCAGGCCGCGGCCCGGGGTCGCGCCGGCGCCGCGGTGGCGACTTGCCGGTGCTCCGCGTTGACGCGCCGTGCTTCCTGGAGCTGGTCCTCGAGGATCACGATCCGGCAGGCCGCCTCGATAGGGGTTCCCCGGTCGACGAGTTGCCGGGCGCGGGCGGCGATGCGCAGCTGGTAGCGGGAGTAACGCCGGTGCCCGCCGGCGGAGCGCAGCGGGGTGATCAGGCGAGCCTCGCCGATCGCGCGCAGGAAGCTCTGGGTGGTGCCGAGCATGTCGGCGGCCCGGCCCATCGTGTAGGCGGGGAAATCGTCGTCGTCGAGACGGTCGAGCATGTCGCCTGCGGTCATTTCACCTCTCTGTGAACCATGCGGAGGGGCCCGGGCGCCTGATGGCACCCGGGCCCCGAAGGAACTGCTACACCATCTACCGGCCCTGGAACTGCGCCGGCCTTCTTGTTCCGCCTACCCGACCGGAATGCTGCCGGGGGTGCGGGGATCGCGGTTGCTCGACCGGAGACCACCTCACAAACGATGTCCTGCGGTACCCGGACTCGCGTGGCGTCCGGGCGATCCTGATGGCGCCTCAACTCCTCCGTTCATCCCTCTGGGATCACTTACTTACCAAACGGGTACTGCTCTTACTGCGGTACTGCAACTGCTGGTACTGCGAACTGCTCGTGGCCTGACCAAGCACCACGCTTCGGCAGCCGGCCCCGTCGCCCATCCTGCATCTGCTCTGGCTTGGAACCCCACTGCCGAACCTCCCGGTCCGGACGCCCACCTTCGACGCCCTGACCGAGGTACTGCGGACTTCTGTTACTGCACCACTGCGGTAATGCTCCCGGTGGCCCCTGACGACTGCGGGCCACCCGGTCCGGTGATCAGTCCCGTCGCCCATCCTGCACAAAACCTGGCTTCGACACTCCACCACCGCACCGCACTGCTGAACTGCAACAACCTTTTCTGTTGCCCGCCAGTTCGTCTCTGCCGGGCCCTTCTTGACTGGGCTACGAGAGAAACCATAACCACACCAGCACCCAATGTCTACTCCGGCCACCATAGGTTTTCGTGTGAGATCCGCTGAGGAAAACGAACGCCACCACGGGCGGGGAACAGCCGGCGGGAGCGGGGCCGGCAGGCGGCAGGGCCCCGCGAAGGAAGGGTGAACACCGCCCGAGCCCTGACCAGGACAGCTCGTTCGAAGTCAGTTCCGGCGGGCCGTGATCCGATGTGCGGGTGCTGTGACGTGGTGACCCGGACGGCTGAATCCGGACAGCAATCCGGGATCGTCATGGAGTGACGGGGCTGCGCCCGCTACCTCCGGGCCAGACTGCTGGCCTACCGCTCGACCACACATGACAGGGGACCCCTACCCTGCACGACCCGAGCGGCCGGGGCGAACTGGACCGCGACGCCTTCGCCGCGCAACTGCTGGCGGCGGCACGAGAGAACGCCCGCTCCTTCCGAGCCTCGCTGAACCGGCTGTGCTGCGCGCTGGTGGACATCGCGGATACCGACGGCGACGACCAGGTGTCCGAGCGCGAGTACCGGGTGCTGCTCTCCGCTGCCTTCGGGCTCACCTCGGAGCGCGACCTGACCGCGGCCTACCGGATGCTGGACCGTGACGGGAGCGGAACGCCGGAGCACAACGAGATCCATGCGGCGGTGCTGGAGTACTTCACCAGCGAATCGCCCGATGCGCCGGGCAATTGGCTGCTGGGCCCGCCGCCCACCTCGTTCACGGCGTGAAGTGTGCCGCATCGGCCGCTCCGGCATCACCGTCGCCCACGCCGGGGAACGGCCGCAGAGGGTAACCTGCGCGGTCGAACGAGGCGTCATGGGGCTGGAGTGCCGCATCGACGTGTTCAACCTCCGGGGTCAGGACCCGCCTGGGCTGTGCCCTCGGGTGACAGCACGGACCGTTGCCCCGCTCGGTTACGGCGATGCGCCCGGAGTCGCATGGGCGCGGAAGAGGCCCGGCGGCGCCCGACCCTGATGACGGACAACCAGACCTGCGAGCCGTCGTTCGCTCGGCCTTAGGTCGGTGGAACGCGGGGGCGCCCTGCCGTGCGCCCCTGCCGAACGGGTGAGGGTCGCCGGATTTCGACCCGGTCCGTGGTGTTTGAACTCGATGCTTGGCAGGTCGGGATGGGTAGACGCACGTGGAGAGTGTCATGGCGAACGGTAGTGTCCTGCTGGCTTTGCGCGAGGACCCCTTGGGTCGGGGTGTCGGCGGTGACCAACTGCGCAGGATCGGCAAGGAGTTGGAGAATCGCGGCCTGGAGGTGCGGTGGGCTCGGACCGTTGAGGCGGCCTGTGCCGCCCTGCGTACGGAGGCGGGCCTGTCGGCCGCGGTCGTCGCCTGGGACCTGCCGTCCGAGACCGGCGAGGACGGCGACGGCCGGGGAGCGGCCGTCTTGCGCCAGATCACCCGCCGTTTCACGGCCCTGCCCGTCTTCGTCGTCATGAGCGAGGAGTCGGACCACGGCCTGGACCGGCTACCCCTGTGGGTGGCGGAGACCGCCGTCGGATACATCTGGCCGCTGGAGGACACGCCGTCCTTCATCGCGGGCCGGGTCTTCAACGCCGCCCGGGAGTACGGCGACTCCGTCCTGCCGCCGTTCTTCAAAGCGCTGCGTCGGTTCGACGACGCCCACGAGTACTCCTGGCACACCCCGGCACACTCGGGCGGCGTGGCCTTCTTGAAGTCGCCCGTGGGTCGGGCCTTCTTCGACTACTACGGTGAGCGGCTCTTCCGCACCGATCTGTCGATCTCGGTGGAGGAACTGGGCTCCCTCTTCGAGCACAGCGGCCCCATCGGGGACGCCGAGCGCAACGCCGCCCGCGTCTTCGGCGCCGACCGTACGTACTTCGTGCTCCACGGCGACTCCACCGCGGACCGCATGGTCGGCCACTACTGCGTCACCGCCGACGAGATCGCCCTCGTGGACCGCAACTGTCACAAGTCGGTGCTGCACGGGCTGGTGATCTCGGGTGCGCGCCCGGTCTACCTCGTCCCGACCCGCAACGGATACGGGCTGGCCGGACCGCTCCCGGCGCGCGAGACGGCGCCCGCCGCGGTCGCCGCCCGGATCGCAGCCCACCCGCTGACGCCTGGCGCGGTATCGCCCCAGGCCCAGTACGCGGTGATCACGAACTCGACGTACGACGGCCTGTGCTACGACACCGTGGAGACGGCGCGCGCCCTGGCTCCCAGTACGCCCCGTCTGCACTTCGACGAGGCGTGGTTCGCCTATGCGCGTTTCCACTCGCTCTACGCGGGCCGTTACGGCATGGCCGTGGGGCCGGACACCTTCGAGGGCGACGAGCGTCCCACGGTCTTCGCGACCCAGTCGACGCACAAGCTGCTGGCCGCCCTGTCGCAGAGCGCCATGGTCCACGTGAAGTCCTCGCCCCGAGCGCCGGTCGAGCACCACCGGTTCAACGAGACGTTCATGATGCACGGCACCACCTCGGCGCTGTACCCGGTGATCGCCTCGCTGGACGTGGCCGCGGCGATGATGGACGGACCGCAGGGCGAGTGGCTGGTGAACGAGGCGGTGACCGAGGCCGTGCGGTTCCGGCAGGCCCTCGTCCGTACCGCACGGCGGATCGCGGAGGCCGGGGACCGACTGCCGTGGTTCTTCGGCGTCTGGCAACCAGACACCGTCACCGACCCGGCCGACGGGACCACCGTCGCCTTCGCAGACGCCTCCCCGGCACTCCTGGCCTCCGACCCCCGCTGCTGGGAGCTCGTCCCGGAGGCGGACTGGCACGGCTTCGAGGGACTCAGCGAGGGCCAGTGCCTGCTGGACCCCATCAAGGTGACGCTGACCTGCCCCGGCGTCAATGCGCGCGGCGAGGCGGACTCCTGGGGCATCCCCGCCCGCATCCTCACCGCGTACCTGGCCGGCCGCGGCATCGTCGTGGAGAAGACCGACACCTACACCACCCTCGTCCTGTTCTCCATGGGCATCACCAAGGGCAAGTGGGGCACCCTGATGGATGCCCTCATGGACTTCAAGGCCCTCCATGACGCCGACACCCCGCTGCGCCAAGTACTGCCGGACCTCGTCGAGCGCTACCCGCAGCGCTACAGCGGCACGACACTGCGCGGTCTGTGCCAGGACATGCACGAACACCTCACCCGGGCGGAACTGATCGACGCCCTGGACACCGCCTTCCAGCAGCTGCCGGAACCCGTCGTCCCGCCCCAGGCGTGCTATCGGCAGCTGATCCGGGGCGGCACGGAACGGCTCCCCCTCGCCCAGGCCGCCGGCAGGGTGGCAGCGGCCATGGTGACCGTGACTCCCCCGGGGATCCCCGTCCTGATGCCCGGAGAAGCGCTCGGCGCACCGGGCGGCCCGGTCCTGCGCTACCTGTCCGCGCTGGAGGCGTTCGACCGGGCCTTCCCCGGATTCCACAGCGAGGCCCACGGTGTCACCATCGATGCCGACACCGGGGACTACCTCATCGAATGCGTACGCCAGGGCACCCGGATGACGTGAGCCTCACGTCGCGTCGTCCTCCGGCCCGGGCAGTTCGAGTAGCGCTCTCCGCCGGCCGGCGGAATCACCAGCCATTGCCAAAACCCATCAACGAGATCCCGGCCTCACACACACGGCCTTGTCCCCCCTCCGGGCGTTCCCGGTGTCCCGGCGGCGCTCGCCAGGAACGTGGTCTACCCGAGGCGTAGTTCGGCCAAGCAGCCCCCGACACCGGCCGGCAACAGCGGCGAGCGGCTCGGGGGCCCCCGACGGACGTCCGGTGGTCGCGGACTCGGCTGCACTGAGTCGATGACGGCACAGTGGGGACTGCCGGAGCGGTGGGCCCCACCGTGGTGCCCGCCTGTCCGACAGGTTCCGGGGGTGCTGTCCGGGCTCGGGACGCGGACACCACGCAAAGGGGGGTGGGTCGGAAGCGGGCGCAAGGGCGGCGGCGGGAAGGAGGCGGCTCGTTGCTCGTCGCGCGGGCCGGGGACGAGGCAACCGGCGGCCCGTCGCTCGCGGGCGGGCGCGGCGTAGATCGGCCGCAGGTCGGGGCGGGAAACCTCATCTCCGTGCTCCCGCCCGGTGATGGCCGGGGTGGTCCGCACCGTCGTGGTCATATCCCGTTCAACGCGCAACCACCGGGCCGGTTACTCCACCACGGCGGGCACTGTCGCAGGCCACAGCACGCCGCGTTCTTCCCGCCGCCCGCGGTTCCGTTCGGCCGCGCTGGAGCGTCGGGCCGAGATGGGTGGTGGTGCCGGTGGCCTCCAGGACCCGAGCCACGGCGGGCTGGAACGGGCCGCCGAGGTGAAAACCGGCCCCGGCACGGGCCGCCTCGGACCTCGCCCACAACAAGGCCCCCAGACCCGCGCAGTCGCAGAACGAGACGCCACTGACATCGATGCGCAGCAGAGCGGGGCGGCTCTCCAGGCACTCGCGGACCGCGTCGCGAACGGCCGGGGCGCTCGCCAGGTCGAGTTCGCCGGTGAGACGGATCAAGCCGTCGCGGCCGGCGAGGAACACCGTGCGGTCGGCCCGCCGAGGAGATGGGATCGTGCCCGGCTTCCGCGGATCCGCCGGCTCATGGCCCGTCAGCGTCTGCGGGCCCGTGGGCGTGTGGCGTTTCGCCTCTGCCCTCATCAGGCCGCTGCCGGTGGGTTCGTCGATCCGGAAGTGCGGCGGAACTCGGCGTTGATGCGCTGCGCTTCCTGAAGCTGGTCCTCCAGGACCACGATCCGGCAGGCCGCGTCGACGGGGGTGCCCTGGTCGACGAGTTCCCGGGCGCGGGCCGCGATGCGCAGCTGGTAGCGGGAGTAGCGTCGGTGTCCGCCGGGCGAGCGGAGCGGGGTGATCAGGCGGGCCTCGCCGATCGCGCGGAGGAAGGCCTGGGTGGTACCGAGCATTTCGGCGGCCCGGCCCATCGTGTAGGCGGGGAAATCATCGTCGTCAAGGTGACCGCCGAGGGGGCCGGTCGGGTTTTCTGCTGTCATCGACACCTCTTACGTGGTTGTGGAACGCGTGGAGGGGCCCTGGTGCGTACTGGCACCAGGGCCCCGAAGGAACTGCTTCACCACCTGCCGGCCCTGATAGTGCGCCGGCCTACTTGTTCCGCCTACCCGACCTGAGCTGCGCCGGGTGTGCGGGGATCGCGGTGCTTGACCGGAGACCACCTCACTCACGATGTCCTGCGGTGCCCGAACTCGCGTGGCGTCCGGGCGATCCAGATGGCGTCTCAACCCCTCCGTTCATCCCTCGGATGATCAACTACATACCTACAGGGAACTGCGGTACTGCGAACTGCGGGTACTGCTCCACTCGATACCGCTGATACTGCGAACTTCTTGTACTGCTCGTGGCCTGACCGAGCGCCACGCTTTCGGCAGCCAGCCCCGTCGCCCATCCTGCGTCCGCTCTGGCTTGGAACCCCACTGCCGAACCTCCCGATGCGCGCGCCCGCAGCCGACGCCTTCACCGAGGTACCACTCCACTTCACTGCTGAGTTACCGCCTGGGCGGCGGCCCCTGATCACCGCGGGCCACCCGGTCCGGCCGCCAGTCCCGTCGCCATCCTGCACAAAACCTGGCTTCGACACTCCGCGACCGCACCACACTGCTGAACTGCAACTACGGGTACTGCTGCCCGGCAGTTCGTCTCTGCCAGGCCCTTCTTGACTGGGCTACGAGAGAAACCATAACCACAGGATCAGCGAATGTCTACTCCAGCCAGCACAGATTTCTGTGTACTCTGCGAGGAGGAATACGGCTGTTCCGTGAGGAGAAAATCGAACGCGAAGAGGGTTACCCGGCCGCAGGCCGGGGCAGAACACACCGCCCGGATCCACCGTCGGCCGTCAGAGACCGGGGAACGAGTAGCCCGGCCCCGGCGGGCATCAACGCCCTACGCCTCGCGGGCTGCCGTGAGTTCGCGGCAGCGGACGTCGCCCGCGCGATGGTGTTCCATTGCGGGCGGGCCCGCCGGAACCCGTGATGCGTACAACCGCTGTGGTCCACCAGGAGCTGCCCGCACTCCGCTTCCGCGCACGAGCAGCCCGCCGTCCCCACGGCCGGCCCGGCGAACGGTCGGGAGTGCTGGCACACCTGAGGGCGGGCGCACGGCCCCGACCACGACAGCTCGACCCGGCACAGCCGGCCCCCGAAGGCGGTCCAAGCCGCCAGGACGTTGACGTGGGTCGCGCTGAACGCGGTCCGCGCAGGCCGGCTCGGCGAAGCCCCACCAGGCGGTGAACATCGCCCGCATCTGCGGTCGTGAGGCCGTCGGCGCGCAGGTCGACCCCCAGACCGGTGTGCAGAACCAGGCGGGCGGCGGGCACGGCTTCGGTGAGGGTGATCTTGCCGTGGTCGAGGAGCCATTCGCCGACCGCTCGACGGTCGAAGACCGGGGATTTGGGCGTGCCGCCGGTCGGGGTGGGGAAGTCGGTGTGGCGGCGCCGCCAGGCCGTCACCGTCGCACGGCCCACGCCGGCGATCCTCGCCACCACCGCCGCCGTGACAGCGTCGTCGCCCGCCTCGGGCAGCAGGCGGGAGAGCGGGGACCGCGCACCCGACCCCAGCACCCGCATGGGCGGCCAGCCGAGTTCGGGTCGCAGCAGCGGGAGCAGGGCCACGTCCAGGCCCCGGAAGAGCGGCACGTCAACTTCCCCGCCCGGGCCTTTCCGAAGTCGACGGCTACCGTGCGGGCCCGCCGCAGCAGGTCGAGGCGGACGAGGTGATCGACGTCGCTACGGCGCAGTCCGAGGCGCACGCGATCTGGTCGGGGCCGTAGTGGGTGTGGCGGTCGAGGAGGCTGGGGAGGTCGCGGCGGCGGCCGAGGGCGGCGAGCTGGTCGGCGTGGACGGTCGGGGCGTCCGCCGGGCCGCCGGGGCGGAGCAGGACTCCGGCGGCGGTGAGGTCGGCGATCGTGCGGGCCGTCACCGCCGGCCGCACCCCGACACGGAGCCGTGTCCCGACGACCCTCCTCGGGGCACGCCTCGTCACCCGCCGACCCACCAACGCATCGCGGCGGCCGTTCCAGAACCCGCCGCCCGAGCATCCTGCGAACGTGCGATCCGTGGCAGCCGATCTGCCGGCACGCATACGCGCCCCGAGGGCTGGTCGCGGCCGGCCCGGTCCCCGCCGGCACGCTCACGCCGGTCCGGCGCTGCCTGCCCGTCATCACCATCCATCCGCCCCTCTCCGTCACGGTTCTCCCCCGGTCAGGTGCCCGCCTCGCGGGCGGCGTGCCGCTGTACTTCCTCCGAGGGCGCCATCAGCGAACCGGCCGCAGGCGGGACGGACCGCGGCCGGTGGACGGCTCCCCGGTACAAGGCGGCGACGCCCGCCGTGCCGGCCAGAACCGACAGGACGAAGTCCGCCTGCGCCAGCCCGAGGTGGTCCGCCCGCCGGGCGGCCGCGAACAGCGCGCCGGCCGGCAGCAGTCCCTCGACAGCGATCCGGTCCCGGTCCGACAGCGCCCACCAAGCCGCCCGTACCCGGTCCGCCAACGCCCGGGGCCCCGCCTACGGCGTCCGGGCGTGGGAGCCGCCCCCGTCACCGCGTGCGCCCCGCGCCCCTGGCCGGTACGGCCTGCCGCCGGGAAGACGCGGAACACGGGCGTGGGACACGGGCGCGGCCGAGGTGGAGGTAGCCGAACTGCTCCAGCACCTTCGCCACGGCGACGAGGTCCAGGTTCCGGGGCACGTCCAGGCCTCGGTCAGCGGCCCCAGGACCGCTTCGCGTTCGTACTCGCGGGCGGCGCCCACGGCCTGGCAGCCTCCCACACAGGTACCGCAGCGGCGGCCGGGCTTCTTGCGCGGTATCCCTCTCCTCGTATGTACAGGCGAATCGAGGTCACCGGTCACGGTGGTCCTGTGAGCATGTGGTGCTGTCAATTTGAATGGTGCCGCGGGGGTCCGTCTGTGGAGCGGGTGTCGGCTGTGGCCTGTAGCTGAGTGGGGAAGGCCGGCAGGGAGGAGGCTCGGACGGCCTGGGGGAAGTCGAGCACCTGGTCGGGGTCGTAGGTCGCCTTGACCTTCTGTAGCCGGGGGTAGTTGTCGGCGTAATAGGCGTGTTCCCAGCCAAGGAGTTCGGGATCTGTGTCGTTGACGTAGGCTCCGGGGCCCAGGTGCATCTGCATGGCTGCGTGGGTGTTCCGCATCGAATCCAGCCGGGCGGCGGAGTCGGAGTGCGGGCATGTCCGGGACCATGTGGTGATGTATTGAAGGACTGCCAGGGCGTTTCGGTGTGGAAACGCCGTCGCGCTGCTGGTCATGTCGGCCACGGCGCCTCCCAGGGAGTCGAGGTAGAAGCCGCCGGTGGCGCCCAGCCGGTGGAGGTCGTCGATGCCTGCGATCAGGATGGCGGTGGCGGCTTCGGTCATGGGTGCACGGACGATGTGCGACTTCCCGGCCCAGGCCATCCGGTCATCGCCGCCGGGGGCGCCACCCGAGTCGTTGCGGGCCCCCGGGTCTGTGAAGGCAGGGGCGGGCCAGGCGGATTCGGAGTGGGTCGCGCCGTCGCGCAGGGGGTGGTCGGTGACCATGGCGGATTCGACGTAGCTGCCGGGCGTGATGGTGATCCGTTTCGGCGGGCGTCCGACGGCTGCGATCAGGCGGTCGATCTCGCGGAGAAGCGAGGGGGTGCCGCCGATCCAGGCGCCGTGCACGATGGGTTGGGAGGGCCCGCTGCCGTCGAGCAGGATCCGTACGTCGCAGGAGACCTCGCGCGGTGTACGGGGGTCGGTGATCCAATGCTGCCATCCGCGCAGCGCGCTCGCCATATCGGCGTGCGCCCACTGGACCTGGAAGTGCGCGAACGAAAGGCCGGTGATGTCGACCGGTTGGAAGTCCAGGGCCGTGACGACGCCGAAGTTGCCTCCGCCCGCGCCACGCAGGGCCCAGAACAGTTCGCGGTCGGGATCCTCGGGTGCGCAGGTGAGGTGACGCGTGCGTCCGTCCGGGGTGACGATGGTCGCTCCGATGAGCCGGTCGCAGGACAGTCCCCAAGCGCGGGTGAAGGCACTCTTGCCACCGCCGAGGGTCAAGCCGGCGACCCCGACCGACCCCCACCGTCCTGCTGCGATCGCCAGGCCGGAGCGTGCGAGGGCCTGTCCGGCGCTCGTGCTGCTGACACCGGCGCCCAGGCGCACCCTGTCACGTGAGACGGTGATGCTGTTCAGGGCGGCGACATCGATCACCAGCCCCGGGGTGGTGGAGAAGCCTGCGTAGTTGTGGCCACCTGCGCGGACGGCAGTCGCTGTGCCGGTCTCGGCGGCGTAGGCGAGGCACGCCGCGGCGTCGTCCTCGTCTACGATGCGGGCGATTGCTGCGGGCATGACGACGTCGTAGCGCTGGTTGTGCAGCACTCGGGCTTTGTCGTAGTCGGGGTCCCCCGGGCGCAGGAGCCGCCCGCGAAGCCTTCGTGCCAGCCGGGTGAGCTCCGCGTCGGTGCGCTGACCATGAGCCCGGACGGTGGGGCGCGATCCGGTGGGTGTCGTGACCGTACCGGTGGAGGGCGTCGTGGCAGGGGTGATGGCCCGGGGCTGGGTGAAGAACCGGTCCGGGTCCACTGCGGCCTTGACGCGTTGCAGGCGGGGGTGGTTGTCGCCGTGATAGGCGCTTTCCCATTCGTCGAGTTCGGGGTCCATGCCGTTCACGTAGCCACCGGTGCCCAGGTGGGGGTGCATGGTGTTGTGGATGTCACGGAGCCACTGCAGACGCTGTTCGATGTGGGGCTGTGGGGTGAATTCGTGCCAGTAGGAGTGGTACTGGACGACACCGACCGCCGACCGGTGAGGGAAGGCGGTGGCATCCGGAGCCACGTCGTTGACCGCCCCGCCCAGGGAGTCGATGAGCAGCCCTCCGGCTCCGGTGACGCCGCCCAGCCGGTGGAGCCGGTTGACCGCGGCGACCATGTCTTCGGCTGCCGCCGGGGTCATGGGCCGGCGGACGATCTGCGACTTGGCCGCGAAGGCAACGCGGGGCCCGAAGGTTCCCCCGCCCCAGCGCTCCGGTTCGGCTGCCGCCTGGACGTAGCTGACGGGGTGGGTGACGCGGTCGCTCTCGGGCCTGCCGACGGCGGTGACCAGGCTGTCCAGGAGCGGCTGTACTTCGCGGGGGGTGCCGATGAAGGTTCCGGTGACGACGAGTTCGGAGGGCGCGCCTCTGTCGCTGAGCTGTTCGATGGCGGTGCGCAGTTCGCGCGGCAGGTTCGGGTCGGCGTTCCAGGCCGTCCAGCCCTGGATGAGGGCGGCCATGTCCTTCATGGGCCAGCGCATGACGATGCTGGTGAAGGCCATGTCGCTGATGTCGACGGTGGTGTAGTCGAGTGCGGTGACCACGCCGAAGTTGCCTCCGCCGCCCCCCAACATGGCCCAGTGGAGATCGCGGTCGGCACCGGAGGAATGAGCGTCGACGCTGCGGAGCCGCCCGTCCGCGGTGACGATGTCCACACCCGTGAGGTGGTCGATGGCCAGGCCCCAGGACCGGGTGAAGGCGCTCAGGCCGCCGCCCAGGGTCGCTCCGGCCACCCCGATGGAGGGGCAGCGCCCCAGCGGCAGGCCCGCTCCGGATGCGGCCAAGGCCATGTGAGCCGCCATCCCCAGCGTTCCGGCACCCAGCCTGACCCGGCCGTCGCCCACCCTGATCGAGTTCAGTTCGCGCAGGTGGACCACGAGGCCGGGACCGGTGGAGTACCCCGCGTAGCTGTGGCCGCCGGAACGAATCGTCAGCTGCACGCCGCGCTCGCGTGCGAAGGTCACGCACGCGGCGACGTCCTCGGCTGTGGCCGGGTAGGCCACGGCTTGCGGGCGCACGTCGTCGTAGCGCTGGTTGACCACGAGCCTTGCCTGCTCGTAGCGGGCGTCGTGAGGCTCCAGCAGCGTTCCACTCATCCTGGCGTCGAGGGCCGACCAGTCCACGGTGCTCGGGGCTCGGCCGCCGGACGGGATCCTTCGGTGGGGCGCGGAGCCCGGCGACGGGGCGGGCGGATCCTGGGTGAGCGAGGCGGCGGTGAGGAGGGCCGGCAGGGTATAGAGGGGAGCCAGGACCGGAAAGTCGAACGGCAGCGGGCGCGGGCCCGTCTGGTCGGGCACGGAGGTGAATCCGCCGTCGGAGTCCTGGTGGGCCAGGAGGTAGCTGATCCCGTGGCGGGCGCACGCGTGGTTGCCGTGGCGGGCCAGGACGGGCACTGCCTGTGCCGTCGACAGCACGTCGCTGGGGTCGTTGTTCTGCCGTCCCCAGCCTCCGTCGGCGTTCTGCGCAGCAGTCAGGTGTGACACTGCCCGCGCGGTCGCCTCGGTGATCCGGGCAGCGAGGGAAACCGACGGCTGTGGAACCGCGTGCAGGGCGTTGAGCGCGCGGAGGATCCCGCTGGACTCGCTGATCGTCCAGCTGCGCTCGAAGGTTCCGTCAGGTCGCTGGGTATCGAGGACGAACCCGGCGGACTTGATGAGCATTGTGTGGTGCCATCCGGTGGGGGCAAGTGCGAGCAGGGCCCCGGCGGTCATGTCCAGGTCGGGCGCGTCGCCGCTGACCCAGGTCGGGAAGCCGCCGTCCGGCCCGCCCATGGCTTCCAAGTACCGGGTAGCCCGTCGCAAGTGGGAGGCATAGCGCTCGGGGGCACCAGCCTGGAGGAACTCCATGCAGCGGGTGGTGGTGTCGAGGTCTGTCTGGGACATGGCGCTGGCGAACGGCCAGCCACCGTCGGGCGCCTGCCAGGAGGCGACGAACTCTGCCATCCGGCCCGTGAGCGGGCGCAGCCGGTCATCGGCAAGGAAGGCCAGTCCGGCGACGGCTGTGAGCCAGAGGTCCTGGCTGTCGAGAAATGGCAGCCCTCCGTCGCGGTTCTGAGCCAGGGTCATCCTCAGAATGCCGTCGTCCACCACCGGGTGGCCGGGGCGGAAGCCACGAACGGCGTGCAGGGCGAGCAGGTGGGTGGTGGCGCCGGCCTCCCAGAACAGCCGGTTGCGGCCGGAGTCCAGCGAGTCGACCAGCCGGTTGCGTTCGGCTCCGGTCACCATGTGCGGGTGGCCTGTCGCCAGGGCGCAGATCATTCGGATGGCGAGAAGATTGACATCGGTGTACGTCGTGATCCGGTCCGGCGGCATCGACGGCAGGAGATCGTCGTCCGTCAGGGGGGCGTCGCACAGCAGGTGAAGCACGGTCCGCATCATGGCGGCTTTGAACCGGCCGCGCCCGCCGGTACCGCGGTTCAGCCGGCCGGAGAGCTCCGCGACGGCCGGGCCTGCCCGTCCCGCTGTTTCGGCGGGGTGGAGACAGGCATCGATCAAGAGGGCGTCGACGGGATCCGCGCCCACCCGGCGTGAGCGCAGGAACAAGGTCAGCTGTTCCTGCTGGGGCTCGTGTGTCCGTGCGGCGCGCAGGAGGGCAAGGAACAGTGCCGATTCAAGTACCCGGCTGGCACACCGGTCCGTCACCGCTCCTGTGGGCGAGACGGCCAGCGAAAGACGCCGGGTGAGGCGGTCGACGCTCCTCGGCGCGTCTGTCGGTGCCTGACAGGGGCCCCGCCAGGGGCCGAGCCAGGGGCCGAGCCATCCGGTGGCCGGGGCGAAGGGCGGAGGATCGTTGCCGGCCCGCTCTGGCCCTGCCGGTCGGGCGGCGTCGGGGGCTGCTGCCTCGGGGTCGTTGCGTCGCGTTTCTCCCTGCCAGGCCAGGGCCCCGTCGAGGAAGGAGCGGATCCGATCGACTCGTACCCTCAGACCTGCACCGTGCGGGCCTTGAGCGAGTGCGGTTGCCACTGCCGAGTCGAAGGCGTCCATGCGTTCGCTGATCATCGTGCGGGCGATCGCGGCAGCCTCGTGGTGGGTGCACCGGCGTTCGCGCGCGAGGATCGAGACGAGGTTGTCCGTTCCTTCAGCGGATTCCCGTTCCGCCGATGCCAGGTCGTTGGTCCACGCGACGAGATCCGCGGTGGCCTCGCGCAGACTCTCCAGGCCGCTCTCCTCGCCGGACAGCCCGCGCTCCACCAGAGCGAGCATCGGCAGCACCGTGATGGTGTGCCGGCGCATCTCCACGTAGCGGGACAGTGCAAGGGGAGTGCGCCTGGTGCGCAGCAGGGCTTCTTCACAGGTGGCGTCGGCGAAGTCGCGGTAGCGGGCGGCGAATCGCCTTGCCCATTGCGGGCTGGTGGCCGGTGTCGAGCGGTTCCACAGGTCCACGATCGCCCGCACCGCAGGAACGGACAGATCGGATGTGGTGGCCGACCCGTCCACCACGGAGACAAGGGAGTCCATGAGGGCCCGCACGTGCGATTGACTGCCGCTGCCCGGTCCACGGTCGATGCTGTCGTCGACCAACGCGATGAAGGCACCCCACTGTGCGAGGAGTTCGAGTTCGGCATGGTCCGCCCAGGGAGCGACGAAGCCGGCCATCCTTCCCTGCCCCATCCTCTCCAGACGCCGCTTATCGTCCGGGGTCGTGAGCAACCCCATGCGGTCGGCCCAGGCGCGTGCACGGCATTCTGCCCGGTCCCACTGCCGATTGCAGATGGTGGGTTGGTTCACGGTTCGCTCAACCTCGGTGGAAGTTCGTGTGCAGCTGGACAGCGGCGGGACGGGACGCGTTCGAGGGGCTGGTGACCGACCTCGTATCGTGAGCGCATCCTGAAGGAGACGGCCGGGATACGGCTGGCCTCGAGCAGGGGCCACGGTGAACCGGCGTTATGGGCGCGCTGGTTCACCAGGACCGATACCGCGCTCCGCGGCGCTCCTGGGTCAGGCTTCCCGAAGACAGATCAAGACCCGCTGTTGCGTGGCGGCCCGCGCTCCGACGCTCTCTTCGGCGGCACGACCGGTACCTCGCCCAAAAGGGTCGTGAACAGACGGCGATCCGGCCTGGCCTCCTTCTCGATCTCCCGCGAAACTCATCGCACCGCACTCGAACGAACATCGAACGGCATCGACTCCAGCCGTCCATGCGGGTCCAACCGCACCGTCAATCGCCCCTCCGTCACCCCGCAAACCGACCGCAACAGACTCGCGGCACACACCGGTCACCGCATCAACTTTGGTGCACTCTCCTCCGCACGAGGTGCTGCACGAATGCTTGTACGGCACCGGCTGGTGTACGGCGCCGGCTGGACGTCTGCTTCGTGCCGGCGTTGTCGGTCCAGTACTTGGTCAAGCCGGCCTTGTCCGCCAGGCCCGGCTCCAGGCCGGGGGCCGCGAACACCTGCCGCCGCCACGACCCGCCCACCAGCGTGTCGGAGACCTCGCAGGTGTCGATCTTCTTGCGGCCGATCAGGTGCGGCAGCTGCTTGAGCGCGTTCACCACCGGGGCGCCGGCCTGCTCGGCGCCGAAGTCGACGACGTCGACCAGCAGGCGGATGAAGCCGAGCACGGTGCTGTAGCGGGTGGCGAGCGCGGCCCTCCACTCCGCGTCCTCGTCGCCCTCCTCGTCGCCCTCCTCGTCGGGGACGACCTCGGCGATGACCGCCAGGGCCTCGGCGAGCTTCTCGCGGGGCACGGCCTTCTCGATCGCCGACCACGCGTCGACCACCGACACCAGCTCCCCCGTTTCGGCCGCCGGCGCGGTCTCCAGGAGCACGCCGACCACCTTCGCGATCCATCCCGCAGCCCTGCGCAGCCTCGGCAACGACTTGAGCTTCTCCTGCTTGCCGACCCGCTCCGTCCGCGACAGCAGCCGCGAGGACATCAGGACGTCCAACAGGTCCGGGGCGTCCTCGACAGTCGCGGTCTCCAGATGCTGCACTGTGGCCAGCAACGTCGCCGTCTTCCGCGACTCCGACTCCTCCAGTTCCCGCAGGGTCGGCGTCTTCGAGCCCATCCCGTACCGGGCGAGCCCCGACAGCCGGACCGCCGGCAGCACCGCCGTGGGCACCAGGCGGGCGCCCAGGCCCTGCACCTCCCCCGCCCGCTCCAGTGCTGCGGTCATCGCCGACCCCGAGACGCGCATCGGCGGTGTCCGCAAGCGTTCCAGTCCCGAGATCCGCTTCCCGTCGGGCACTTTCAGCAGGTCGCGCATCGTCTGCCGCAGGCCGTTCGGGACGGCCTCGTCCAGCGTCCGGTACAGGACAGTGTTCTCGCTCGCGCGAACCTCGGCGACCAGCCGGGTCAGCGTCGTGATCCCCGGCAGCAGCACCCTACTGTCACCAGCCACACCACCGCCCGGTCGAACAACGCCCGCAGCCCCTCCAACGACGCCAACACCCGCGCCGCCAAACACGCACGGACCTCGTCCTCGGAAGCCGAGAACACCCGATAGCCGCAGGCATCCCGGAACTCCCACGCCTGCTCGTACCGGTTCTGCCGCCGCGCCCCGTACACGGCGAACTCCTCTGGCCCGACGTCGAGCTGCTCGGCCGCGAACCGCACCACCGCGGCCGGCACGACGGACAGGCCCTCGGTCGGGAACACCCCGAGCATCCACACACAGCCCCACTGCACCGCCCAACCCCAGCCGCATCGCCGGGGCCAAGGCGAGCGCCTGCGCGTCCAGGCGGAAGAACTGCTCCAGCCACCGGGAGAGGGCACGGCAGCGAACCGGCCGAAGCGGGCTGCCGGGGTGGAGCGTGGTCGAGGTCCTGCCCGACGGGGTGGAGCACCGTACGGGGAACTGGATCGGGAACACGAAGGCCCGCCGCGACCGGCTCCACCCGGCGCCGCTGACCGCGCTCGCCGAACTCGGGTTCCTCCCCTTCGGTGGACAGGCCAACGTAGGCGTGTAGGGCGGGTCGGGTGCCGGGGAGGCCGTATTGGGTGAACCGCTCGTGGAGATCTGAGCCGAACGGCATGGGGAAGGCCTCGACGGTCCCGGCCTCCAGCGTGCGTACGAACTCTTTCTCCTTGCGCGCCGCGACCGCCCAGACCGTGTCGGTACCCGGGGCGCTGCCGGGGCCCCCGGCCGGCAGGTCGATGCCTCGCGCGTCCAAGAAGGCGGCCGCTCCGTCCAGCCGGGGCTTGCCGTCGACCCACTGGCGGTACTCATGATCCGCGTCGAAGGGTGGCTGCCGCCCCTTCCCGGACGCGGTCCGGGCGCCCAGACAGCTGTCGAATGCGGTCTTCCAGGCTGCGGCGTGCAGCCGTGCCGAGTCGAGCAATACTCCGTCGGTGTCGAACACGACGGCACGTAGCGCGCTCACCCGGATCGCGCGCGGCGGCCGCTGATCCGAGTGGGGGTGATGGACATCCAGTGCGTGCGGGGGCCGCCGGCCCAGGGAAGCGAGCGGGCGATCGAAAACAGGTGGCTGACGCGCGCCCCGTCCGTGACGCCGGACAACTCGCCGACGGCCATGACGCTCCAGCCTTCTCGCATCGCGTCGTCGATGTGGTCGACCTCGAAGGCGACCTCGGTCCCGGTTGCCTCGGCGAGCCGGGAGTTGGCCGCTGTGCGGAACGCGATCTCGTCTCCCAGGACGACGTAGTTGACGGGAAGGACGGCGAGTCCCTCCAGATCCGAGAACCCGACCCGGCCGATGCCGTGGGTGGAGAGCAGGCGGTGGCACTCCGCCTCACCCAGCACCGTCAGCTCGGAATCACGCATGGCGGTCCCCATGCCGGGCGGACTGTCGGTCGTTCTCCCGGTCAGCTCGGAGACGGTGGTGCCGAGGCCGTCCGCGAGACATACGAGCATGCCCATGCTGGGCGCCGCCGCCCGCTCCTCCACATAGGTGATGTACGACGCGGCCGCCCCGACGCGCTGCCCGAGTTCTTCGCGTGTGATGCCCAATTCTTCGCGGCGGGCGGTCACGCGCCGTCCGAGGTCGCCGCGGGCCGCGGGGACCTTGATCGGGGACGGATCTGCTGCGGTCTTTCCCATGTTCGTCACACCTTTGCCATGTCGAAGCCGGTACAGGAGGGTCCCGTGGGCGTCCCCCCCAGGCTGTACCCGCTGCCGGCGCGTGGCCAGGGCCGGTCGGCCCCCTACCTGGGCCCGCCCGGCCCGCTTCCGCGCAGTGCGGACCTCGGACGCCCTCACGGTTCGAGAGGTCAACTCCCCTGGTCCGTTTCGGGTACCAGCCGGCGGTGGATTTCCTTGGTCATCGAGTGGATGGCACGGGTCAGTTCCGTATGGGTCTGAGCTCCTGCTCCTGCTCGACGAAGTCATGGTCGGCCTTCGCCTGCTGGAACGCCGCCTGGCGGCCGGGCGTACCGTCTAACTGATCGTTTCAGAATGAGATTGGTTGCGGGGCTTGGCAGTTGGGTGTGGTGTCGGGAGGATCTGGGGTGTGTCTGCTGATCTCGTGCCTGATGACCTGTGGGAACGTGTGGCCCCGTTGTTGCCGGGGCGGCCGGTCAGGCGGCTTCGGTATCCCGGGCGGCTGCCGGTGGATGACCGTGCCGCCTTGAGGGCCATCGTTTACGTGTTGTGCAAGGGCGTGAGCTGGCGTGACGTTCCCACCGGGCAGCTCGGCTGCAGTGGTGTGACGGCCTGGCGGCGGCTTCGGGACTGGACCGAGGCCGGCGTGTGGCCCCGCATCCACCAAGTCCTGCTGACCGAGTTGCGGGCCGCCGGGCTGCTGGACATGGATGACGCCGCCATCGACGCCTCGCACGTCAGGGCCCTCAAGGGGGGCCGGTCGCGGACCGGGATCAAGGCTCCGTCCACGATCCACAACCGGTCCACATCGGCGACCGGCCGCAGGGCCCAGCACCTTTGACCAGCACAAACGTCCTTCCGGACATAGAAGTCGACATGACTGACACGGCACTTCGTCACGTGTGAACAGGCACGCCCATGGCAGCTGGCCGTCCTCGCGACGGGCACCTCACGGCAGCAGCTTCGTCATTCCGTGCCAGCCATGACCACTACCACTGCGCAACGTGAGCAGGGGCAGCCGTCCGGTCGCGGCTGACACCCATCCGATGCCACCACCGCACGCATTCACAGGCGGGGCGACACGTGCCCGTGTTCCGGCCCCCACGGTCGTCACGGCCCCGACTCCGCGCCCGGCGTCGGCGCCTCCCCCCGGCGGTGGTTGGTCGGTGGAGCGGATCTCGTACGGCCAGCGCAGCCCGTGCAGGACGATCACCTTGTCCATGACGCGCGGAAGGCCCAGGCGCTCGCGGTCGCGCATCGCGAACCTGACGACGGCGACCTTGCTGCTGCGCTGCAGTGCCTGGCGCAGGAGCTCGTACGGCTTGGCCCCGACGCCGTCGGCGGCAAGGTAGTAGGAGGCCCCGATCCGGACCGGGTCGATGCTGTCGGCCGGGACGAACGCGACGATCTCGATTGCCTTCGCGGTCGGCAGCGGCATGTTGTCCAGGTCGGCATCGGTGATCGCCACGAGGGTGCCCGTCACGGTCTCGTAGCTTCGGCCGATCTCGTCCTACCGCAGCTCCCAGCCGTCGACCTCCCACGGCGCCCACCTGGTACGAGGGGCGCCGTACGGGATCCGTACGGCGCCCCTCGCGAGACATCAGGCCGGGCAAGACCTACCGTTGTGCATGAGGTGTAGGCGGGTTGGAGAGTGGAGGTGCCGCTGAACTGCTCCTGGCCTGGGCCGTACAGGATCAGCTGGTGGCAGAGGTGTCATCAGCGTTGCCGGCATCCTGAGCGTGCCGGCAGTAGCCAGTCGAGTGGGATGCATCGCCCCGGCGAGCCGGAGGCCGTCCGCGCCCCCACCCGTCTCACGTTTCTGCTCCACGCAGACTCAGTACGGATGACGTAACGGGACAGGCTTCGCCAGCACCCCGGTGGCCGGATGGTGGGTCGGCTGGACGGTCGTGTTCGCCACGGGTCCTACTGTGTGCGCGGGTGCGGTGAGCAACGCATGGAGGTCGCACAGCAGCATGAAAAGACCGTTGTTCTCGACGACGTTGCTCTGCTGGCGAGGGATCATGCGGGGTCCGCGTGCCTCCCTCGTGGCTTCCGGACGGGGGGCGGGGGAACGGGCCGAGCGGTGGTTCGGGGCGCCGGGTTCGTCCCACTGGGCCTGGCAGCCCGCGCACGTCGTGTGCCTGGGGTGCAGGCGCACGGGGCGCTTCATTGTTGGGTTCCTTCCCAGTAGGCGCGTTCGGCGGCGCGCTCGTCCTCGGAGGTCCAGTGGCTGGCCTCCGGCGGATCGTAGGCGTGCCCGTAGTCGTAACTGCCGGGGTGTGGGGCACCGTAGGCCGCGTTGTATGAGGCCGCGTGCGGGGCGCCGTAGTTGGAGACCACGTGGTCCAGCACCGCGTAGTTCGTGGCTGTCTGGATCGGGACGCCGTGCTGCCAACCACCGGCGCCGGCGTGCGGCCATGGCTCCGCGACCGGGTGCTGCTGACCGGGGATCAGGCCGACAGCCGGTGTGGGGGTCTGGCCGGGGAACTGCGCGGTCTGTCCCTGCGGGTGTTCCAGTCCTGCCGGGAAGTCCCCTTCGAGGGGGCTGTGGTCGGGTGCCGTCGTCTTCTCTGGCGGGGTTCCTGGCAGGAGGAGTTCCACGTGTTCGGCGCCTGCCTTGCGCTGTCGTTCGGCGAATTCCTCCACCTGGCTGCGGCATGCGAGGTCGAGGTGGACCACGGCGGTGAGGTCCAGATGGATGCGCGGCTTGCCCGCGACAGAGTCCAGGGCCTCGATCAGCTTGGGCAGGCGCAGGAATGTCGCGTTGCCGCTCATTGTCAGGCAGGCGGTGTTGTCGACCGAAGTGGTGCGGAAGGCGATCCTGGACATGCGCAGGGCGACCAGGACGATGGCGACGGCCAGACCTGCGAGCACGCCTTCGAGGAGGTTGGCGACCACGATGGCGACGGTCGTGATGATCATCACGATGCCCTCGCCGCGGTCGGTCTTCCACATCTTCGGGAAGGCGGTGGGGTCGAAGAGTTTCCAGCCCGCGTGGAGGAGGATGCCGGCAAGTACCGCCACCGGAATGAGGCCGAGCAGGCCGGGCAGCAGCAGCCCGAAGCCGAGCAGCCAGCCGCCGTGCAGCACGCGGGAGATCTTGGTCTTGGCGCCGGCCTGGACGTTGGCGGAGCTGCGGGCGATCACTGCGGTCATGGGCAGTGAGCCGAGGAATCCGCACAGAACGTTGCCGATGCCCTGGGAGAACAGCTCCGCGTTGTACTTGGTGCGTGGCCCGTCGTGCATCCGGTCGACGGCGGCGGCGCTGAAGAGGCTTTCGGCGGAGGCGATGATGGCGAAGGTGATCACCATAGTGATCACCGCGGGGTCGGCAAGGCCGGCGAAATCGTCCGGTCCGGGGAGGTTCACCGCGTCCAGCAGACTGCCGAAGACCACACGCTTGACCTCGATGCCGGGCAGGGCGGCGAGGACGGAGCCGAGCATGACGGCGATCAGGGGAGCGGGCACTTTGGACAGGGGTGCGGGCGCTTTCTTCCACAGGAAGCAGATCGCCAGGGAGCCGATACCCAGGAACAGGGCGGCCAGCCGGTGTGGATCGGCCAGGGTGGACTGGACCAGGTGCGGCAGGCCCCCGATGTTCTTGATGGCCGAGCCGAGCTGCTTGGCGTCCATGACGGCGTAACTCTGGCTCAGCATGAGCGGCAGCCCGATGCCGGCGAGCATGCCCTGCACCACGGCCAGGGAGATGGACTGGAACAGGCTTCCCAGTTTGAGCGCTCCGAGCCCCATCTGGATCAGGCCGGAGGCCAGGATGACGGGGCCGAGCAGGGCCAGACCGTGCTCGGTGGTGAATTCCAGGCAGAGCCCGGCGAGGCCGGCGGCCGGCCCTGATACCTGCAGGCTGCTGCCGGGCAGGAAGCCGACGACCAGGCCGCCGATGATCCCGGAGATGATGCCGAGGGCGATGGGGACGCCGGAGGCGGCCGCCACTCCGATGCACAGCGGCAGCGCCACCAGAAAGACGACGAGGGAAGCGAGGATGTCCGTGCCGGCGGAGGCCGGGCGGGCTGACGGGCCGGCGGCGCTATGGGCCGACCGGCCGGGTCCCCGGCGCGCGTGGCGTGCGCTGCCGGCGGAGCGTGTGTGTTCAGGGGGCACGGGTGTTCCTTTCGCGCGCACCGGTCACCCGGTGCGCGTGCAGGGGGGCGTGGTTTCAGTGCTGGCCGAATACACCTCGTGTCTCGTCGAGCTCCCACAAATCTCCGGTGTCCACCCGGTAGAACCAGCCGTGCAGGCTCAGTTGGCCCTCGGCCGTGCCGCGCTCGATCTGCGGATAGCCACGCAGCGTCATCAGTTGCGCGGTGACATGGCGCTGTACGGCGTCCGGCAGCGCCGGGTCCTTCGGCGGGATGTCGAGCAGCCCGGTCAGTGCCGGTCGGGCGAAGTCCACCCAGTCCGCCACGCTGGGCAGATGGGTCAGGTCCTCACCACGGGCCACGGCCCCTACCGCGCCGCAGTGCGAGTGCCCGCACACGATGATGTCGCGGACCTTCAGGACCTCTACCGCGTACTCGATGGTGGCGGCTTCGCCCGTCCGATAGCCCGGCCGGTAGGGCGGCACGATGTTGCCGGCGTTGCGCAGCTCGAAGAGTTCGCCCGGCGCGGCCGCGGTGATCAGTGTGGGCACGACCCGCGAGTCCGAGCAGGTGATGAACAGCGTTGCCGGGCTCTGCCCGAGCGCGAAGCTCCGGAAGATTTCCTTCTCGCGAGCGATGCGGTGTCGAAAGGAACGGGCCCGCTTCAGTAGGTCGTCCATGCTCACGTCTCCTGGCTCTGAAACATCCTGGGTGGATGTCGTGGGTGAGAGCTTGTGGCGAATACATGAGCTAATCGTGGGTTCCCTGTGAGAGTGTTCTCATGGAAACGCCACAACGGTTTGGGGCGGCCGGGAGACGCCCACATACCCAGCCGGATGGCGGCGTACGCACGAAGATGGGTGTGCTCGTGCCGGATTACACGCGAGGCTTCCACTGAGGTTCCCCCGAGATGCGGGAAGAGGTGACAGAGGGTCAGATGGGTTTCATGAGAGGAACCCAGACGATGCCTGCGCCGAGGAAGTACCCGCTTGGAGTTGGTGAGCGTGCGGTCCGGGTGTACCGGACCGCCGAGCCGAAGCCGGTGATCCGCCGCATGGCCGAGGAGCTCGGCCTGCACCACGAGGCCCTGCGCAGTTGGATTCGACAGGCCGAGACCGACGCCGGCGAGCGAGGCGACATGCTCACCACCGCCGAGCGTGAGGAGCTGGCCGTCCTGCGGAACGAGAACGCCCAGCTCAAGCGGGCGAACGAGGTCCTGCGGACGGCCTCGGCTTTTTTCGCGGCCCAGCTCGACCCGACCCGGCCCAGGTGACCGCGCTCCTCGACGCGCACCCGCGCCTGGGGGTCGAGCCCGTACTCCGGGAACTTTCCATCCCCTCCTCCACCTACTACCGGTGGCGCCAGGCCGAGACCGAGCCGTGCGAGCGGCGCCGCCAGGACGCCGAGCTGACCGGGCGGATCCGTGAGGTCCACGCCGAGTCCGGCGGGATCTACGGCTCACCCCGCGTGCACGCCGTCCTCAAGCGTGAGGGCGTCCACGTCGCCCGCAAGCGCGTCGAACGGCTCATGCGCCAAGCCGACCTGACCGGGATCAACCCCCGCCGGAACAAGGGCTTCACCCGTCGTGCCCCGGACGCCGACCGCGCCCTGACCTGGTCAGGGGCGACTTCACCGCGAACGGGCCGAACCGGCTGTGGGTCACCGACCTGACCATGGTCACGACGCTGGAGGGCCCGCTGTGGCTGTCCGCGATCCGCGACGTTCTCCCGCCGGGTCGTGGCCTGGGAAACCTCCGCCCGCGCCGACGCGGACCTGGTCCTCACTTCGCTGGAATACGCCCCGGCCAGCCGCGATGTCACGCCCGGCGAGCTCATTCACCACGCGGACCACGGCTGTCAATACACGTCCGTGGAGCTCACAACCCGCCTGGTCAGGTCCGGGATCCAGGCGTTCATGGGCTCGGTCGGCGACTCGTATGACAATGCCCTGGCGGAGAACCTGTGGATGGTCATCAAGACCGAGTGCATCCGCGGCCGCATCTTCACCACCGGAGCCGAAGCGAACCTCGCGCTCTTCGAGTACATCGACGGGCTTCTACAACCCCCGCCGCATCCAGAAACGGCTCGGCTACCTCAGCCCCGTCGAGTACGAGGAGAAGCACTTCGCCAACCAGGCAGCAGCCGAACAAGAACCTGAAACCACGTCAACCCGCCCTGAACAGCTAGTCAGCCACTCCCGCGCAGCGGGGGACCTCACACAGGTCATCTGATCGGAACGTGTGCGAACCGTGCCGAGCGGTCGAGGGCGCCTGCAGTGTCGCTGCGGGATGGGCTTCGCCCACCCTGGACAGTCCTGGCCGGAGGCGTGGCGGGCTGCCGGACGCCCCCGGACCAGAAAGACGCCCGGCCCGCGGCACCGCCGCCTGGGCTTTGCCCATGAACTTTGTGCGCGGACAGAGGCGGCAGTCAGACGCGCAGCCGGTAGCCGGCGCCGCGGATGGTCTCCACCCGGTCGGCACCCACTTTGCGTCGCAGGTAGCGCACGTAGACATCGACGATGTTGGACCCGGGATCGTAGTCGAATCCCCAGACCATGCTGAGCAATTGTTCCCGCGTCAGCACTTGGTCGGGGTGGCGCAGGAACACCTCGGCCAGTGCGAACTCCCGCGCGGACAGCTCCGCCACCCTCCCGTCCACGTGTGCCCGCCGGGTGCGCAGATCGAGTACGAGGTCACCGGCTCTGAGCAGTGAGGCTTCCGGTGCGGCGTCCGCGCGTAGCCGCAGCCGAACCCGGGCCAGCAGTTCCTCGAAGGCGAACGGCTTGGAAAGGTAGTCGTCGGCGCCGCCCTCCAGACCCGCCACGGTGTCGGACACGCTGTCCCGCGCTGTCAGGATGATCACCGGCAGGGTCACCCGCTCCTCGCGGAGCCTGCGCAGCACGGTGAACCCGTCGCAGACCGGTAGCCCCAGATCCAGGATCATCAGGTTACAGCTGCCCGTCCGGGCCTCCTCGTAGGCGGATAGCCCGTCACCGACCACAGTGGTGACGAAACCAGCGCTGTGCAGGCCCCGTTGCACGAAGGCGGCGATTCTGACCTCGTCCTCCGCTATGAGCACCCGGTTCATGGTGTCCTTTCTGCCAGGAAGTGTGGGTGGGCAGAGCGATAACGAATCGGGCGCCGCCGCCCTCGGCGTCCTCCACCCAGGCCGTGCCGCCGTGCGCCTGGGCGATTTCCAGGACGATGGCGAGGCCGAGCCCGATGCCCGGGCTCGACGCGTCGGCCGAGACAACTCGGCCGGCTTGCACGAAGCGTTCGAAGATGCGCTCCCGGTCCTGCGGCCCGACCCCCGGCCCCGCATCCCGCACCCACAGCAGCAGTAGACCCTCGCGGAGCTGGGAGCCGACTTCGATGAGGTCCCCGGCGCGGGTGTGGCGCACGGCATTCGCCGCGAGCTGCATCAGCGCCTGGGTGAGCCGCTGGCCGTCGATAAAGAGCGTGCCCTCCGACACTTGTGCCACCCGCCAGTGCCGGTTGCCCAGCGCCCGGGCTTTGGCGACCACGTCGACCACCAGGTCCGTCAGGTTCGTCTCGCCGAACGCGAGGAAGTCCGGGCGCTCCGCCTTGGCCAGCAGCAGCAGGTCCTCCACGATCCGGGTCATCCGGTCCAACTCGTCCACTACCAGGGCTCGGGTCGCCGCCGGATCGTCCGCCCCGTCCTCCATCAGCTCCAGAGTGCCCCGGATCACCGTGATCGGGGTGCGCAGCTCGTGCGCCACTTCGTCGAGAAAACGGCGCTGGGTGGTGAACGCGCTCTCCAGCCGGTCCAGCATGTTATTGAACGTATGTGCCAGCGCTGCCACGTCGTCAGTTCCCGCCACCTCCAGCCGCTCCGTCAGGTCGGATTCTCCGATCCGCTCGGCGGTCTGCCGCACCAGGCGGATCGGCGCCAGCACCCGGCCGGCCACCAGCCAGCTCGCCGCGCCCGCGAGCACCAGTCCTCCGCCCCCCGCGGTCAGGAACATCTTCGCGAGCCACCGTTCCTCCCGCGTCTGGCGATCCCGGAACTCCACGATCACCAGACGCGTGTCGTGCCGGTCCCCCGCCACCCGCACCGGGACGACGCCGTAGCGCACTCGCCCGGCCGGCGAGTCGAGCCAGCCGATCTGCGTGCCGCTCCCCTTCGACAGCCGCGCGACCACAGCTGCGTCCTGGTCCAGTCGCGTGGGTACGGCATTGGGGCTGAGCCGGTCGGCTCGGCCGTCGACGAGGCTGAAGAACGCCTCATCCCGGCGCGGCAGGTTGACGGTCATGAACTCGGTCAGCAGCGACGCCCCTTCGACGAACGGCTCCCCGGTGGCCGGCTCCCGCGCCGTATGTGCGAACCGGCGCAACTTGTCCGCTTCACTGCGCAGTTGATCATCCATCTCGGCGTCGAGTCTGACCTGCCAGATCAGCGTGATGCCGAATGCCGGCACGGCCAACGTCGTGGCGACCAGGAGCAGCATCATTCCCACGATGCGTGACCGGGCGCTCGGCATCCGATGGCGCCGTCTCACCCGTCGCTGCCGCCGTCGTCATCGTCATCGCTCCCGGTCGTAGCTCGCCGGCTGGTACTGGGAGAAGGGCTGGTACTGGGAGAAGGGCTGGCATCGTCATCGCTGCGGGGCAGCGACCGCCTCGGGACTGGCCGGCCTCCGGGTTCGGTCGACGAAGGAGTCGACGCCACGGCTGACGGCGGTGGAGCGGAGGAAGGCGCGACAGACCGCGACGGAGGTGACGACGGCTCACCACTGCTCTCCGATACGGGTACCACGATCTCAGGACCCAGAGATGGCGGATCGCCGTCACTGGACCACCCATACCCGATCACTGCCCCTACGGCCGTAAGGGCGCACAGAGCAGCGACTACCACGCCGACCTTCCGAAGCACCATCCGGCTAGCCTGCCGCCCCAATCGAATGTATGGATGAAGAGGAGAGATTTCTCATCTCCCGCCTCGGCGGATACGCCACCCCATTCCGGACCACGGCGACAACTCGACGACAGTGTCCGCTCGCGGCCGGTTCGCTCGGGCCCCGGGTGCGGACCGATCTTGCGAGCTGCAAGAGACTGCCACCCGTATGCATGGGGCCTGCCCACCACGACCCCCTCAGCGAAGGCGAGACACCAGGTTTCGACCACATGCTCCGTACTTCCACCGATGAGCGGTGTGCCATCCCGACCAGGTGCTGAGGCGGGAGCAACTGCGCAGCTGAGTTTTGGGTTTCGACCACGACCCGGGATCGAACCTCGTCGACGCCTTCGTCGCTACCTTCGGCGCAGAGTGGGGACCGGACAAGGTGGCGACCATCCGCGGCGCCGACTACCGGCTCGACCTATCGTCAAATGACCGGTCAGTCGCATGAGGACACTCTCACCGTAGGCTCACGATCAGCTCACGCAGCTTCCTCAGGCTCTTCACCTGACACCCACCCGGGATGTCCAGAGCCAGGAGACGCAAGCATGCACGAACTGCTGGATCGAGCCCGCTCGTTGAGAGATCGCATCGCCCCCGACCCGTGGGTCTTCCGGGACTTCGCCCTCGGGTAGAGCCCCACGACGCTGTGGGTCAGCTGCTGGGACTCGCGCGTGGTCCCCGCCCTCATCACCGCTGCTGCGCCAGCGGACTCTTCGAGCTGTGCAATGCGGGACACATCGTTCCGCCGTACCAGCCGGGTCATTCATGGGTCAGGAGAAGCCGCCCCATTGAGCACGCGGGGTGCAAGTTCTGATGGTCCGGGACATGCTCCTCTGCGGGCATTCACGCTCCGGCGGCGCTCCTGACCACACCCCCGCGAACGTGGCAGGGCCGACGGCGCGACCTTGGTCCGCCGCTGACCGCCTTGACCACTGCCGCACAACAACCGGTGCCCACGATCGAGGGTCAAGCCCCTACGTTCCGTGGCGCCCACGTACCGCAAGCGAAAGGTTTCGCATGCCCAGTCGGAAGACCACCACGGTGGCTCTCGTCGCCGTACTCGCTTCAGCCGCCGTGGCGGCCACTGCCCTGACAAGCCTCGCGCCCCGCGCGTCGGCAGGGGACATCAGGTTCTCCCCGACCGCCGACACCTACGTCAACAACCGCTACGCCAGCACGAACTACGGCACATCGAAGCAGCTCGGCGCGGACAACAGCCCCGTCAAGCGGATGTTTCTGAAGTTCGACGTCACGGGCATCACCAAGCCCATAACCCGGGCGACGCTCCGGATCCACGTCGACGACGTCGCGGGAGCGGAGAGCGGCAGCGGCGGCACGTTCCGCGCGATGTCCAACACCTCGTGGTCCGAGACGTCCGTCACGTACGGAAACCGGCCCTCCATTGACGGCACCGTACTGGGCACCCTCGGCTCGGTCTCCCGCAACACCTGGTACAAGGTCGACGTGACCTCGTACGTGAAGGGCAACGGCAGCTTCGGTATCGGCGTGACCTCGTCGAGCAGCAACGGGGCGGACTACGACTCGCGCGAGACGGGCGCCACCGCACCACAGTTGGTAATCGAGACTGGCGGCGGTCCGACGCCGACAACGCCGACCCCGTCGGGCTCCACCACCCCGCCGCCCGGCGACCCGGTGCTCGTCGGTGCGGGTGACATAGCCACATCGGGTTCCGGGGACACCGCGACGGCGAAGCTGCTCGACAACATCCCCGGCACGGTGTTCACCGTCGGGGACAACGCCTACCCGAACGGCACTGCGTCGGACTTCTCCACGTACTACGAGCCGACCTGGGGCCGCCACAAGGCCCGCACCCGCCCCGCGCCGGGCAACCACGACTACCACACCTCGGGCGCCTCCGCGTACTACAACTACTTCGGTACCAAAGCGGGTGCGGCCGGCAAGGGCTACTACTCGTACGACCTCGGCAACTGGCACGTCGTCGCGCTGAACTCCGAGACCGGCATGGCGGTGGGCTCGGCCCAGGAGCAGTGGCTGCGCGCCGACCTTGCGGCCAGCACCAAGCCGTGCACGGTGGCCTACTGGCACAAGCCGCGGTGGACCTCGAGCTCCGGCCACGCCCCCGACCCGGCGACGGGTCCGCTCGTACAGGCACTGTACGACAACAACGCCGAGGTCATCCTGACCGGCCACAACCACCAGTACGAGCGGTTCGCCCCGCAGAACCCGAGCGGCCGGCTCGACACTGCGCGCGGTCTGCGGCAGTTCGTCGCCGGCATGGGCGGTGCGAGCCTCTACGGCTTCGGCACCATCAAGCCCAACAGTGAAGCCCGCAACAACGACACCTTCGGCGTGCTCAAGCTGACCCTGCACGCCAGCAGCTACGACTGGCAGTTCGTCCCCGTGGCGGGCAAGACGTACAAGGACAGCGGCACCGGCACCTGCCACTGATAGCGCCCGTTCCGTTCTCCCCTCTGCCGGTCCGGCCATCTGCCTGACCAAGCCGGATGCCGCCCGCGCCACCGCTTCGGGGGCTCGGCGGTGTCCGGACCCCACCCGCCCTGATCCCCTGCACATCCCCCTCATCCCCCTCATCCCTCATCCCCGTCCGGAGGTCGCAACCCCGTGTATCTCTCCACGATCGGCAGGAAGGAGCTGCCAGCCGACTCCGCCGTCACCGGCCGGCGCGGCCGGTGGACCATGGTCGGGGGCAACGTCCTCACGCTCGGCACCGTCAGCCTGATCACCGACGTCTCCGCAGAAATGGTCAGCGCCGTCCTGCCCCTTTACCTTGTCCTCGGCCTGCAACTCAGCCCGGCGGCGTACGGAGTCCTCGACGGGCTCAACACCGGGGCCACCGCCCTGCTCAGACTCGTCGGCGGGTACGTGGCCGACCGGACCAGCCGGCGCAAGGCGGTCGCCGGCGCCGGATACGGCCTCTCGGCCCTGGCCAAGCTCGGCCTGGTGGCCGTGGGCAGCTCCGCGTCGTCGATCGGGCTGGTGCTGACCGCCGACCGGGCGGGCAAGGGATTGCGTACCGCTCCACGCGACGCGCTCATCACCCTGTCCGCGCCAAGCGACGCGCTCGGCCGCGCCTTCGGGGTGCACCGCGCCATGGACAGCATCGGGGCCTTCGCCGGCCCTCTGGTGGCGTTGGCCGTACTGACCGCCTCCGGCCAGTCGTTCGACGCGGTCTTCGTCACCAGCTTCTGCATCGCGGCCTTGGGCGTGCTGGTCCTCGTCCTCTTCGTACGGGACCACCGGGAGGCGGGGCCGACGAAGGGCACCGTGTCACCGCGCGCCCTCGGCCGGCTCCTGCGGACCGGGCCGGTCCGGCGCCTGGTGGCGGCCGCCTGCTTGCTGGGACTCGCCACCATCGGCGACGGATTCGTGTACCTGCTGCTGCAGCGGCGCGAGTCGCTGTCCATCGGATGGTTCCCGCTGCTGGCCGTCGGCACCAGCCTCTCCTACCTGCTCCTCGCGGCCCCACTGGGTGCGCTCGCGGACCGTATCGGAAGGCTGCCGGTGATGCTCGGCGGCTACGGCATGCTGGCGCTGGTCTACCTGCTGCTGCACGGCCCGCTCGACGGCCCGATGCTCCTGGTCCTGGTCGTCGGCCTGAACGGGATCTTCTACGCCGCCACCGAGGGCGTGCTGATGGCACTCGCCGCACCCGTGCTGCCGGAACGGCTGCGGACGACCGGCATCGCCGTGATCCAAAGCGGCCAGGCGCTGGCCTACCTCGGCTCGTCCGTGCTGTTCGGGCTGGCCTGGCAGGTGTGGGGCGCGGCCGCGGCGAGCCGGGGGGCGGCGCTGTGCGTGGTCGTCGGCGCGGTGGCGACGGCGTTCCTGCTGGCCCCTGAGGCCTCCCGAACCGCGGCCCCGACAGCAGGACCCGCCATGCACACAACTCGGGAACCGGATCCGAAGCGAAACCCGGATGAAAGGACTGGTACTTGCGAATGAACGCCCCCACCCAGCGCGGCAGGATCATAGCGACCGTGCTCGCCGCCGCCCTGCTGGCGACCCTGGCAACCACCACCGTCGTCCGCGCCCGTCACAACGCGACCGACGCCCCCGGCGACGGCCCCGGTCCGGTCGCCGCAGCCTCCCCGGACGGTCGGCACCCACACGGCAGCCGGCTCCAGGTGCTGAGCAACGGGTTGCTGTCCACGGTGTCCCTCGCCGACCCGGCGGGCCCGCGGACCGTCACGTCGCAGCGCTGTGACCGCGCTTACACCGCGGGCGGCACCACCGCCTGCCTCACTCCCACCGGCGCACTCAGCGAGCCCCGGCTCCTGGTTCTCGACGCGGACCAGCAAGTTCGACGTACCGTCAACCTGACCGGTCTCCCGAACCGGACCCGGGTCTCCCCGGACGGCCGGATGGTCGCCTGGACGCTGTTCGTGGGCGGGGACTCATACGCCGGCGGCGGCTTCTCGACCCGTACCGGGATCCTCGACACGCGCACGGGCGGGCTCACCCACTCCTTGGAGGAATTCGCCGTCTACCGACAGGGGCACCCCTACCGGGCGGCGGATATCAACGTCTGGGGCGTCACCTTCGCCGCCGACAGCAACCGCTTCTACGCGACGCTCTCCAGCGGGGGAACCCGCTCCCTGGTGGAGGGGGACCTGGCGGCCAGGACCCTGCGTATCCTGGTGGACAACGTGGAATGCCCGTCGCTGTCTCCGGACAATACCCGGGTCGCCTTCAAGCAGGCCGTCGGTGCCGACCCCGCCAAGGGCTGGCGCCTGTCCGTCCTCGACCTCGCGACCCTGCGGCGCACCGAGTCGGCGGAGACGCGAACGGTGGACGATCAGGCGGCCTGGCTCGACAACTTCACCCTGGCGTACGGGCTCCAGCGCGGGGACGGTACCAACGACGTGTGGACAGTACCGGCGAACGGCAGCGGCGAGCCCCATGTTCTCGTTTCCGGGGCCAACTCGCCTGCCGCGACGGAAGCGGCGCGCTGATGCGGGTGGGGCGGGCACGGAGTCCGCGGCCCTTTCGGACTGCTGCCCCGCCACGCGTCCACCCCTCGGCCACGACCACGACCAGATCGCAACGTTCGTGACCAAGTGACCAAGCTGATCAGCGCCTGACCAACTCTCCGACGGGGCCGCAGCTGCACGACCCGACCGCGTCCTGCCTCGGACAGCCACCAGGAGGCAGCCAGCCCAGCCATTCGCCACGCATGAGGACTACCATGTGCAACCATCAGCCGCCCTGCCCGCCGGCCACTGCGCCGGACCATGATGCCGCCCGCACCGTCGTCTTCCACCCTGAACAGGGGTGGAGCCTCTTGTGCAACGGAGTCCTGGCCTTCGACGTTATGTCGATCTCGGACGCGGAAGAGGCTGCTGACCAGGGGCACTACGAGACGGACATGTCTTCGTCAGGACCGGAGGCATTCTCCCTGCGGATCGAAGCAGATGAGTCCGTGCTCGCGAGCCAGCGCAGCGGCGTACTCGGACACTGCCTCAGCCTCGCCATAGGACATGAGCAGGTACACGATCGGGCCCGATGCCTCATCGAGGACCGGTGGCGACGCCCATACGACACTGCGCTCGTCGTCGGGGTATCGCGCCACGAGTGCTTGCACGTAGGCCATGATGCGCGGCGCCGGAGGCACGACGACGTCGTCCGATTCCAGGTAACGCTCGTAGAGCTCGTTGTAGGTCGAGCCCGCTTGGCAATCGTCGGTGGGACGGTCACCGTCCCAAACAGCAAGATCATAGCTCATGGGCGCATCGTCGCAGGCAGGAGCTCCGCTGGCGCCCGCAGGCCCCGAGATCGAACCTCCACTCGTGACCCACAAGAAGTCCTAGGTCAGGGTGCGGAGGCGCCGGATTTCACCGTGGGCGGTCTCCAGTTTCCGGGTGAGGTCGGCGACCTGGTCGCGGAGTTGCCGGTTTCGTTCGAGTGCGGTCTCCAGCCTGCGGTGCAGAGAGGTGTCGCTGGCCGCGTGCCGAGGGCTGCGGTGGGGTGCAGGGGATCGCTGCTGGAGCTGGTTGA
Source organism: Streptomyces sp. Isolate_45 (assembly GCF_024721315.2). Taxonomy (GTDB): domain Bacteria; phylum Actinomycetota; class Actinomycetes; order Streptomycetales; family Streptomycetaceae; genus Streptomyces. The sequence continues at coordinate 43,778 of NZ_JANFAK020000005.1, forward strand.
TCGCGGTGATGAGGTCGGTCTGCGTGTATAGCCAAGACCTGGAGACACCTGCTGCGTTCGCAATACTGACGACGGTGGGCCGTTGGTCGCGGCGGGCGGCTGCCTTGATGGCTTCTTCTGCGCGTTCGCGTGCTTGTCTGCTGCGGGCCTTCGAGGCTTCGACAAGGAAGCGGGCGTTGTCAGCCGGTGGCATCGAGATCGGTCACCTTTCCGCCGGCCACGATCTGCTGAGGTCCGGCTTGTTCCAGGGCGTCGATGATGGTGTCGAGCTTGCCGAGCGTGCGGGTGTTCTTCTCGGCGATCCGCGAGAGCCCGGCCCTCTCGGCATCGCCGATGAGCTTGCGGGTCTCATCGCGCTGGCGTCGGTGCTGGTCGAGGAAGTCGCCGGTTGTGATGAAGAATCGGCAGTCCAGGCATGGGTTGGCGTACTCGCAGTCGGTCTGGATGGGGGCTCCGCAGTACCCGTTGGGGAGACTGACCTTGGCGCGAACGAGGGACAGACGCATCCAGGCGGCGTCGGCGAGGGGATGGTCGGTGGGCAGTTCGACGGGTTCGCCGTCGGCGTCGACCTTGAGGGCCTTCTCCCAGTGCTCGCGCAGGGTCTTCTGGTGGAGTCGCGCGTAGACGGCGGTCATTTCCGGCGACATGTGGTCAAGCAGCTGCTGGACGATGTACTGCGGGACGTTGGCGTTGATCAGCCGGGTGCCCAGCGTGTGTCGGAACTGGTGAAAGGTGACCCGCGCGGAGCGTCCGTGCTCGTCGAGGAGACGAATGCGCTGCAGCCAGTTCTCCATGAGGCTGCGGCACCAGGTGTCCGAGATGGGTTTGCTGCCGTTGAGGTTTGCCTGCCCGCTGGGGAACAGGAAGCGGCTCCCGGCCGGGAATCTCGACTCGACCCGGTGTTGCTGTTCTGCGATCTCGTCTGCCAGGTCCTGGCTGATCGGGAAGAACGCGGCACGTCCGTGCATCTTGTGGTTGATCCAGGCCAGGTAGGGGGCGCCCGTGTCGTCGTGGGTGACGCAGTCGAATCGCAGGCGTCGGGCGTCCTTCATGCGCAGGCCGCAGGAGATCAGCAGGGGAATCATGAGGCGGAGGTCATCACTGGGGATCAGTGCCAGGTTGGAGGGATTTTCCAGCTGGCGCATGAGGTGCTCGGAGATCCAGCGCGGCTTGGCCGGCGGCAAGGCTGGGGCGTCGTTGTAGACGACGGCGTTGCGCGGAAGGTCCGGCTGCCAGTCGTGCGCCCGGGTATCTGTGAGCAACCGGCTCAGAGCGTTGACCGCGGTCCGGCGGGTGTAGACGTCCGGGTAGTCGATGCTCAGGACGGCGATCCATGTCTCGATCCGTGCGCGTGTCAGGTCGGCGGGCGCTGCGTTCGGCGGGAGATGCCGGGCGAAGTGGACCAGGGAGCGGAGATTGTTCGCCACCGTGTTGACGCTGATGCCCGTACTGATCCGCCACCGGCACCACCGTTTGGTCAGCTCGCGAAGCCAGGGCTGGGGGATGCTCGCAAAGCGCAGGTAGCGCGACTCGCCTTCTGCCAGGGCGAGATGGCGCAGGTCCCAGGTATCGCGAGGGTACTGGTCGGCCCATGGGTCATCGGCGATGAGCAGGTGTTCCAGTGCGAAGCGGGTGTCCGCGATGAAGCGGAAGGCCACCACGTTGTGGGTCGAACGCTGGCCGTCGGGGTTGGCGGGGGCGACGTAGTCCCGCCAGTGGGCTTCGCTCCAGTCGACGAGGCTGGTGACCGGTGCCTGAGACGCCCAGGTGACCGCGCGGCGCACGTCTCGGGCGGGGGTGAATCGCAGCCCTTCATCGAGGCGGTGCTGGAGTCCGAACTGGAATTCCAGGCGGAGTCCGGGGGCGAGCTGGCCGAGGCGGATCTTCGGGTCGCCGCGGTGGGCGAGGTCGTCGTACCAACCGCTGAGATCTGGGCGACCGTGCTTGCGCCACCGGCTGTGGTGCGTGTGACACAGCGATGCGTTGGTGCTGTCGGTCCAGCGCGGGCAGTCGGGGAATTCGCAGGACCGTTCCACGGCCTGGGGCCCCTGCGGCGGCTGGTAGATGGTCCGTCCGACCCAGTCCGCGAGGTCCGGCCGTCCCGCATGGTTCCAGCGCGAGGCATGTCGGTGGCACAGGGTGTTGGCGGCTCTGGCCCGATTGCATCCGGGGAGCACGCAGTCCAGTACCTGATTGCGCTGACGCAGCCGCGCGTCGACCTGCACGGACCAGCTGTCCAGGTCGACCGGTCGGTCGGCTGCCACCCAGTGGTGATGGTGGGTGCGACAGAGCAGCAGCCTGCCCATGGTCAGCGTGGTCGGGCAGGACGGTATGCGGCACTCCCCCGGGAAGAACGTCGGGCTGTCACGAGGGGGACGGAACACGTCGGCACGGAACTCCGGCCGGACCGTCTCCATCAGCTTCGCCAGAAGCCCAGCCGAGCCCCGGTGTATCTGGGGTGTGTTCACCGCTCTGACTTCCCGTCCTTGATGACCCCAGCCGAGAGAAGCACCCTGCGATGATCTTCGACACTGAGGTGGCTGTAGATCTCCGCGGTCGTCTGCGAACTGGCGTGGCCGAGGAGCTCGGCCACGACCTCGATCGGAACCTTGGCCCGCAGCAGTCGCGTGGCGTAGGTGTGCCGGCACGCGTGCGGCGAGAAATGGGCGATACCGGTCCACTTCTTCAGGCGTCCCACGAGCTCGTTGACGTTCGCCCGGGTCATCGGGGAGCCGATCGGGGCACGGAAGAGGTTGACGAACACGAAGTCGCAGTCAAGAGCCCTGTACTCGCTCTCCATGTAGGAGGCGTAGCGGTCGAACAGCTCCGGACTCACCGGAACGGTCCGACCCTTCATCCCCTTGACCCGAGCGCGGTTCGGATTGTTCTCCCGCGGAACGATGTAGATCTCGCCCTTGCGGAGGTTGAGGTCGCTATGCCGCAGGCCCAGGGCCTCGCTGATCCGCAGACCCGAGTCGTCCAGGAGGGCGATGAGGAACTGGTCCCGCCGCCGACTGCAGGCTCGCATCAGCCGCTGCACCTCGTCGCCGGTGAGGGTCTTGGGCGGGTTGCGGTGGGCGTGGATGCGGATCGGGCTGTGCTCGACTTCCCCGCCGCGCTGGGTGTGCACCAACATCGGCATGTAGGTGCCGGTGGGCTGCCTGGCCAGCAGGTTTCCCAGCAGCGCGGGAACGCTCTCATCCCGCCGGGCGTGGAACCGGTAGAAGGACGCGAGCGCCGCCCTCTTCCGCTGCAGCGTGGTGTTCTCCAGCGCCGGACCGACATCCGGCAGCACGAACACACCGGCCGCTCGGGCCGGCTTCGGCCGGCGCAGCCAGTCGAAGAACTGGGCAAGGACCTCCAGCCGCACCCGCCGGAAGTCCAGACAGACCTGCTCCAGCCAGACGAAGAAGTCCCTCAGGTCGTAGGCGTAGCCCTGGACCGTGTTCGGCGACGCGCCCGTCGCGGACAGGTACGCAAGGAAGTCCTCCACGGCATCGACGGGCAAGCCGTCGTCTCCCACCACGGTGTACGAGAGCGGACCGTCATCGGACAGCCGCAGCCTCTGCACTGCGAACGACACACCACACCCCAGGCCGATATGGACAGGCGAACAGAACCCGTCCATGAAGCACTGAAAGGCCCTTGGATGGCAGCGAGTTGGACGTCAAAGACACTCGGAAGACTGATCGACATAGTCGAGGACGGCGGTGAACTGCTGCCGGGCGGCGAAGTCATCGAGCCTTCACCAGGGGCTTGCTGAACGCCGTATGAACCAGGGAACGGCCCCTCCACAGCAGCCGACTGCTGCCCCCTCGCCGAGGGGGAACGACAGCACATAGCCGCGCTGATGCCCGTCCGCGACCACATCGGCAGAACTCCGGGCGGCTCTCGCCGGCGTCATGTACGTCCTGCGAACCGGTGTTGCCTGGCGCGATGTCCCGGCCGAGACCGTGGGCTGTTCCGGAGTGACGGCCTCGCGCCGGCTGCGGGACTGGACCGAGGCCGGCGTCTGGCCACGCCTGCACGCCGCCCTTCTCGCCGAACTGCGCCGCGCGGACGCGTTGGACCTGGACGACTGCTCCGTGGACGGATCGCATGTCCGGGCCCTCAAAGGGGGGACCACGTTGGCCCCTCGCCCGTCGACCGCGCCCGCCCCGGCTCCAAGCACCACCTGATCGTCGACCGCCACGGAACCCCGCTCGCCGTCACGCTCACCGGCGGCAACCGGCACGACGTCACCCAGCTCCTGCCGCTGCCGGGCACCGTCCCGCCGATCCGGGGCCTTCGCGGACGCCCGCGCCGCAAGCCCCGGCGCCTGTATGCGGACCGGGGCTACGACTTCGACAAGTACCGCCGCCTGCTGCGGAAGCGAGGCATCAAGCCGATGATCGCCCGACGCGGCGTCGCCCACGGCTCCGGACTGGGCAAAGTGCGCTGGGTGGTCGAGCGTGCCTTCGCGTGGCTGCACCAGTTCAAACGGCTCCGCACCCGCTACGAACGACGGGCCGAACTCCACCAAGGCCTGCTCGAACTGGCCTGCAGTCTCATATGCCTCCGCCGCCTACGCACCGCATCGCGGAGCGGTCAGTTGGCTACGCTGAACCATCCCGGCCGCACCTCGTTCAGAAGCGGTTGCAGCGACCGCACCGCGGACCGCATGTCCTGATCCGTGACGTCAAGAGGCTCCGGCAGGTTCAGCCCGTACCGGCGCAGCCGCCAGAGGTCGAAGATTTCGCTCCCGTCGGCTGTGAAGTCGACATCGACCTCAGTGCCGTTGTCGCTCTCGAAGCGGCACCCTGCCCCGTGAACCGTGTAGGCGTAGGCGCCGATGTGACCAGTCCGACTGATCTGGCGCGAACGGACCAGGCCGAGGACATCTGCCAGTCGCTCAATCGACGGGATCGCCACCCTCATGGCTTCATCAATCGCGTTCAGAGCGCGGACATAACCAAGCACAAGGTCTCGCGCAGCCCCAACCCGTTCCATACGGCGCCATCCCCCCTGAGCCCGTGACTGAAGGGATTGTGCCATGAGGCCGCCAGCCTCTCCGCAGGACGGCATTCTGAAACGATCAGTAAGCCGGCCCCCAGCCGTGCGGCCGAACCCCGATGCCCGTGAAACCTGACCGGCGGACAACCGACTGCCCACAATCCGCCCCACGGCGATGGCGCAGAAGGGGCCGTCCGGCCCCCGCAGGGGGGCCGATCCTGCCCTTCCCGCCCCGGCCCCACGAGAGCAGCGTGTCAGGCATCGGCCAAGCCGACGCATGCCCCGGCCCGCGGTCCGAAGGAGTATTCATGACCACGTACCGAATCTCGGAGCTTGACGCGCACTGGCGCGCCGCGAACTACCTGGCCGCCGGCCAGATCTACCTCTTGGACAACCCGCTGCTCACGGAGCCGCTGCGGCCGGAACACATCAAGCCCCGGCTGCTCGGGCATTGGGGCACCGCACCCGGCCTGAACTTCGTCCACACCCACCTCAACCGGGTGGTCAAGGAGCGATCGCTGGAGGCGCTGTGCGTCTGGGGGCCCGGCCACGGCGGGGCCGCCGTGCTCGCCAACTCCTGGCTGGAGGGCACGTACAGCGAGACCTACCCGGACATCGGCCGCGACGCGGACGGGATGCGCAAGCTGTTCCGGCAGTTCTCCTTCCCAGGCGGCGTCCCCAGCCACGTCGCGCCGGAGACGCCGGGGTCCATCCACGAGGGCGGGGAGCTCGGCTACTCGCTGGCCCACGCGTACGGGGCCGCCTTCGACCATCCCGGACTGCTGGTGGCCTGCGTCATCGGCGACGGCGAGGCGGAGACGGGGCCGCTGGCCGCTTCCTGGCACTCCAACAAGTTCCTGGACCCGGTCCACGACGGCGCCGTCCTGCCGGTCCTGCACCTCAACGGCTACAAGATCGCCAACCCGACCGTGCTGTCGCGCATCCCCGAGGCGGAGCTCGACGCACTGCTGCGCGGCTACGGGCACGACCCCCTCTACGTTTCCGGCAGCGACCCCGCCCTCGTCCACCCGGCCATGGCCAGGGCCCTTGACCAGGCCCTCGACCGCATCCACACCATCCAGGGGGAAGCGCGGCCCACGGGTACGGATCCCGGCAATGAGCGCGCGCGGTGGCCGATGATCGTGCTGCGGACCCCCAAGGGCTGGACGGGGCCGGCGACCGTCGACGGCCTACCGGTCGAGGGCACCTGGCGCGCACACCAGGTGCCGCTCGACGCGGTCCGCGAGGACCCCGCACACCTGCGCCAGCTGGAGGACTGGATGCGTTCCTACCGACCGGAGGAGCTCTTCGAGGCCGATGGCTGTCCTGCGGCCTCCGTGCTGGCCTGCGTACCGGAGGGTGGGCGGCGACTGGGCGCGAGTTCGTACGCCAACGGCGGCCGGCTGCTGCGCTCGCTCCCCCTGCCCGGCCTCGACGCGCACGCCGTCCCCGTGGAGAAGCCCGGCAGCACCCTGCACGAGCCGACCCGCGTCCTGGGACGCTACCTCGCGCAGATCATGAGGGACACGGCCGGACGGCGGGACTTCCGGGTCTTCGGACCGGACGAGACCGCGAGCAACCACCTCGACGATCTGTACGACGTGACGGGCAAGGCCTGGCAGGGCCTGACGGAACCCACCGACCGGAACCTGTCCCCGGACGGCCGGGTCATGGAGATCCTCTCCGAGCACGTGTGCCAGGGCTGGCTGGAGGGGTACCTCCTGACCGGCCGCCACGGCCTGTTCTCCACGTACGAGGCCTTCGCCCACATCGTCGACTCGATGGTCGGCCAGCACATCAAATGGCTCAAGAGCGCACGCGAGCTGAGCTGGCGGGCGCCCATCGCCTCGCTCAACTACCTGCTCACCTCGCACGTCTGGCGCCAGGACAGCAACGGCTTCTCCCACCAGGACCCCGGATTCGTCGACCACGTCCTCAGCAAGAGTCCCGGTGTCGTGCGCGTCTACCTGCCGCCGGACGCCAACACCCTCCTCGCCGTGGCCGATCACGCCCTGCGCGACCGCGACCAGGTCAACGTCATCGTCGCCGGCAAACAGCCCTGCCACGACTGGTTGTCCATGGACGAAGCACGCTCACACGTGGCACGCGGCGCCGGAATCTGGGAGTGGGCCGGCACGGACGACGGGGCCCAGGAGGTCGACGTCGTTCTGGCCTGCGCCGGAGACGTGCCGACCCTGGAGGTGCTCGCCGCCACCGCCCTGCTGCGCCGACACCTACCGGATCTGGCCGTGCGCGTGGTCAACGTCGTCGACATCGCCCGCCTGATGCCGCGGGAGGAGCATCCGCACGGGATGACCGACACGGAGTACGACGCGCTCTTCACCACCGACAGGCCCGTCGTCTTCGCCTACCACGGCTATCCGTGGCTGATCCACCGCCTTGCCTATCGCCGGACCGGCCATCCGAACCTGCACGTCCGCGGCTACAAGGAGTCCGGTACGACCACCACCCCCTTCGACATGGTCGTCCGCAACGACCTCGACCGCTATCGGCTCGTCATGGACGTCATCGACCGCGTCCCCGGCCTCGCCGGGCGGGCGGCGGGCCTGCGGCAGAGCATGTCCGACCAGCGGATCCGCCACCACGACTGGATCCGCCTCCACGGAACCGACCTGCCGGAGGTGGCCGACTGGTCCTGGCCCTACTGAGCGCCCGCTCGGGGTGAGAGGGGTGGGCCGTCCGGGCCGACGAGGGTACCGAACGGCCCTTCCCGGGCCGGCCGCCACCGGCGGAGGGTGGAGGTGTACCCGAACGGAGAACCGCCATGAGCACCTCCTCCCTCCACCGGCTCACGTCCTCCCCCGACCGCTTCACCCGCGCCCTGTCCCCGGAGCACCGTGGCAGCCTGCTGGCATTGGCCCACGAGAAGAACTTCCCCGCCGGCGCACGCCTGTTCAACCAGGGCGGGCACACCAGCCATTTCTGGGTCATCCGGTCGGGCAGTGTCGGCATGGACGTGCACGTGCCCGGCAGGCAGGCCGCGGTGGTCGAGACGGTCGGCCCCGGCGAGCTCGTCGGCTGGTCCTGGCTGTTCCGCCCCTACACCTGGCACTTCGGCGCCGAGGCCATGACACCGGTACGCACCGACGAGTTCGACGCCGACGCCGTGCGCATGCTGATGAACTCCGACCCCGCACTCGCCTCCGAGATGTGGCAGTGGGTGGGTCAGGTGCTCGCCCACCGGCTCATATCCGCCCAGGTCCGCCTCCTCGACCTGTACGCGCCCCACGGCAGCGGAAGCAGCATCTGAGACAATCGACCCCAGACGTATCCCGACCCGAGGGTGTGGCGCGGATGTCCGATGCACCAGCTGCCACCCCGGCCCCCACCAGGGTCTTCCTCCTCGACGACCACGAGGTCGTCCGCCGGGGGCTCCACGATCTCCTGGACGCCGAGCCCGACATCGAAGTGGTCGGCGAAGCGGCCACGGCCGCACAGGCCCTGGCCCGGGGGCCGGCCCTGAAGCCGGATGTGGCGGTGCTCGACGTGCGGCTGCCCGACAGCGACGGCATCACCGTCTGCCGCGAACTGCGCTCTCGCATGCCCGATGTCGCCTGCCTCATGCTCACGTCCTTCGACGACGAGGACGCCCTCCTCGACGCCATCATGGCCGGCGCCGCCGGGTACGTCCTGAAGCAGATCAGGGGCTCCGACCTGGTCGCCGCCATCCGGACGGTGGCGACGGGTCAGTCGATGCTCGACCCGGCGACGACCGCGCGCCTCATGCGCTCGCTGAGGGACCCCAGCGCCGGAAAGCCGCCCGAGGACCAGCGGCTGACGGTCCTCACCGAACGCGAGCGCGCCGTGCTGGAACTCGTCGGCGAGGGCCTCACCAACCGGCAGATCGGCAAACGGCTCTTCCTCTCGGAAAAGACGGTCAAAAACCACATCTCACGACTGCTGGCCAAGCTGGGAGTGGAGCGGCGCGTTCAGGCGGCGGTCATCGCCGCCGAGGTCCGCGAACGTGACGAACCGGGCCGCTGACGCCATCGCTCATTCGGGAGGGCCGAGCGGCACACGCCACTCCAGGCGGGTTCCACCGCCATCAGGGCGCGGCACGACCGACAGCCTGCCCCCGCGAACCTCCGCGCGCTCCGTCAGATTACGCAGCCCACTCCGGCTGCCACCAGCCGAAACACCCACACCATCATCACTCACCGTCACGACCACCGTGCCGTCCGCCACGGCGATGGTGACATCCGCCCGAGCCGCACGCGCATGCCGGGCGACGTTGCTGAGCGCCTCGACGAGAACGGCGACCACGTCCTCGGCAACCGGGGACGGCACATCGGTGTCGATCAGCCCCTCCATCCGCAGGGCGGGGGCGAAACCGAGCACCGCCGCCGCCTCACCCACGGCCCGCACCGCGCGGACCCGGAGTCTGGCGGGGTGGCCCGGTTGCGCCTCGTGGTCGCGGAGTCCGAAGATGGTCGAACGGATGATCTTGATCGTCTCGTCCAGGTCGTCGATCGACCGGCCCAGCCGCTCGGACGCCTCGGGATGCTCAACGAACCGCTGGGCGCTCTGCAGGGTCATCCCCGTCGCGAAGAGGCGCTGGATCGCGAGATCGTGCAGGTCGCGGGCAATCCGGTCACGGTCCGCGAGCAGGCTGACCTCCTCGGTGTCCCGGCGCCGGTCCGCCAGTTCCAGCGCCAGGGCGGCCTGCCCTGCGAACCCGGGCAGCGGCGCGACCTCGGCCGCGGCGAACGACGGGCGCCCGGTCCGCCGTGCCAGCATCAGCACCCCTCGCAGCATGTCCCGGGTGCCCACCGTGACCGCCACAGCCGGCCCGAAACCCGTCCAGACGTCCGACTGGACCGCGACCCGGGCATCGGCGGCCACCTCCGTGAAGGTGATCAGGCCGTCCCGCGCCGTGACCAGATCCGCGAGGATCCCCTCACTGCCCGGCAGGACGACGCCGCGGTGGGCCTCGGCCCCCTCCCCCAGGGCCAGCGAGCCGTGCAGCTCTCCGCTGGGCTCCACCTGATAGAAGACACACATCTCGGCCGAGATGATGGACCGGGCCCGGTCCATCATGCCCTCCAGGACCTTTATCTCGGAGGAGCCCGACAACAGGGCGCTGGTGAAGTCGGAGTTCGCGGCCAGCCAGCGCTCCCGAAGCCGGACCTCCTCGTAGAGGCGGGCATTGTCGATGGCGACGCCGGCGGCGACCGCGAGGGTCGCCAGGACCCCTTCGTCCTCCGCGTCGAAGGCCGTACCGCCGCGCTTCTCCGTCAGGTAGAGGTTGCCGAACACCTCGTCCCGGATCCGGATCGGTACACCGACGAAGGAACGCATCGGAGGATGATGCTCCGGGAAGCCCGAGGAGGCCGCATGCTCCGACAGGTCCGCCAGGCGTAGCGGACGCGGGTGCCGGATCAGCTCACCCAGCAGTCCGTGGCCGGCCGGAAGGGCTCCGATCCGCGCCCGGAGCTGGTCACCGATGCCCACCGGGATGAACGCGGCGAGTCGCTCCTCGTCCCCCACCACGCCCAGCGCACCGTACTCCGCGTCCACGAGGACGACCGCGGCCTCCACGATCCCGCGCAACACCTGGGGCAGGTCCAGTTCCTGCCCCACCGACATGACGGCCTCAAGCAGCCCGTTCAGCCGGTCCCGGCTGCCCCGGGCGTCGGTGACCTGGGCCTGGAGCGCGTCCAGCCTCCGCTGCGGAACGCGGCTCCGTGGCGCGTCGCCATCGTCCCCGACCATGGACACCTCCGGCGCCGTCAAGGGGCTCTGCGGATCCGCCCACTTCAGCGTAGTGCTTCCACCAAAGCTGCCGGTCACTTTCCGGACCATGTGCGGCGGGCGGGAGGCGCCCGAGCCGATCCCGGCTCGATGCGGCCCAACGGCGACCGCCCAGGCCCCGCCTACACGCCCGGTATGGTGATCACCGGGCAGTTCGCGCGGTGCAGGAGCCCGTGGACGACCGATCCGAGTCGGATGCCCGTGTAGCCGCCCCTGCCCCGTCGGCCCACAATCAGGGCCAAGGCGTACTCCGCCGCCGCGGCCAGGCACTCCACCGGGTGCCGGTCGGGACCTCGCAGGTGAGCTTGACGTCCTGAAATTCCTCTGCCAAACCTCGGGCCGTGTCGGTCAGCATGCGGTGCTGGGCCCTCACGGCCGCCGTGTTCGACGTCGCCCACCACGACGATGGGGCAGGAGGCCTGCGCGGTGACGGGCAGCACGACGGAGGTACAGGGCTCGGCCGCCGGGGCCGACTCCCCGATCTCGGTCATCAGCGCAACGTCGGGCTGGATCTCGCCCCGACACACGCACCGGAGCTCGATGTCAGCCCGGGCAGGAGCCGGCGCAGAGGGAGCCGATGGTGTAGGTACCCGCGAGATTTCCCCTGTTGCCGGCGGTGGTGCTGCCGATCCGATTCGTGTAGTTGACGCTGTGGTAGTAGTGGAACCTGCTGCCGGTGCGGTTGTAGACGGACCGGGTGTTCGTGCCGGCTCGCATCCATGAACACTGGGAACGGGTGTCGGTGGAGCTCTGGGACCACTGGCATTTCTCTCCGCCCCCGTCCCTCTCCGAGTAGAAGCAGATCCAGCCGGACGCGCAGTTGTCGTAGCCGCTGATCGAGACGTCGTCGGCCTGGGCCGCGGGCGCGAGTGCAAGCGCTGCACCGACGAGTCCGGTCGTTACGGCCAGGCTGAACTTTGTCCGACGGTTCATTACCCCTCCTTCGACTGCTGGCGAGATTGCCGTGGCGGCCCGCACCGTCGAGGTTCGGGCTGCCACCGAGAAGTCTGGTGGGTACACCGATTGAGCGGCTACGGAAGAATCAGCCAGTTCGTTGAACTTCGTTCGCCATAAGGCGTGTTCGAGGCTCTTCGTGCCATCAGAGCCGGAACTTCCCATGTGAGCGGTTTGTCGTCCACTGATTCCTGAGGGCCGTTCGTACGAGCCGGATCGGTTGTGCTCCACCTCGTACCGGGGTCAATCGGTGGTGCCACAAACGCGGGAGAGGGGTGTCACATGCTCGTGAGCTCGGACGATGGCCCGTCGAAGAGGCTGGGCCGGCTGGTTGTCGGACGAGAGCACGATCATGGCTGAACCTGAAGGAGGTCTTGCCGGTCATCGACTACGGCCCCCTGTCTTCTCCCTGCCCCGCACCTGGTTCAGCTGGGCTTCGGCTATCTCCTGGCCGTGGAAGCCGGAGGCGCCGTTGAGGCACGGCTCGCACCGGAGGTGGAGCGACTGTCGGGTCTGCTGCGGCCACCGCGGAACTGGTCGCCTTCCCCGTGACCGCGCTATCCGACGACACCGAGCCCTGCGCCGGCTCCTTCGCCCTGGACGAGGTCGGCGTGCTCTTCCTCATGATCATCAGGGAATGTGCCACGGCCACCCCGGCTCCCGGGATTCGCGCACCATCGCCCGCTTCGTCGGGCAGATCGCGGACTCCCCTTCGGCGGCGAGGAGAACGTCCCGCCGGTCGGCAGGGTCACCTCCGTCGACCACGCCGACAACGGCCCCAGCCCCGGCGGCTGCATCCGCGGCATCGTCCTCGGCTGTCCTGCGGCAAATCCGCTTACGTCCCTCCGGTCACATATTCCTGGGCCTTCGCCACGTTCGAGGCCAGGTCCGCGATCGAATCGAGCACCAGCCGGTCATCGATCCAGGGCTCGTACTCGGTCCGTCGCTGCTGAACCGCTTGCCAGGTCGGTTCCTCGAAGCCCACGATGCCCCGGGACCGGCGTTCCAATCTCTGCTGGTGCACTCGCGAGTCCGAGCAGACAACCTCGATGAACGCCACTGGCACCCGATGGCGGTCGGCCAGCGTCCGCCACTGTCGGCGTGCCACCTCCATCGCGTTGACCGCGTCGATGATCACGCATTGGTCCAGCGCCAGGACACCGTCGGCCACCGCCTCGGCAACGAGGTAGGCCGCCAGGCCCGTTGGCTGGACTCGGTCCACGCCGGCACGCCACATGGCCGCCTCGATGGGGTCGACCGACACCACCGCAGCGGGCAGCGCCCGTCCCAGTTCCCCGGCAACCGAGCTCTTCCCCACCGCGGGCAGACCGGCCATCACGATCAGCATGACGGCACTGTCCCATACCCGGCTCAGCCCGGCGTGCCGGCCGGGTTGGGGTCATGTACCGGTACCGAATCCGCGCACCAAGCATCAGTCAAGGTGACGGGTTCGACGCTTTCGGTGCGCATCACTGTCGAAAAGGGATCGAGGGAGTTCCACCACCATGCCTGTTGACCCGAGTGACCCGGATACCTCCACCGACGCCCCCCAGGACGACCCACAGAAGCCTTCAAAAGAGGCTCTGGACCACCAGCAGGAAGACCGGCGGAAGCACCACGGCGATGGCCGGCGCCGCCCACCAGCCGATGGCACGGCGCTCCACACGACGACTCGGTGGTCTCAGCACGAGCTGGTCGTCGGTGGGTCCGCCGGGCGACGAGACGGCTCATCGGTGGAGGGTTCGGCCATCTTCAGCTCCGAAGAAGTCGGGTGGTCAGTCGACCCACGCACCGGCGGACCGCTGTCCACCGTGAGGCTCATGGCGCAGACCTCGCCGCCCGCGACCTCCAGCGAAAAGGGCTGCCCCGTCAGGGAGTTGCCTGCCTGCCGCACGGCTGATGACCCCCGCATCCCCCGCGCGACCTCCCGGCGGTGGGGCCCTGCCCGCACACCCACCGCCTCGCTCACCCTCCCGCCCGGCAGAGTGCGGCCCTCCACCACGCCTACTGGCCTGGGGTCAACGCGACGAAGGTGCCGCCATGGCCGGCCGCAAGGTGCAGCAGCCGATCCCACTCCAACTCGTCGACCACCAGGCCTCGACGGACAGGGGCGCCCCGGGCTCAGTCGGTGTCGATGCCACGTGGGGCGAAGATGTCCGCCGCGTCCGGCACGGCCAGGACGCCGTCCTCCACGAAGGTGACCTCCCGCAGGTTGGGCAGCAGGGCGAGGGCGTCGAGCGAGCGGACGTCGAACAGGTCGTCCTCGCCGTCCCAGGCGGGGGCGCCCCTTGCTCTGAGCGCAGGGCATGGCGCGCGGCTCGTCAGTGACGTAGCCGGGCGGCTGCGGCCAGAAACGGGGTGCTCACGACGGTGGCTGCGGCGCCGAGTGTGGTGTCGGTGGCCAGGATCCACCGAACGGTCTTCATTGCCAGGGTGAGGACTTCACTCCCGCGACGGCGCATGCCGGCCTCGAAATGGTGCACGGCATCGGTGAGGGTGGCGGTGCCGTCGGCGACGGCGCTGATGTGTGTGAGCAGGTCGGCGGCGTCGCGGATGGCCGCGCCCGCTCCCATGCCGGCGGTAGGGGGCGTGGCGTGGACAGCGTCGCCCAGCGCGGTGATACGGCCCGCAGGCCAGGGCGCGAGATCCTCCGCGCGGGTGGAAGCGGCGTTGAAGCGGAATCCGGCCACGCTGTGCGGGTCGGCTTGGGCGATGACCTCGAGTGTGTGCTCGGCCCAGCCCCGCTCGCGGAATCGGCCGAGCAGCGCGGCCTGCAGTTCGCCGCCGAGCAGGTCGCGCAGGGAATCGGTGCTGGTGGATTCGGGGAACATGGCGCCCCAGATGTAGGTGGGTCCGGTGGTGACCGACATCCGCAACTCGGGGGCGTCGAGCGCGGTGTTGCCGACCGGGTCGAGGAAGCCGACGTAGAGCGCTGCTCCGCGCGGGCCGATCGCCAGCCCGGATCGTGGCCCAAGCCGCTGCTGCTCGCCGGGGCTGAGGTCTCGCCGGAGGGTGCGGCCGGAGTACCCGATGATGCCCGCCGGGCTGTTGGTCGGACCTCCCGCCAGGTGGCGGGCGACCACCGAGTGGGTGCCGTCCGCGCCCACGACCAGATCCGCTGAGACCGGCGCCCTGTCGGTGAACAGCACTCGGGGCACGCCGTGGTCGTCGTGACCGACGCCGGACACGTCACATCCCAAGTGCAGGCTATCTCCGACGGCTTCGGCCAGCAGTATCCGCAGGGTGATCCGATCGACGTCGACACTTGCACTGCCGCTGAGGTCCGGCCCGTGGCCCAGCAGCCGGCCTCGACGATCCCAGAACGCGTCGCGCTCGCGCAGTCGCAGCGCCGATCCCGATGCCAACAGCCGCTGCATGATCTTCGGTTCCACCAGGTCATTTAGCGCCGACTGCGCCCGCTCATCCAGGGTGATGTGGTAGCCGCCCGTCGCCGCCACATCGATGTCCCGCTCGAATACCGCCACCTCAAAGCCCCGGCTACGCAGCCCCGCCGCCAATGCGAGCCCGCCGATTCCGCCACCAACCACTACTACCCGCATACCAGACACCGTCCTTTCCGTCGCTGCTCACTGAACAGAACTCACCCTGACATCGGTAGTGGACACGGAGTGGCCACTACCGATGTCAGGGTGGGACGATGGCGAACACTTCACACCGGGCGTTGCGGCTGTTGTCTCTCCTCGGATCAGGACGGCGGTGGTCGCTGCGCGAGCTCGCCACCCGGCTCGGGAGCAGCGAACGCACTGTCCGCCGCGACATCGAAACCTTGCGCGCGCTCGACTACCCGATCGCCACCATCCACGGCCCCGATGGCGGCTACCGGCTCGGAGCCGGGGGAACCCTGCCGCCGTTGCTGTTCGACCACGAGCAGGCTCTCGCGGTCGCGGTGGCCCTGCAGACCGCACCAAGCGCGATGTTCGGCCTGAGGGACGACGCGGCGCGGGCACTGGCGGCTCTGCACCAGGTCATGCCCCCTGCGCTGCGGACATCCATGGAATCCCTGCGCCTGACTCGGCTGCAGAACTATTGGGAGTTCTCCGCGCCCCCCATCGACGCGGCCGCCCTCACCGCCGTCGGAACCGCGGTACGCCAACGCCACCTACTCGTCACCGAGACGCTGCGTCCCGACGGCACACGCCCCGAACCCAGTGACCCCGACTACCTGCCCGCCCACCGCATTGAGCCACACCACCTGGTCTTCTGGGCCGCCCGGTGGTATCTGGTCGTCTACGACCTCACCGACAACGAATGGCGAGTGCGCCGCGTCGATCGACTGCACCCCCGCCACACCACACAGCGCTTCGCAGCCCGTACGCTCCCCCACCCCGACCTCGCCCACTTCGTGATGAGCACCCACGACCGCGGCGACACCCCCGCCGTCTGGCAATGCACCGGCACCGCCCGGCTCAACCTGCCCGCTCACATCGTGGCCCGCTGGGCACCAGGCGGCTCCGTCGTGGAACACCTCGACACCGATTACTGCCGGCTCACTCTCGGCGCCTGGTCCTGGGCCGGCATCGCCGGCATCCTCGCCACCTTCGACACCGAACTCACCGACCTCCACCCACCCGAACTCGTCGACGCATGCCGCCGTCTCGCACTCCGATGGGCCACGATTGCCGACACCGAGAACCTGGGACTGTAAAGAAACGGGTCTGTCCCAAAGTCGGTAGTGACGGTGGGTGCCTGTCAGTCGAGCAGGATGCGGTGACGAAGGAGGTCGAATTCTGCCGTCCGCGCATCTGTCTCATGATCCTTTTGTTACGGGTGGTGACGCCCTCAGTGCGTCCGTAGTGGTAGGGCTTCACGGCTGGCCGGTCGATTCGAGGCCGTTGGTGAGGCTGAGCAGGTGGGTCAGGGCAACCGCGCGGGCGGCTGTGATCAAGTCGGTGAGTTTCGTGTCATTGCCCTCGGCGGGTTTCAGCAGAGTGGGTTCCGTACGAGATCGGCGAATGCGGTCATCTCCGGGCAGGCTGCGGCGATCTTCTCCAAGGGCCGTTTCCTTCGGGCGCAGGTCGTCGGGTCGGTGAGCAAGCGGCGGCTGACGTGACGCACTGTGGTGACGGGGCGGTCGCCTTCGGCACGACCCTGGTCCGGTGCCACGGACGGATTCACCATCGACGAGGAGCCGGCTCAAGCAGGCAACCAGCTGCCGCCCCCCAAGTCGTGGGAAAGGCACCATGGCCTCCTGCCTCGCCCGGACCCAGTACCTTGGCAGCTTCGCCGTCCTGCCCCTGTGCCCCGACACCGGCAACCGGCGGGCCCCGTCAGTTCGCGCCTTCGAAGGCGCCGGCGCGGGCCGCCGCCGCGGAGGCCGCGGCGGCGCGGCGCGGCAGCGTCGGGTCCGGGGCGGTCCGGAGCAGCAGCAGTTCGTGGTAGAGCGGGGCGGTCGCGGCGACCAGCAGCGCCCGGCTGTCGGCCGGGCCGGGCAGCTCGCCCCGGTCGGCCGCGCGGGTGACGACCACCGCACAGCGCGCGTAGCGGTCCTCCCAGAACCGCGACAGTGCCGCTGCCGCTTCCGCCGACCGGAACCCGGCGGCGATCAGGGCCGTGGTCACGTTCGGCCCGCCACCCGCCAGCGCCTCGTACACCTCCTGGTTGAGGGCGGTCAGGTCGTTCTCCAGCGACCCGGTGTCCGGTGGGCTCCACGTGCCGTCGGATGCGGCGTCGAGTACGTCGGCAAGCAGGCGACCGACGTCGCCCCAGCGCCGGTAGACGGTCGTGCGGTGGACGCCGGCGCGTTCCGCGACCGCGTCGACCGTGAGCCCGTCGTATCCGGCCTCCAGGAGCAGCGCGCCCACCGCCTCCAGCACCTGGGCGCGGACGCGGGCGCTCCGGCCGCCGGTCCGGCGCCGTGTCGTGGCCGGTTTGGCCGGTTCCTGTTGGCCGGAACCTTCGCTTGCCTGCGCAGGGGAATCCATGTCAGCATTTTAACGCAACATCCGTCGCCTTAAAGGAGAACTCCCGTGCTCATCCACCACGCCACCACCCACCACACCGCCGCCTCGACGACCCCCGAACCCCTGGAGCCGCCCCATGACTGCACAGCTCACCGCATCTGACCTCACCAAGTCCTACAACGGCCGCCTGGTCCTCGACTCCGTCGACTGCTCCGTCCACGTCGGCGAACGCCTCGGCATCGTCGGCGAGAACGGCTCCGGCAAGTCCACCCTGCTCCGGCTGCTGTCCGGGTCCGAGCGCCCCGACCGCGGCGAGGTCGTCCTGCACGCCGAAGGCGGCGTCGGCTACCTCGCACAAGAAGAGGACCTCGCCCCGCACCTGACCGTCCAGCAGGTGGTCGACCGCGCCCTCGCCGAGCTGCGTGCCCTGGAGCGGGACCTGCGCCGGATGGAGGCCCGTATGGCCGACGGCGACGCCACCGCCAAGACCCTCAGCGCGTACGCCGACACCCTCACCGCCTTCGAACTGCGCGGCGGGTACGACGCCGACGCCCGCGTGGAGCGCTCCCTGCACGGCCTCGGCCTGCCGGCCCTGCCTCGCGAGTGCGCCGTCGGCAGCCTGTCCGGCGGCGAGGTCGTACGTCTGCGCCTCGCCGTGCTGCTGGCCGCCGCCCCGGAGGTGCTGCTCCTCGACGAGCCCACCAACCACCTCGACGGCGCCGCCCTGACCTGGCTGGAGGACCACCTGCGCGCCCGACGCGGCATAGCGGTCGCCGTCTCCCACGACCGGGCCTTCCTGGAACGCGTCGCCACCTCCCTCCTGGAGGTCGATGGCGACCTGCACAGGACCGTGCGGTACGGCAACGGCTACGTCGGCTACCTCGCCGAGCGCGCCGCCGACCGGCGGCGCCGCGCCGAGGCCCACACCGCCTGGCGGGCCGAGGCGGCCCGGCTGCGCGCGGCCGCCGCCGTCACCGCCCGCCGGGTGGCGCCCGGCCGTGCCATGAAAGACGGCAACAAGATGGCATACGACCGCGCCGCCGGCCGGGTCCAGCAGTCCCTCGCGAGCCGGGTCCGCAACGCCGAGGAACGCCTCGCCCGGCTGCTGGCCCGGCCGGTGCCGGCCCCCGCGGACCCGCTGCGGTTCACCGCGGTACCGCGCAACGCTGCCACGGCTGCCGCCGACCCCGGAACGCCCGCCGGTTCCGGGGACGCGCGAGGGGTGCTGCTGGCCGCGGCGGGCGTCGCGGTCGAGGGGCGGCTCGCGCTGGTGGACGTGAACGTGCCGGTCGGCGGCCGACTGCTGGTCACGGGCCCGAACGGGGCGGGCAAGAGCACCCTGCTGCACGTACTGGCCGGCACCCTGGCCCCCGACCGCGGGCAGGTCGTACGGCACGGCCGGATCGGACTGCTGGCCCAGCACACCGATGCCGGCACGGGCCGCGGAACGCTGCTCGCGGCCTACGCCGAGGGCCGCCCCGGGACCCCCGAGGAGCACGCCGAACAACTCCTCTCACTGGGCCTGTTCGCCCGCGACCGGCTGTCCGCTCCCGTCGGCTCCCTGTCCGTCGGACAGCGGCAGCGGCTGGCCCTGGCCCGCCTGGTCACCGAACCGGTCGACGTCCTGCTGCTGGACGAGCCCACGAACCACCTCTCTCCCGCGCTGGCGGAGGAGCTGGAGGAGGCCTTGGCCCGGTTCGCCGGCGCGGTGGTCGTGGTCAGCCACGACCGACGGCTGTGCGCCCGCTGGTCGGGCGACCGGCTTGCCCTGCACGCCCCGGCACCGGAACCAGCCGCAGCCGCCACCTGCCCGTGACAACGGGCCCGCCCCTCCCCGCCCTGCCGATAGGACGCCCCCACTTGACCACCTCCGTAAGCCCGCTGGGCACCCTCGACCTCCCCACCCCGGACTCCGGCCCGTACGCGCTCGCCGTCGGACCGGACGGCCGGCTGTGGTGCACCCTCGTCCGCACCGGGCGCATCGCCCGCCTCACCCCGTCGACCGGCCGCGTCGAGGAGTTCGTACTGGACTCCGCCGACTGCGGCCCCACCCTGATCACCGCCGGACCGGACGGCGCGCTGTGGTTCACCCGGTACCGCGACCACCGGATCGGCCGGATCGCGGTGGACGGCGAGAGCCGCTCGTACGAGCTGCCCGGCGGCGCGGGCGGCCCGTACGGGATCGCGGCCGGCCCCGACGGCGCCTTGTGGTTCACCTGCACGGACTCCGACCGCATCGGCCGGATCGGCATAGACGGCCGGATCGTGGAGTTCCCGCTGCCGTGCGAGGGGGGATTCCCGTCCTTCCTCACTGCGGGACGCGACGGGGCCCTGTGGTTCACCCTCAACCAGGCGAACGCCATCGGCCGGATCACCGTCTCCGGCGAGGTGCGGCTCCATCCCCTGCCCACGCCCGGCGCCGCCCCGGTCGGGCTCGCGGTCGGCCCGGACGGGAGCCTGTGGTTCGCCGAGATCGGCGCCGGCCGGATCGGGCGGCTCACGACCGGCGAGACGGCAGGCGTGGAGTTCGCCGAGTTCGCGCTGCCGGAGGCCGACTGCCGCCCCCACGCCGTCGCGGTCGCCCCGGACGGGACCTGCTGGTTCACCGAGTGGGGCACCGGCCGGATCGGCTCCGTCACCCCGGACGGCAAGCTCACCGAGCACCCGCTGGCGGCCTCCGACCGTGAACCCCACGGTCTGGCCTTCGCCCCGGACGGCACGCTGTACGTCGCCGAGGAGCACGGCGGCATCTCCCGCTGGGAGGTGCGCCGCCCTGGAAGCGTGCCAGAAGAACCCGGTTGAGCCGGCCGGTTCAGCCAGGCACACTCGCCCGATGAGCCACAGCACGCAGCCGGGCCGCTGGGACCGGCCCCGGTGATGCTTCGCTCGAGGGTGTTCGAGTGCACGGCGTCAATGCGAGCCCACCGGACGGCCGGGCTCCCGCGCTGACTGTCTCCACCCCTGCAGGCAGTCCGGCGAGGAGATGCTCATGTGACGCAACGGGCAGACACCGCGCCGGGTGCCTGCCTGCCGACCTGGTCCAGGGCCCGCTCGAAGACGGGCACCTTCTTCTGGCTCGGGTGGTTGATGAGCTCGTCGAGTAGGACGTCGATGCCGACCAACAGCTCGTTGCGGTCTGCGTAGGTGTTCGCCAGGAAGCCGGCGGCGAGGACCGCCTGGGTGTCGGTGGGCTTGATCCGGGTGGGCTTGTCCCTCGATGGGCCGCAGGATCGCGGGGTTGTGCGCGAGTGCCTTGATCAGCGTCTGCTGAGCTTTGGGCTGGTCCATGAAGTGCTGGTAGGCGGCGAGCTGTTCTTGGAGGAACCCACGCTCGGTCGGGTCCTTAGCTGCGGCGACGGCCGTACTCATGTGGGTGACAGCCTGGGCGTACTGGCCAAGCGAGGCTTGCCCGAAGGCTCGGCGGGCGGGAGCGGCAACCGCAGAGATGGTGCGCGTGGGGTAGGTGGCCTCGGCCAGGGCGCCGCGTGCGGCAGCGACCCATCCCGGATCCCGGCCCAGGACCTGCGCGATCACGCCCTCGATCTTCTCGAGCGGCTGGCCGGTCAGCGTCGCAGCGACTTTGCGGGAGAACTCGATCCGGGCGCGCGTGGCGGGGCTGAAGCGGGAGCGGTACTTGGGCGCCGTGATCAGCTGTGACAGGTGGGCCCCCATCAACAGGACCACGCAGTGGTCGTTGACCGACCGGACCACGCGCCTCTTGACACGGCGGACGAAGAAGACGAGACCGTCGACCAGAAGCCCGCGGATGAGGGGGCGAAGGTGATCTCCCTGAACACCCGGCGCCTGCCCTCCGATGCCCGCTCCGCGCTGCCGGACATGTCCAAGTACGACCGGCTGCTGATGCCGCTGCGAAACACCACCACGAGGAAGGGCACGAGCGCATGACCGCCACCCAGAGCGAAGAGGCGACCGATCAGGTTCCGGCCCGGCGGATGCCCCTGCCGGGCGATCCCGAGGACGCGCTGATCGACGAGGTATGCCGGGATCTGCGGCTTCCGGCCTTCCGGGAGCGGCTCGTGGAACTGTCCACCGCGGCCCGCCGCGAGCAGGCCACCTACAAGCAGTTCCTCCTGGACCTGCTCCAGGTCGAGATCGCCGACCGGGACGTGCGCCGCCGGCAGAGGCTCGTCCGCGCCGCCCGCTTCCCACGCCCGAAGCGGTTGGAGGACTTCGACTACGAGAAGAATCCCAACGTCAGCCCCGAGGTCGTCGCCGATCTCAAGTCGCCGTCCTGGGTCCAGCAGGGCCGCCGCTCGTCCTGATCGGGGACTCGGGCACCGGGAAGTCCCGCCTGCTGATCGGGGTCGGTACGGAAATCGCCGAGGCCGGTCTGTCCGTCCGCTACACCAGCACTTCCGCGCTGGTGAACGAGCTCGCTGAGGCGGAGGCAGGCCACCGCCTGTCGTCGGTGATCGCCCGCTACAGCACGGTCGACCTGCTCTGCCTGGACGAGTTCGGGTATCTCAACCTGGGCAAGAAGGGCGCCAAGCCCCTGTTCCAGATCTTCACCGAGCGTGAGGGATGCAAGGCGACCGCGGTAGCCACGAACTCCCCGTTCGCCGAATGGGACAAGACCTTCGGCGACCCCCGCCTCTGCGCGGCCATCGCCGACCGGATCACCTTCCGCTGCACCCTCATCCAGACCGGCACCGAGTCCTACCGCTTCCACGTCACCGAAGCCGAACGACGCGACTGAACGGGCCGTTCGCCCGATCAGTCCCGGCTGGAAAGAGGGGCCCGCAGTTCCGCGCGAAGCCGGATCGAAGCGTCGATGGGCAGCCCAAGGCCGGCGAGCCGCAGATCCTTCGAGTGGGTCTTGATGAGGTCGAGGTCCCGCAGCTGGCGCTGGAGCTCAGCGATGGTTGCCTCGTCGAGGTCGGGTAGGTCCTCTTCCTGCTCGGCGAGGTACTCAAGGTGCTCGTCCACTGCGTCCACGGCCCGTCGGCTGGTCCAGACCGCGAAGTCACGGCACTCGAACAGGTAGGCATGCGCGGCATAAAGCGTCGCGGCCGCCGCGTTGTCATCCGCATCCTCGGGCCCGTCCTGCCCATCGTTGTGGCAGTACTCGCTGAGCATGTACTCGGCCACACCCCGTTTCACGGCCGTGAAGGCGGTCGAGTCCCCGAGGGAGCCCGCCCACACGGAGTTCAGCAGGGGCCGCAGGCCCATCGTGAACGGTGCCCGATCCTCCTCGGGCAGTGCTTCATGCCAGCTCAGGAGCCGTTCAGCGGTGCCGGCTGCGAAGATTCCCCGCTCACTCGACGACATGGCCGTCAGGCGTTCCTCCACCGACGCCGACAACTCTTGCCACGTGTTCAAACCGAGCCACCCCCGAGTCGCGATACCGGCGAGCTCACGCTCGCCTCGGGGATCATCCTCCGCCAGATCCAATGCCGCATCGACCTCATCGACGGATGCCTCACCGGAACCGGAACCGGAACCGGACTCACACTCGCGACACCGCGACTACAAGGTCAGTAACTGCGTCGAGGTCGCCGGCAATCTCGTCGCTTCGTGCGGGGTGGTTCCCGTCCGTGATTCGAAGCGCCAGAGAGGCCCGGTGCCGGGGGGGGTACTTGGCTAGGGTGAACGCGCGTACGGGAGTTGACTGACCGACAGCTTCCCGGCATGTCATCGAAGGAGCGTCACCAACTATGAAGAAGATCAAGGCCGCCATCCTCGCGTTCGCCGCCGTGGCCGGACTCGCCGTCGCCGCCGCGCCGGCCCAGGCCGCCCCGTGCAGTACCGGGGGCGCCCAGTACATCTGCGAGTACGGCGTCACCAACCACGCGCTTCCGGGGGACCAGCGGGAACAGTTCCTGGTCGGCACCGATTACGCAGTGTGGACCCGCTGGACCACCAATGGGAAGTGGTCCGGCTGGTACTCCCTCGGGGGAACCGTCTGGAGCAAGATCAGCATCAGGGAGCAGACCGACATCGGCCCCCACGCCATCTGGATCTACGCAAAGGGCTCCAACACCCAGACCTGGGGTCTGCTCCGCACCGCTCCCGGCGCAAACTGGAGTGCATGGGACTGCCTCAGCTGCGCCGACCGCTGAGTCCTTTACCCGTCGCGGGGTCTCGACTGCGTTCGACCATTGCGAATGGCCCCGGGCGGGATGCGTTCCGCCCGGGGCCGTCCGTCGTGGCTGCCGGGCACAGCAGGGCCGGCCGGATGCGTTGTGTGACGTCCTGGGACTGTCCGCTGACGCTTCTCCGTCGGACCAGCCAGGCCGACATTGCCTTCGACGGCCCCGACGACCTCATCCGCCAGATCCAGTGGCGGCCCGGCCACCCAACCGCGCGCCGAGACCCCCGACTGGACCGATCCCCGGACGCCGCACACCCACGGCGCCGACATCGGCAGCGACGCCTACAAGACGGCCCTCGCCATCGGACGGATCGTCAGCCAGGATCCGTACGTCGTCCCCGGGGCAGCCGCTGGAGCCCGTGGCGGGCTGTCTGGACGACCGGCACGAGGCGACCGTGCGAAGGCTCTTCGCGGAGGCAGCAGGAGAGCGGGGCACGCGACCACCCGCGAGAAAGTGGTGCGACGCCCTGCACGGCGACACCGTGACTCCACCCGCCGCGAGGCAACCCGCGCCGCGCCCCGCGGATGACCGCCCGGTCCCGGACGGGTTCCGGGACCGGAAGCCGATCAACTTGCGGGTGTCGAGCCGGTAGCGCGTGAAGTTCTAGCTGGAGGCCCCGTCGGCCCGCAACGCCGCACCGGGGTGGCCCGCGGGTCGCCGCTACTCACTCTTCGCGACAGGCGCTCCGCCTTCGTGTCGGCTCCCGGCTTCGAGGAAGGCCAGCACCGCCTCGAAGCCGTCGCTCCGCAGCATGCTCTGGATCAGCTCCTTCTCCGTGCCGAGCACCGAGACTCCTTCAACGTCCATGTCGGTGAGTCGCAGGTACATGCCCTCGGCGTCCGACTTGAGCCGGTAGGTAACGGCCGGCGTGCGGGAGGGATTCCCGGGCGATCGGGCGGCCGTCGCGCTCACGCGGTGCGCCGTGGGCTTGTCCGCGGAGGCTGTTGTGGGGGCGACCGGTCCGATCTCGAGGAAGACCGCGGCGACCTTGGCCGTCCAGTACGGGGCGAAGGCGCAGAGGTAGCGCTCGCGGTCCGCCGCGCTGAGGGCGCGAGCCTCCCTGCGTCCCATCGCGAAGGCAGCGGCGTACTTGGCCCTCAGCGCGGGCGACAGCACCGCGGCGCGCGCGTTCGCATCCGCGTTCAGGACGTCGGCGACGAGAGCGGACACGAAAGCCACGGGATCGGTTGTCACCCTCTAGAACCTAGTGGTGCAACGGGTCTTTCGTTGACGGTTGGGCAGTTATGACGTTGTGGTGGACATGGGGTGGGAGTCAGTGCGGCGGATACCCGTGTGTGGTCGGTGGGACTGTCGGAGTATGCCGAGGGCGCGCGCCGCGGTGCCCCCGATGCTCTGCAGGTCGCCGACCGGTTCCATCTCTGTGGCAGGGCCTCGGCAGGGCCGTGGAGACTTGCGTCGCCGCCCCCCGCGACTGCTTGCGCAACCCGTCGCCCAGCGGCACGCTGCCAGGTGAAACCCGTCCACACCCCGGTCGGCCGCAGGACGACTCGGCGCCCGTAGGTCGGCGGGCCGACCGGAAGACAGCACACGTCCTGGTCCACGAGCTCCTTGCCCAAGGCCACGCCAGTTGCGGCGGCACTCGCGCCGTTGGAGCACATGATCATGAGTCCGCTCGGGACCGCGAGCAGGAGCATGCCCGCCTCTCCGTGCATGACGTACAGCACGCAGGAAAGGATGAGCGTTACGAGACCGGGCCCCAAAGCGATCAATTGCCGGGTGTGATGCTTTACCGTGTCGCCGATGCTGGGGGACGGACCCGGAGTGCGCGGCGAGCGGGTCGTCACGAGCGAGGCGCCGTCGAAGGACGGGTCCGGCTCCGGCAGCGCGGCCAGGGCCGTGCCCACCCGCATCGCGAACAGGCTGCCGCAGCCTCGCTGACGCCACGAATTCGGTGCGTGGCGGGCGTGCCGCCGGCCGGGACGCGCAGTTCGACAGTTACGGCCCGGCGGTCCGGTATGACGTCGTGCACGGCCTGCAAGAGGATGCGTACCTCTTCGTCCCCGCGGCGCAGCGTCAGTGCGTCGTCCTCGTAGCGGAGAACGGCGCCACCGCTGCCGCGCAGGACAGGGGTGGACGGTGTGGTCGACATGGACGTGATCGTAAGGGTGATCACTGACCGGAGACGGCCCTCGCACGATAGGCCAGTCAGTGAGCCTCCAACGGAGCCATTGGCCCCCGCATATGGGCAAGAGCCGATTCCCTCGGCTCCGACCTGGAGAAACGGTGCACGAACCGCTCATGCAAGGACTTCAGTTCACCAGCCCACGACCGGGCATCAGCAAGCTCCCACCCACGAACCGACCAATGAACCGAACTGCCCAACCGTCACGGCAAAGACCGTTGCGGTACTGACCTCGCGTACGGTCACGCCGTGGTCGCGGGCGAGGGCGGCGAGCGAGCGGCCCTCCAGGCAGGCTGTGCGGACGGCGTCGATCTTCGCGGCCACCGCGGCGGGGCGGCACCCACCTTTGAGGCCCTTGACCTCGACGGCGCACCCTCTCACCTCCCTGGTTTCTCACCCCAGTCCGCTGTCGGGTTCCGCCTCCCGCCGTGCTCCGGTACCTCACCGCGCCCGACCATGAACTGTGACAGCAAACCGGGCACCGCCTCGTCGGCGAAGCGCAGCCCCTCGGGCAGCAGCACGTCCTTCACGTGGTAGGCGCCACGTCCGCCCGCCGTCGTCGCCGTGACCCGGCACAGTCCCGACCGGCGGTGCCACGCCCACTGGCTGATCCGCCAGCCGATCACGCCGTCACGGCGCAGCGCAATGGTGCGGCGCTTGAGCGAACCGTGCCGGGTCACCAGGTGGCGTCCCGTGATGCCGTGCCCGAGGCTGTGGTGCGCATCCACGGCGAAGCAGCAGCCCACCGCGCACACCACCAGCGCCGTCACCCAGCCGACGTGGACCAGCACCGGCGTCAGCAGCACACCGAGCACGGCCAGTATTCCGCCCAGCAAGGTGCCCACGAGGAACGCCAGGCGCAGCCGGCGGTGCAGCGCGTGCCGCGTGTGTGGCACCAGGCGGACCGCCTCGGTCGGATCCCGCTCCTCGCGCAGCACCGCTGCCGCCACCCGGTGCGCCTCCTCCAGCGGGGCCGGAGGCAGGAGCACGCTGCTGTTGCCGGCGCTGATCTCCTCCTCGACCGTTCCCGAGCCGGTGGCGACCGCGTACGTGAGCGCACCGCCGCCCCAGCGCAGCGACAGCGGCTCCGCGATCTCCACGCCGCGCAGTCTGGCCTCCTCCAGCGTGACCGACCGAGTGACGATCAGGCCCCGGACGGTCCGCAGCGTGCCGCCGGGCTCCCGGCTCAGCCGGAAGCCCCACCACATCTCCACGAACATGCCGAGCGAGCCCACGGTTCCGGCCAGCGCCACCGCGACCACTGCCAGCACGGCGACGGGCCACAGGTCCTCCACCGTGCTCAGCCACGTGATCAGCTTCGGGATCACGACGTTGTCGGGGTCGGCTCCGAGGATGTCCAGCCCCTCGTACACGGCGCCCACGAAAGAGAGCCCCAGGAGCGGCACCGACACCGACAGCGGCGCGTACCGCAGCCAGCTCCAGTCGATCGCGGCCACCGTCTCCCGCTGGGCCGCCCCAGCCGCCACCGGGTGGCCGGGGCGGCGCAGCAGTTCCTCGCGCAGCGCCTCGGAACCCTCGGCCGTCAGCGCGTCCAAGGTGAGGACCGCGCTCGTGGAGGAGCTGATCCGGTGTCCCGTACCGACCTTGACGGCTGCTATCCCCAGGATCCGGTGCATCGGCTCCGCCGTCACATCGACGCTGCGTACCCTCTGCCGCGGGATCGAGCGGTGGCTGCGCACCACCACGCCCGTCCTCAGCTCGATGCGCTCCGGCGTCAGCCGGTAGAACGTCTTGATCCAGCGCAGCACCTCGTAGCCGAGCACCCCCAGCACGGGTGCGGGTACGGAAACGTGCAGCCACCAAGGGGCGTCGCGCCACCACATGACCACGGCCGCCGCCAGGATCACCAGCAGACACCAGATGCCGACCGCGGCGATGACACGCGGGTCGAGCCGCCGCCAGGCGACGTTGCCGTCCTCGCCCGCCCGGTCGGCCTCCGCCGTCTCCACCTCGGCCGTGTCCGAGGGCAGCCGGTCCGTGTCGATCCCGTCGGTGCTCATGTCGCGTCCCCCGGCGTGGCCTGAGTGACCCTGGTCAGCTCCTCGGCCAGGTCGCGGGCGAACTCGTGGTCCAGGCCGTCGATCTTGACGGGGCCGGCCGCCGAGGCGGTGGTGATGGTGACCGTCGCCAGCCTGAACATCTGCTGGAGCGGGCCGCGTACGGTATCGACGGTCTGGACACGGGACAGCGGGGCGATCCGCCACTCCTGCCGCACCCACCCCGCGCGCGTGAACACCGCGTCGTCGGTACGTTCCCACCGGTGCACCCGGTATCGCCAGTAGGGCATCACCAGGATCGTCAGCAGGCCCGGTGCCCCGACCGCGGCGGCGGACAGCAGCAGCCACGGACGGGCCGGTGCGATCAGCACGGCGAGGAGCACCAGCACGAAGACCGGCGGAAGCACCACGGCGACGGCCTGCGCCGCCCACCAGCCGATGGCACGGCGCTCCACACGACGACTCGGTGGTCTCAGCACGAGCTGGTCGTCGGTGGTTCCGCCGGGCGACAAGGACTGCTCATCGGTGGAGGGTGCGGCCATCTTCAGCTCCGAAGAAGTCGAGTGGTCAGTCGATAAGGTTCGGGAAGGCGGGGGGCGCCCTCGGCGGCAGACATCGACTCCACCCCATCCACCCCATCCAGCTCACCGCGCTCGCCGGCCGCCTTCGGCCGAGTAGAGCGCCCGCCTTCTGACAACAGCAGCACGAAGCCCCACCGCCCGGAATCCTATGGTCGGCGAGGCTTTGTGGTCTTCCAACGCCTGTTACCGGCCCAGGAAGGTTTTCCGCCACTCCAAGGGCGACATGGTCAGCGTTGCCTCCGCGAGAGCCTGCGCCGAGGCCGTCTTGAGGCTGTTCAACGATGTGTCGATCCAGTCCTGCACCAGGCTGTATCCCTGTGCTCGGTACTCCACCGCCTGCACCAGGCACGGCCTGCATCACCTCCACCCGGGCCTGATCGCGCCGCGGGCCACCCGCGCTCAACGTTCCGGCGGAACATCGTCGGGTCGGCGAGCGCGGACAGGGGCCGAGCCGCACCTGTGCACCTGGCGGCATCACGGCGGGCTCGCCGCCGCGCCCGGGGACCCCTTCGGGTGGCCGCAGGAAGAGTCCGGTCGAGTTGGGCCGCCCGAACCGGCCGCCGGGAGCCGGGCCCGCAGGTCGATCCCCGATCCCCTAGGGTGCTTCGAACAGGCAGAAGTACCCGCGGACCGCGGAGGACCGGCGGCTCACCGACCTGTCTGATGCCATTTCACAGCTGGTACGGGTCGGTAAGGCCCGTTACCGGGACGCTGGAACGCCGGGAGATGTGTCTGGTGAGCTCGCGTACGCCCACGTACGTGCTGTTGAACCTCCACACGGCTTCGCGGCCGGTCACCCGCGCGGTGAACGCCAACTCGTAGGCAACGGCGCTGCCCGCCGGAAGCGAGTTGATGGCGAACTGCGTCTTCTCGCCCTCCATCGACCGGATTTCCGACCACGCCACGCTGACCACGCGCCTGCCGGCGGTATCTACGAACCCCTCCGAGAACAGGTAGAGCCCACCACGCACACGCTGGAACCAGACGTAACCCCACGAGGTGACGATCAACAGGCCGACCGTCACAACGCCGCGGCCCCAGGCGTTCTCCGGCCCGTTGAACAGGAAGTTCACGACGACGACGAGGATCACCAGACACACGGCCGCCCCGCCGAGACCGGGGCGGCGGCGCACCCGCCGCTCGAACTCGCCGAGGTTCTCACGGGCAGCGTGGGCCAGCACGCGGGACGCCGGCGTTTCAGTTGGCTTGCCGGTCCCGACCATCGGGTCATGATAGCGAGCCAACCACTCTCGACCGCCGGGCCCGTGTCCAGCGCCGCGACGAACCGAAAACCTCCGAACGCGTACTGCTCGATGCCGGTCGTCAGCACTGGGGCAAGGGACGGCTCGTCTCCGTCGACGGCCTGCGCCTCGTTGTCCCGGTCCGCACCATTCAACGCCGGCCGCCCCCAGCCCCAAGTACTTCGCGAAGAAGAGGGGCATCTCCCGGCTGAACTCCATCAGCGACCAGGTCATCGAGATCGGGCAGATGGTCGTGCCCGGCACCCCGCGCGACTCCCTGCAATCGAACGAACCTGTCCCCCTCCGCGGCCGCTCCCCAAGGTCTGTGCCAGAACCACAGCCCGTGAACAAGGCCAAACCCCGGTCGTCCACCCAGCTGACGGGGGGTAACCCCACCTTCAAGCGGGTGGTTGGCGGTATCCCGGGTCGGGACCTTGAACGAAAACACTGGGTCCAGATCAGGTCGTCACCCACCAGCGACAGGAGTTTTTCGTGTACGAGCACGGGCACGGGCACGCAGCCAATGGGTCACGTACGTCCACGACGGGTAGCCGCAGCCGCGGGGAACGCAGGCTGCGGGTCGCTGTCGTCGGGGCGGTCGCCACGGTCGTGATGAGCGCCGGTCTCGCCCTGCCGGCGTCGGCTGCCGGCACCGCGGACCTCTCGGCGGCACGAGGCGGCCACGCGGCCACCCGGGCGGCCCTGGACTCGGTCGTCCGGGACGGGGCGCCCGGGGGCATCGTCCTCGCCGAGCAGGGGCACGACACCTGGGCGGGACATGCGGGCACTGCGGATCTCGCAACCGGCCGCAAGCCGCGGGCCGATGACCGCTTCCGGATCGGCTCGATCACCAAGACGTTCGTAGCCACGGTGATACTGCAGCTGGAGGAGGAAGGGAAGCTGAGCCTGGACGACACGGTGGACCACTGGCTGCCGGGCCTGGTGCAGGGTAATGGGCACGACGGCAGCAAGATCAGGCTACGGCAGATCCTCAACCACACCAGCGGCATCTACAGCTACACCGACGACCATGACTTCAAGCGCAAGGAGTTCGGCACCGACTTCCTCAAGCACCGCTACGACACGTGGACTCCCCGCCAGATCGTCCGGTTGGCCATGACACACCGGCCGACCTTTGCCCCCGGCGACGGCTGGAGCTACTCCGACACCAACTACGTCATCGCCTCCATGGTGATCCAAAAGGCAACCGGCCGCTCCTACGCCCACGAGATCGAGCAGCGCATCCTGAGCCCCCTGCACCTGGACTCCACGAGTCTGCCGGGCACCCGCGCCCGCGTACCCGGACCCAGCGGACGCGCCTACTCGAAGCTGACCGGGGAGCTCGCCGGGCCGGGAGAGCCGAACAGCACCACCTACGACGTCACCGAACTCAACCCCTCCTTCGCGGGCGCCGCCGGAGAAATGATTTCCAGCAACCAAGACCTCAACCGGTTCTACCGGGCCCTGTTCTCCGGTCGGCTCCTGAAGGAGCCTCAGCTGAAGGAGATGATGACGACCGTCTCGATCAAGAACATGCCGACCTTCTCCTACGGCCTGGGACTGATGAGGATGACGTTGTCGTGCGGTACCGAGGTATGGGGGCACAACGGCGGCATTCAGGGCTCCATCTCGCAGACCATGGCGACGGCAGACGGAGATCACGTGCTGTCGCTGAACTTCAACGGCGACTGGAACGTCCACGAACAGCGGGTCGTCGAAGCCGAATTCTGCGGCGCCTGAGCTTGACTCGGGGATCTCGGAGCGTCGAGGTCAGATGCCAAGGCGTCGGGACGCGCTCCGGCCATCACGCTCGCGGGCAGCCGCCGACACCTTTGGGCGATGGTTCTCGGATCATGTCGGAGCCAGATGATGAGGGCTGCGAGGGTGACGGTGCCGAGGTGGATGTGGGCGCGTTTCTCGTAGCGGGTGGCGACGGCGCGGAAGCCCTTGAGCCGGTTGATGGCGCGTTCGACGGTGTTGCGCTTCTTGTATCGCTCGCTGCCGAAGCTGGTGGGCCGGCCGCCGCGTGAACCGCGGTTCTTGCGGCACCCGCCTCCACCCGCGCTCATCCGGCGGACACACGACCAGGCGCGCCGGATTCGTCGTGCCCCCGGCGTCCGGGCGGGTACTCAGCAGCGCCGCGGATCCGGCTCCACCGGGCTTGGCGGGCGTACCGTGGAAGTGCGGGCGGCACGTCCCCCGATGCCGCGGTCGAGAGTGCCGCCCCGCCCGGACTCCCCGCGCCCGCCCGCACTGCCGGCCGGGACACGCGAGGGTGAACGTGAACCACTTCATCCAACCGCAGCCGAACGACAAGGCCCTGATACACCGTGGTGTACCAAGGCCGAAGTCGGACCGGTCGTACTGCCCAGAGCGCTCTGGGCACCGGACCTGACCCGCACACCCATGTCGGCACGGACTGCCCACGAGCCTATCCACGCCCGGGGCCGGGCCCGCGCCCGGCCCGGGTCAGTTCCGTCCCGGGAGCCGGCCCAGCCAGCCATCGGCACGCTTCTCGCGCGCCCAGGCCACTGCCGCTTCCTCGCGTTCGCGGGCCTCCCCGGCCTCGCGGTCGGCCACGGACGTAATACTCGACTGAGCCGAAGCTCAGTAGTTGTCACCGGGAGAGCCGGGTGACGTGGCGCGCGGGATCGAATGAAGCAGCGTGGTTGTCACCAACGAGGCGCGCGGCTTGTCACACATGCTCATTCAGCAGCCCTTCTGTCACGAGTACCGCGACTGGCTACGGTCATGAGAAGCACTGCCCGTCGGCTACGACGCCCGTGATCATTCCACTGTCAGTAAGAAGATAACTGTGCCCGGGCAGAGGAAGATCCCGCACAGGAAGACCGCCGTGAAGAGCGTGATGGCGACACGTGCGCTCAACACGCTCCAGAACTCCGCCCGCCGACCGTCGGGAGTGTCGATGCGCCAGTCCGACGGGATGTCCACGCTTCCTTCGGCGATGGCCGGCGCGGCCCTGTGCACGTCCCCTGGGTGGAAGTAATGGAAGGTCGGCTCCGCCCCCCACGTGCCCCGGCTTTCCCCGCCGACCCTGCGGACGCGGACATCCTCACGATAGGCGACACCCGGTAGCCAGTTCTTACGCACCGGCCACAGCTTCGCGACCTCGTCACTGCTAAGACGGGGCTCTTCCTCATGCGCTGACTTTGGTGTTCCCGGATCCGGCGTGTGCGGCATGCCTCCCCCTCGATGCAGCAGGCCTCCCGTACACATCCGCTGCCCCGCATGCCGATAGGGCGCCTGCGGCACAACGCGATACGGGATAGGTGCAGCCGACCCTTCCGGACCATCAGGCACGCGCGCGACCCCCGACACCCCGCCGGAAGGACGCGGACCTGCCGCCGGTCGCGAAGAGTCGACTGCGGTTGTTCTCAACAGCTTTGAGACTGTTCGCCTCTCAGGGACAACGGACTGTGTGCCACATGGAAAAGTCCCGACACCTGACGCTGACGCCACCACCGCGGCGGCACCCACCCCCGGCGCAGATCAGATGGGGGTGGAACGCGTCAGGTGTCAGGACCCGGGCCGCCCCGACAGCCCCGGGGAGGGAACACGAAGTCGCGGCCGAGACCAGCATCGACCAGATCGCCCGTGACCTCGCGATCTGGATGGCCGCCCGCGACTTCCCCGGACGACCCACCCAGCACTCCAGCCACTCCTAAAACACGGCCGTAGGCGCGCCGCACTGCCGCTGGAGCAGAGCGCTCGTCCCTCCAGGCCGCGGGCCTGACGTCTACCACCGAACTTCCCGGCCCTGCTTGCCATCGCCCGCGGCGCCAAGCTCCACGAGAACCTCAAGGTGATCGGGCGGCGTCCGCAGTCAACGCCCGGCATTACCTGGCAGGTAATCGTTTTCCCCGGCGCCCCCGACGAAGCTTGATCCATCGCAGCGATCAAACAATCAAACGATCAGGAACGAGGAACAGCATGAGCATACGGCGGCACACGCGCACCGGACTGCTCGCGGGGGCCACTCTCCTCGCCGGCCTCACCATCGGCGCGCCGACCATCGCCAATGCGACCGCCGAGGGCGGCGCGTGCGCTGAGGTCCGCGAAAAGGTTGACCGCCTCGAAGGACGGATCACCCCGAACGCCTGCGCCTTCATGAAGCGGCAGATCGCCTTCGGCGAGGCCCCTGGCCTCCAGACCTACCTGGACATCTTCGACGAGGAAGCCAGCCTCTGGGAGGCCGGCGCCAAGCCCCAGCGCGGCCACGAACTGATCGGCGCCTCGATCACCAACTCACTCCGCCTCGCCCCGGACTTGCGCTACCGCGGCACGGACGTGGTCGCCGACGGCTCGGTGATGATGTTCGGCCAGCAGAACACGATCACCCTGAAGGGCAAGAAGGTCAGCTACCCGCAGATCGCCCGCAACGTCCTCGGCGACGACGGCAAGACCATCCAGGCCCGCCGCTACTACGACCGCTACGAGCTGTTCGAAGTCCTACCCGAATCGCAGCGGCCTCGCCCCCTCTTCGCCGGCATCGCCGACCCCGCCGGCCCCGGCCCGCGCGGAGCGGCCCCCGACCGGTTCCACGTCCAGGAAATCCCCGCCCGCCTCGCCGCCTGGAACAGCGGGGACGCTGCCGCGCTGGCCGCCCGCACCGGCAACGCCAAGTTGGCCGGGCCCGGCCTTGACCGGTCGCTGACCACCCAGGAGGGCAAGACCGCCTACCTGCAGCGGCTGTTCGAGAACGCCGACGTCGAGTTCAAGGCCGGCCAGGTCGCATTCGGCCGCACCACCACATACGTCGAGTGGCACGGCACGATGACCGACCCCGGCGACCCCAGGGGCACCGGCATCCCTTTCGGGATCGTCGAGCGGATCGGCCCCAAGGGCGAATGGGAGCTCTACTTCGATACCCTGCCGGTGATCGCGGACCAGAACACGATCAGCGGCCTGTTCAAGGCACTCGCCAGCTGACTCGGTCCTCAACGACCGGCGTCGAATGGCGCGTCGACCTTGATCACTCGGCTCTGTGACATGTCCGGGAAGGCGCGTCGACCTACCCGTTTGCGGAGCCAACGGCCTCGACCGCACGGACCTTCGCCCCGGGGGCGGAGGGGCCGCTCCATTGGTCGATGGCTTTGTCGGCGAGTCACGGGTTCTGGCAAAGGCCTTCCGGCCGAATGACCGGCGCACCACCTGCTGGTTCGTCAGCCATTCGTACGGCGTACGACGGGCGAGGCCGCAGGAGCGTCCGGGTCCGTGAACACCCCGATGTAACTGTTCACGAGGCGAGGTACGGATTCCAGGGATTCGGGTCTGTCGGCACCTGTCCGGGCATCCAGGAGCACCGTCTCATCGTCGACCTTCGCGTAGACCAACCCGTGCCATACGGCCGTGACGTCGATGGATCGGCGGGTTTGCGTGGGAAGGGCCCAGAGTTGCCGACCGCTCTTGGCGTCCAGGCCAACGGTGACCCCGTGGTCGTCGCTGCACACGACGGTGGTCGTGACCGGGTCATTCACGCAACGGACCGGTACGTTCCGCATGCTGTGCTCGGTCGCTCGACTGCCAGTCGCCAGGTTCAACAGGGGCAAGTCCTCACCCGTACCGAGTCTCTTGGTCTGGACGGCAACGAAGTTAGGGCCGGCCGGGCCCACCGCGAAGAAGTCCTCGCTGTGCACTCCACTCCACGCGGGCTGCCCGTCCGCCGCGCGGACCCCGTAGAGCTTCGAGTCGCCCATCTCCCCCTCGCGCAGGGCGACGTTGCCATCCCCCACCGCGACGGCTGTGACGCGGGCCTTGGACCACAACAGGGATTTGGTGACGAGGTCGACGGCGGCGACGAAGCTGTTGTCCCCCGGTCCATGTCCGTAGCTGATCACGGCCGTAGTACCGGAAACGCCGACGATAGAGAGGATTGGGAGCCCACCGGGCCTGGTCAGGAACGTGACAGCCTCATTCGTGACCCTGAAACTCCATGCCGCCTCGGAGGTATTCGCATCGACGGCAAGGATTTCCAACTCGTGGTGACCACGTTCCGTCCCTTTGCCCTCGACGGCGATGGGGAACGCGGTGAGGACGACGGTGCGGTCGGCGACCTTTGTCACAGTGGGCGTTCAGGCGCTGTTCCCGTTGCCCACGGACCAGTTGGACCGATGCGAGCCGTACGCCGGGTCACCGCGTCGAATCCCACGAGACCCTCGCCGGTGCTCATCCATGTCGTCGTCCCTTCCAGAGTGAAGGGAAGCGGATCCTTCCGGTTCCTCGCGCCCGACCACGGCAGGTCGTGACCCTCCGTCGCGAATTTCAGCGGCGGATCGTACCCCTGCGGCGCGGCAGGCGCGGCAGGCGCGGCAGGCGCGGGCATGCTCTCCTCGCTGCCACCGGGAGGGCTGTCCCCCTTGGCACTGCACCCTGAGCCGACGCCAATGCCAGCACCAGACCGCATGCGCTCAGAGTCCATCTGACCTTGCGAGTTCTCGAACGCATGGCGCCCCCCGGAACCGGCCCGACCGAGTGGGCGGCACCACGCAGCCCACCTGCCTACCCACGACATTGTCATGCCCGATTGATCCGTGTGTACCCGGTCGACGCAATCATGGCTGGGACCATCCGCTCATCGTCGCTGTGGCGGCTTTGCACCGCCCTCACCGCGGACCCGGACCCATGGGCGCGCTCGCCCGTTCCGGTCACCCTCGACCGAGGGGATCAGGAGTAGGGGCTCCACCGGCCGAAGCGGGCCATTCATTGGATCGCGGCCTTCTCGTCCAGGCCGAGCGCGGCCGCGGCCTGGGCGGTGGTCAGGTCGGCGCGGGTGCCACGGGCAGCCCGATACCCGACCCGCTCGGCGACGACCTCCAACCGGCGGGCCGCACGCACCGCAGCAGCCGGGGACGTCCTCGTCAGCTTCTCGATCTCCTCCTCCGGCCGCTCCAGCAACAGGGTCACAGAGTCCGGCAGCGGGATGGCGCCGGACTCGACCCGGGCGGTGTGGCCGTCACAGTCCCGCTCACAGGCATCCGCCTGCTCATCGCCGGTCTCCTCCAGCCCTTCGCCCGCGATCGACGTCCGGTCGAGACGGTACTCCGGACCCGTCCAGCCACAGGAACAGACCGCGCGCAGTGCGGCCGCTCGGGGGCCACGACACCCTCCCCGTCATCCGACCGTCGGGCGAGGTCCGGTCGGACCCGACCCGTCTCCGACCATGCAGCAGCCCACTCCGGTGCTGGACCGAATCCGCGGACGGGCGACCGGGCCCGGGGCTCCGTCCTCCCCGCACACCAGCGGCCGTCCGCGGCTCGCTCGCGTGTACGAGTTCGACGCCTGGCGGGGTACGTGACGGCGCCGCCCGGACGGCGCCGCCCGGGCGTCTCTTCGAGCGTGCGGCCGATGACGTTCCCACCGGATGACCGCTTCCACACTGCGAACACCGCTCACTCTCCCTACTGTCGGTAGATGGAGCACGACAGGGCATGACCGTCCGAACCCGGAGGAGCCCCCATGCCGGAGCTGTTCATCGGTGGTACATGGACCGCCGCTGCCGACGGGCAGGTACGCGAGATCCGCTGCCCCGCCGACGGCACCCTCGTCGCGACCGTCGACGAGGCAGGGCCCAAGGACGCCGCGGCGGCGATCGCCGCGGCCCGGGACGCCTTCGACCGCGGGCCCTGGCCCGCCACCCCCGCGGCCGAGCGGGGCCGGCTGCTGCTACGCGTCGCCGACCTGCTGGAACGTGACAAGGACGCACTCGCCCGAGCCGAATCCCTGGACACCGGGAAACGGCTCGTCGAGAGCGAGTACGACATGGACGACATCGCCAACTGCTTCCGCTACTTCGGGAACCTGGCCGCCTCGGGCGGCAGCGACCGCATCGTCGACGCCGGCAACCCCGAGGCGGACAGCCGGGTGGTGCACGAGCCGGTCGGCGTGTGTGCGCTGATCACCCCATGGAACTACCCGCTGCTGCAGACCGCCTGGAAGGTCGCCCCGGCGCTTGCCGCGGGCAACACCTTCGTACTCAAGCCCAGCGAGCTGACCCCGCACACCGCCATCATTCTGATGCGGCTGCTGGCCGAGGCCGGGCTGCCCAACGGGGTCGCGAACCTCGTCCTGGGCGCGGGGCCCACGGCGGGCGCACCGCTGAGCGAGGACCCGAGAGTCGACCTGGTGTCGTTCACCGGCGGGCTCGTCACCGGCCGGCGCATCATGGCCGCCGCTGCCCCCACGGTGAAGAAGGTCGCCCTGGAGCTCGGCGGCAAGAATCCGAACGTCGTCTTCGCCGACGCCGACTTCGACGCCGCGGTCGACTACGCCCTGATGGCGGTCTTCCTGCACTCCGGCCAGGTCTGCTCGGCCGGAGCGCGGCTGCTGGTCCAGAACGAGCTGCACGACGCCTTCGTCGAGGAGGTGGTCAAGCGGGCCCGGGCGATCCCGCTCGGTGGCCCGTTCGACGAGAACGCCCGCACCGGACCGCTCATCTCCGCCGCGCACCGCGCCAAGATCGAGGCCTACGTGGCCGCGGGACTGTCCGAGGGCGCGGTGCTGCGCTGCGGCGGCAAGCGGCCCGACGACCCGTCCCTGCAGGACGGCTACTACTACCTGCCGACGGTGCTGGACGAGTGCACCCCGGGCATGTCGGTGGTACGCGACGAATCGTTCGGTCCGGTGCTCACCGTGGAGCGGTTCCGTGACGAGAGCGAGGCGGTCGCCCTCGCCAACGACACCGTCTACGGCCTGGCCGGAGCGGTCTGGACGCAGGATGTGGCCCGGGGGCACCGGGTGGCGTCGAAGCTGCGCGCCGGCACGGTATGGGTCAACGACTTCCACCCCTACGTGCCCCAGGCCGAGTGGGGCGGGATGAAGCAGTCCGGCTTCGGCCGCGAGCTGGGCCCG
Source organism: Streptomyces sp. Isolate_45 (assembly GCF_024721315.2). Lineage (GTDB taxonomy): Bacteria > Actinomycetota > Actinomycetes > Streptomycetales > Streptomycetaceae > Streptomyces. The sequence continues at coordinate 82,381 of NZ_JANFAK020000005.1, forward strand.
GCCGGACTGGCCGAGTACCAGGAGATCAAACACATCTGGCGCAATCTCTCGCCGAGTCCGCAGAGGTGGTTCGAATGAGTACGGAGGCCGGCCCGGGGCCGGAGCCCGCGGGCCCCGCCCGGACCCAGACCGAACACGACGACGACGCGCTGGGCGAGCTCGGCTACCGGCCGGAACTCAAGCGCACCCTGGGCAACTTCCACACCTTCGCCGCCGGGATCAGCTACATCTCGATCCTGACCGGAACCTTCCAGCTGTTCTACTTCGGTGTGGCTTTCGGCGGTCCCGCCTACTGGTGGTCCTGGCCGATGGTCTTCGTCGGCCAGCTGATGGTGGCCCTGTGCTTCTGCGAGCTGGCCGCCCGCTACCCGGTGGCCGGTTCGGTCTACAACTGGGCCAAGAGCATGGGCGGGCCGCACATCGGCTGGCTCGGCGGCTGGATGATGATGACGGCCACCATGGTGACGCTCTCGGCCGTGGCGCTGGCCTACCAGGTCACGCTGCCGCAGATCGACGAATCGTTCCAGTTCGTGGGTGACGGCAGCGGCACGAACGACGCGGCGGCCAACGCCGTACTCCTCGGCACGGTGCTCATCCTGTTCTCCACTGCGGTCAACGCCTTCGGCGTCCAGCTCATGGCGCGGATCAACTCCGCGGGTGTGTTCATCGAGCTGATCGCCGCCGTCGCCCTGATCATCTGCCTGGCGGCACACGTCACCCGCGGCCCCAGCACCGTCCTGACCGACACGTACGGACTCGGCAGCGGCCAGCCCCTCGGCTATTTCGGTGCCTTCCTCACCGCGTCACTGGCCTCCGCGTATGTGATGTACGGCTTCGACACGGCGTCGTCACTGGGCGAGGAGTCGCACAATCCGAGCCGCAACGCGCCCCGCGCCATCCTGCGGGCGCTCATCGCGTCCTTCATCATCGGCGGCCTGATCCTGCTCTTCGCCCTGATGGCCGTGCCGGATCTGCACGCGAAGGAGCTCAGTACGAGCGGTCTGCAGTACGTGGTGCTGGTGACGCTCGGCGCGACCGTCGGCGAGATCTTCCTGTGGTGCGTCGTCGTCGCGATCACCGTCTGCGTCCTCGCCGTTCATGCCGCCGGCATCCGGCTGATGTTCGCCATGGCACGGGACAACAACCTGCCGGCAGGCTCGGTGCTCGCCCGGGTCAGCCCGCGCTTCCAGACGCCCGTGGTGCCCGCCGTCGTGATCGGTGCGATCGGCGTCATCATCCTGGTGATCAACATCAACCAGCCGCAGATCTTCTCGGTGATCACCAGCATCGCGATCATCATGATCTACCTGGCGTATCTGCTGGTCACCGCGCCCATGCTGATCCGACGGCTGCGCGGCACCTGGAAGCCTGCCGAAGGCGGCTTCTCGCTCGGCAAACTCGGGCTGCCGATCAATATCGTCGCCGTACTGTGGGGCGCCGCCATGTCCCTCAACCTCGCCTGGCCGCGCGCCGAGGTCTACAACGCGACGGAACCGCAGCACTGGTATCTGCGCTGGGGCGCGTTCCTCTTCATCGGCGTCGTCGCGTTCGGCGGCTTCGCCTACTACTGGTTCGTGCAGCGGCACAAGACCGGCGTGCTCGCCGAGCACCGGTTCCAGGCCGCGGACTCGCCGCCGCAGCCCCCGGCCGCCGCCCCCTGATCCTCTGATCCTCTGATCCTGGAGAACCGATGCCCGCTCAGAGCCCTGTGGCCGAGTTCGACTACGTCGTGGTCGGCGGCGGTACGGCTGGCGCCGTCGTCGCCGCGCGGCTGTCCGAGGACCGGGACGTCAGCGTCTGCGTACTGGAGGCGGGCCCCTCCGACGTCGGAGACGACAGCATCCTCCGGCTCGACCGCTGGATGGCTCTGCTGGAGTCCGGCTACGACTGGGACTATCCGGTGGAACCGCAGGAGAACGGCAACAGCTTCATGCGGCACGCCCGCGCCAAGGTGCTCGGCGGCTGCTCCTCGCACAACTCCTGCATCGCGTTCTGGGCACCGGCGGAGGACCTCGACGAGTGGGGGGCGGCGGGCTGTTCCGGCTGGAGCGCCGCGGACTGCTTTCCCCTCTACCAGCGGCTGGAGACCAACGACGCGCCCGGCGACCACCACGGCCGCTCGGGCCCGGTCACCCTCCGCACCATCCCGCCGCACGACCCGTGCGGTGTTGCTCTGCTCGAGGCCTGCGCGGCGACGGGCATCCCCACCACGCCGTTCAACACCGGCACCACGGTGATGCGCGGCGCGCACTGGTTCCAGATCAACGCCCTTGAGGACGGCACCCGTTCGTCCGCGTCGGTCTCCTATCTGCACCCGATCCTCGGCAAGCGGCCAAATCTGGAAGTACGTACCGGACTGCAGGCCAAGCGGCTGCTGTTCGACGACGGCGGCCGGCGCTGCACGGGCGTCGAGTATCTGGAGCCCGACACCATTCACACCGGGGCGGTACGCGCGCGGCGCGAGGTGATCGTGGCCTGCGGGGCCATCGACTCGCCGAAACTGCTGATGCTGTCGGGCATCGGACCGGCCGGGCATCTGCGCGAGTGCGGGGTGGAGGTCCGGGTGGACTCCCCCGGTGTCGGATCCCATCTCCAGGACCATCCCGAGGGCGTGATCATGTGGGAGGCGAAGCAGCCCATGGTCACCTCCTCCACCCAGTGGTGGGAGATCGGCATCTTCGCGGACACCGAACCGGGCCTGGACCGGCCGGACCTGATGTTCCACTACGGCTCGGTGCCGTTCGACATGAACACCTACCGGCGCGGCTACCCCACCACGGACAATGCCTTCTGTCTCACGCCGAACGTCACCCGGGCCCGCTCGATGGGTACGGTCCGGCTGCGCACCCGCGACTTCCGCGACAAGCCGAAGGTCGACCCGCGCTACTTCACGCACGAGCACGACATCCGGGTGATGACGTACGGGCTCCGGCTCGCGCGCGAGATCGCCGCCCAGGCTCCGCTGGCCGACTGGGCCGGTGCGGAGCTGGCGCCCGGCCCGGATGCCAGGAGCGACGAAGAGCTGTTCGCGTACATCCGCGAGACGCACAACACCGTCTACCACCCGGCGGGCACGGTGCGGATGGGCGCGGCGGACGACGCGGACTCGCCGCTCGATCCGCAACTGCGGGTCAAGGGTGTGAGCGGGCTGCGGGTGGCCGACGCGTCCATCATGCCGTTCCTGCCCGCGGTCAATCCGTGCATCACCACGATGATGATCGGCGAGAAGTGCTCCGACATGATCAAGGAATCCTGAACGGCCCTACACCGCAACGCGGTTGCAACGTCCCGGCACCTGGCCTCGCGGCGAGCGCCGCCCCAGGGGCGGGGCGGGGCCCTCACCGGGAGGCCATGGAGATGACCCGATACGCAGCGCCGGGCAGCGCCGGGCAGCGCCGGGCAGCGCCGGGCAGCGCCGGGCAGCGCCGGGCAGCGCCGGCGCGAACGTCTCGTACGAGTCCCGTTACGACCACTGGATCGGGCGGCGCGTATGTCCCGCCGGCCCGCGGCCAGTGCTTCGAGAACCCGAGCCCGGTCAACGGCCGCCCCTTCACCGAGATCGCCCGCGGCACCACCGAGGACGTCGAGCGGGCCCAGGACGCGGCACACGCCGCGCCACCAGCTGGGGCCGCACCGCGGCCGGCGACCGCGCGAACATCCTGCTCAAGATCGCTGACCGGATGGAGGCGAACCTCGAACCGCTCGCGGTCGCGGAGAGCTGGGAGACGGCAAGCCGGTACGCGGTAATGTTCGCCAGCACCAGGGCGTCGCCCGGGTCAGACTTCTTGCGGCTGACTCCGTGCCGGTCGCGGTAGCGGGAGGCAGCCATCGGGTTGACCGCGTAGATCTTCCGGGGACCCTGCCGCAGCGTCGCGACCAGCAGGCCGCGACTGGTCTCGATCTCCACCGGGATCGGCGTCTCCGCGGCATCGCCGTGCTCAGCCAGAAGATCCACCAGCAGCCGGTAGCCGTCCAGATCCTCGTTGATCCGGCACTTGGCCAGCACCTTGCCGGTGTCATCGACGATCGCGACGTCGTGATGTCCCTCCGCCCAGTCGATCCCGCAGAACACGTCCATGGATCCCGCCCCTTCGCCGGTGCCGTTCTCGAAGACGAGCACGCGGGACCGCACGGCGCACTAATTCCAGGGCTCCAAAGCCCGCCACCTCATCAGCCGTGCGCGGCACCGCCGGACCGCACGGGCGCACGCCGTGTCCAGAGCTCGAAGCTCGTGAGGATAAACGCGTCACCGTACGGCAGCTCATCCAACGAGGATCCCGAACCCGACGGGCCCGCGAGGACAGAACGTGCGAGGACCGGCCGGCGCCCAGCGCCACCAGTCTTTACAAAGACCTCGCACGGTCGGAGGTGTCGTAGGGGTCACCACGGCACCGACCGGACCGCACACGTCCTGCCCTCGGCCGGGCAACGCCGCCCCGGGCCCATCAGAGATCCAAAACCTCTAATTACTAACGAATTAGAGGTGTCAGGCTCCGATTTTCTGCTGGTCAAGCGGTCTGAGCTGCGGAAATGATCCGGCCAAGAAGGGGCATCACCACAGGGGAACCCATGGGGGTGAACACAGGCACCGGCGCAGGGCCGATGCGGGCTTGCCCAGCCGGTCGGCGAACCGTCCGACGAACCCCGGTGGTTGTCGCCCGACAACAGAGCGGAGTACCTCACAGCCGCGCGTTCGCCAGGGAGTCGGCCTGAGTGCCACAGAGCTCACCGGCTCGGACGCGGTCCTGACGCCTGACACTGACACCGCCGCGCGCGATGCGCCCGCCCCGGGCCGCAAGCCGGCGGGGACAAGCGCGTCAGGCGTCAGGACCCGGGGCCGCCTCGGAAGCACGGGGGTGAACCCCGGGGCGGTGTGCGTCCCAGCCCATCACGAGTACCTCACAGCCCGCCAACGACTGGACACGTCACCGGTTCCGCGCCGGCGAGCGGGTAGTTCACCGCCTCACACACGCACGCCGCGCGGGGCGACAAGGGCTACAGCTCGAAGGCGATCCGGACCTGGCTGCGACGCCGGGGCATCGCCCGCACCATACGAGGTACCCGTATCGCGTCCATCACGGCGGTGAACTGGGTGCAGTCGTTGGTGTTCCCGCCGGTCAGGACGAAGGCCAGGGGAAGGCCCGAGCCGTCGCAGGCCAGGTGCATCTTGCAGGTCAGTCCGCCGCGGGAGCGGCCGAGGGCCGGGCTGTGGAGCCCCCTTTTCGGGCTCCGGCCGCGTGCTGGTGGGCACGGACGATGCTGGAATCCACCGACACCAGCCACTCGATATCGCCTGCGGCATCCGCTTGCGCCTGGGCTGCCCGGAGCATCCGCTCAAAGGTCCCGTCTGCTGCCCACCTGCGGAAACGGGTGTGGAGGCCGGCCCCCGACCCGTACCTCTCAGGCACGTCCCGCCATGCGACCCCGGTCCGGAACTTCCACACGATCCCGTTGAGAACCGTCCGGTCATCCAGCCGCGGCCGCCCGAAACCAGGCCGGGGCAGCAGCGGTTGCACGAGTTCCCACTCGGACAAGTGCCGGCTCCCGCGTCTGCGGGGAGCCCTACCTCGTGAGCATCGCTCCGGCGGAAACAGCGGAACCCGCGTGGGGTGAGCGGCACGCTGCCATCGGCAGGTCCTACTCATCGCGTAGGGACGTCAGGTGGTTCTGCCGAAGTATTGTGTATTTCGAAGTACAGAACGTGGTAGCGTCCACGCATGGCCAGACCACGAACCTTTGACGAGACGACGGTTCTCGAAGCGGCGGCGGCTCAGTTCCGTGTCCACGGCTACGCCGATACGTCGACCGAGCAGCTCTGTGAGGCCGCTGATGTGCGGCGCAGCAGCCTGTACAACGCGTTCACGTCCAAGGATGAACTTTTCGTGCGGGCGCTGGAGCACTATGCGACCACCATGCGAGGGCTTCAGGCGGCGATCCTGACCGACACTTCCCTCAGTGGTGGCGACCGGCTCCGGAAGCTGGTCGATGCGATCGTCGACGAAGAGCGCGTCGCTCGCGACGAGGGCCATGCCGCCGGCTGCATGGGCGTGCACACCCTGATGAATCCCGACTTGCGGGCGCGCGACGAACGCATCGCACGGATCCTCGAGCGAGACCTGCGTGAGCGACTCGGCCTACTCGAAGACGCCATCCGGGCCGGCCGCATGGACGGAAGCATTCCTGACGGCCCTGGCGCCGGCGAAGGCGCGCTCCTGGTGAACACTCTCATCGCCGGGCTCCGCGTGACCGCGCAGACCGGAGTCACTCCCGAGATGCTGCGCCGGATCGCACTTGACGGGCTTCGTTCCCTGCTGGTCTGAGCGAAGAGGGCGGCAAGCCCCGGTCTCGGCATGCCCAAATTTTGGATTTCAGAATACAGAAAGAGTTCCTGCTGTGAACAAACGACCTCTCTACTGGCTCATGCTCACCCTGCTTCTCGTAGCCATGAGCGAGTTGCAGACGATGGGCATGCTGCCCGATATGGCCCGTAGCCTCGGTGCCTCGACCGCCGCGATCGGCGCCTTCATCTCGATCTACTCCTTCGGCATGGCCATCGGCGGCCCGCTCATCGCCTGGGCCCTGCGCGAGGTACCGCCCAAGACCGCGCTGTTGGGCGTCGTCACCGCCTACGCGGTAATGGAAGCCGCCGTCCCCCTGGTACACAACTACTGGTGGGTCGCCGCGCTTCGACTGCTGACCGGAACTCTCGGCGGCGCCGTGTTCGGTCTCACCCTGACCATGGCCGCCAGGCTCGCCCCCAGCCCCGACCGCATCGCGTCCTCGATCACCATCGTGCTCAATGGGCTCATGCTCGGTGCGGTCCTCGGCCTGCCCATCAGCCACGCCATCGCCACTGCGTGGAACTGGCAGACGAGCTTCGTCGCCCTCGGCAGCGCCGGCCTGCTCATTGCCATGCTCGACCTGCGCACCCTGCCCGTCCTGCCCGCGGCCTCCGCGCAGACCACCGCCGACGAGCTCCAGCAGTTCCGCTCGCCCCGCCTGTGGAGCCGCTACCTCATCAGCCTGCTCACCATCGGCGCGACCTACGGAGCGTTCTCCTACTTCACCCCCCTGCTGGAGCAGGACGCGGGCTTCTCCTCCAATGCGACGACCGCGATCCTCTTCGGCTACGGCCTGTGCACCGTCATCGGCAACAACCTGGTGGGCCGCCACGCGGACCGCCACGCGGTCACCCTGCTGCGCATCGGCCATCTCGTCCTGGCCGGCTCGCTGGTGCTCCTCGCGCTCTTCGCCCACCTGCCCTGGGCTGCTCTGCCCGGTGTACTCCTGGTCGGCCTGGTCGGCGTCACGATGAACCCCGCACTCGTTGTCCGGGTCGTCGAAGTCGCCGGAGCCGGAAACCTGGTCAACACCGTGCACACATCCGTCATCACCCTCGGCGTCGTTGCCGGCAGCGCCATCGGCGGCGTCGCCATCAGCGGCGCCGGCGACAGCGGTTCAGCCGCCGCCATGTGGACCGGCGCCATCCTCGCCATCCTCGCCACCTGCGTCCTGACCGCACAAACCGTCGAATACGAACGGCGCGTCCGCCCGCAGCCGGTACGAGACTGACTCAGCGTCCCGCCCCGTCCGCGCCCGGCCCCAGGGCGTAGGCGGGCACCACCTGGGGCCGGGCAATCAACACCATGGTCGGGGCGACCTGGAAGCGCAGCACCAGCTCGACCACCCGATGTACGTGCACCCACCCGCACTGATGGGCCCCATGGGGTCCCTGTGGCCGCCGCCCGGCCGGCCCGGCCAACTACGACGCTCACGGTCCGAGACGAATGGTGCGGGGCGCGGCCTGGTTCTCGGACGTCGATGCGGCCGACGATGCCCAGCAGGTCAGGGCGCCGTGAGGAGTACCCGGGCGCGGTTTCGGAGGGCTTCGTCCTGGCGGATGACGCGATCTTCGACTCCGGGGCGGGCCACCCGGGCGTCGCAGTGGGCGAGAGCGGCAAGTAGCGCTCGTGGTCGCCGGTCAATGCGTCGGGGCCGAGTAGGAGTGCAGCCGGTCGATCTCCCTGAATCCGGCCGATCGGTAGAGGGCGGTGGCTGCCGTCCGGTCGCCTTCGCCGCCGGGCGTGGCGTTCGCCTCCACGTACAGGAACACCGAAGCCGCCTGGTGGGCCCGTAGCGTCTCCAGCGCCGACCCCAGCAGCTTCCTGCCGATCCCCTGCCCTCGGACGTCCGGGAGTACGCCGATCCACCACAGGGCGCCTACCCCTTCGACCGGCAGGCCGACCACCGACTCCGCCACTACCCGACCCTGCTCACGCACTTCGAGGCGCATGGCGCGATCGTCGCCGGGTTCCGGACGCATGCGCATCCCGTCGGCCTGGGGCAGGTTCGGCGCGGGCAGGTCGATCAGGAAGTACAGCCACAGGAACTCGCCCGCGAATCCGGCTCGGCACAGGGCGGCGTGCGTGACGGGCCTGTGGTCGACGGGCAGGGCCTCAACCCCTCGGGTCAGGGCTGTCGCGAAGTGGAAGGCTTCGACGGGGCGCGGGCCCAGGGCGGTGAGCGCGTGGCTGATCAGAGCGTCTGCGGTAGCGGTGTCTTCTCGGCAGTGCAGCCACAGGATCAGGCCTGTGTCGTCCTTGGGGCGCTGGGCCCAGGAGATCACTCCGACGACACGGCCCCGGGGGTCCAGGGCCACGTGGGTCGTGGGCGGGGTGAGTTCGGCCCACCAGCCGGCGTCGATGGGCGATCGGCCCGCCAGGGCCTCGGTCAGCATCTCCGGGGTCGTCGTGGGCTGTCCCGGGAGCCGGTCGGCGTTGACCAGGTCGAGGACGGCTTCGGCGTCGGCGGTGGTGTAGGGGCGCAGTGCAGCGCGAAGTGCGGGAGCCACAGAGAAGACCATGGCAAATGCCTCCGTTCGTGTCCATGATCCCTCCGGGGGCGGGTGCCCCGCCCCCGGGAGATGAGTGGTGGTGAGTTGATGGGCAGGCCCCGTTCCTGGGCGCCTCGTAGCCACTGCTCGATCGCCGAAACGGCCAGTAGCACGGCCGGGTCGCGCTCTCGTGCCAGGTGTGCACCGTCAACCAAGCCGGTTACGACCACGAACAGTCGCCCGCGCGCGTCGGCCAGCGTGTTCGTCTGACGGGCCAGGGCCCGGGTGAAGTACTGCTTTTGACGGGGCAGGATCGCCCGGTGCTCGGGCATGAGCGACAGGACCAGCGCCTTGCACCGCCCGTGGCCGGCGGGCAGATGGGGCCCGTACCGGTCGGCCAACGGAACGGCGTGGGCTGCCGCGAGGAACCGGTCGGTCAGGAAGGGGGATGCCTCCGGGACCTCTCCTGCCGGTACGAGCAGCTCGTGAAGGAAGAAGGCGTCGTGCGCGTCTGCTGCGGCTCAGTTGCGACCGCCGGCGGTGTGGTCGGCGACGCGCTCCGCCGCCCAGGCGCGCGCCCACTCGGTGGCGGGGGTGCGGTAGGGCTCGGCCAGGAAAGCGAGCCAGAACCGGAACTCGCGAACAAAACCAGTTGGCCCTGCCGCGTGCGCGAAACCGGTCGGCCACCCCACTGGTTCGCCGATCATGAACGACGAGAGCGTGATCACGATCGAGATCCGGGGCCACGAGAAGGCCGGGCTCGAAACGGCCCACCGGATCTCCACCCTGTTCCTGTCCAACGGGCCTTGCCGGCTGCGACGTACGCCCTGCAGGGACGAAGTAGAGGTGCTCGTCCAGCGGATGTCGCCAGGGGGCCGGTGAGGACGGCTACCTCGACCGTGACGAGGCGGAGGGCGCAGGCGCGTTTCCAGTTCGTTCCTAGCAGCTCCGGTCCGCCTCACCCGGCTGGAGCTACTCCAGCGCCGAGGGCAAGGTTCCGTCGGCGTCTGGCGTGGTGGCCGCCGGCTGGATTCGGCGGAGGTCTTGCGCGTTTCGGGCCCTTGAGGCCTTACCGCGGAGCGGGTCCCGTCGATCTGGCCGGTGGTCATCACCCAGCCTGTGTTCACTCGTTGGTGTTTGTGTTGCGAGCCCGTCGCACGGTGACCTCTCGATCCGTCCGAGCCTGTCGAGCTCCCACGGTGGACCGAGGCCCGCGCGGTGCGCTGGTGTCACGAACAGCTAGTGAGGTGGCGGTCCGGCCCTGGTGGCCGAGGCCTGGAACTAAAACGCCGCGTGGCCCGCATGCGCCCGTGACCAGCGCAAACATCGAGCCTCCGGGAGGGACCACTTGATCTACCGCGGAATCGACTGGGCCGAGAAACACCACGACGTCGTTCTGGTCGGCGAGGCCGGCCAGCTGCTGGCCAAGCGCCGCATCACCGACGATGCGGCGAGCTACCAGATCCTGCCGGACCTGCTCGCCGAGTACGACGACAGCCAGGACGAGCCCATTCCGATCGCCATCGAGACCAACCGCGGGCTTCTCGTGAGCCTTCTCGGCCCTGCGCGCCTCTCCCGGGGCAATGGCCCGCTACCGCCACCGCCGCAACGAACGCGGAGACTGGCACGCCTCCGCCCTGCGCAACGTCCACAACAGCCTGATCGGCCAGCTCCACCACTGCCTCCGGCAGCGCGAACACTTCGACGAAGAGACGGCCTTCTCAACCCCGTGGAACAGGCGCAGCAGGCAGCGTGAGGCGGTGGATCAGATGACCAGCGCTGTCTCCTCGGCAAGGTCAAGGTATGTACGCCGGGCCGCGGGACGCCAAACGAACGCGTCTGCGATCTCGGAACGGAGAGGGTGGGCCTGCTGGAGGCCCTCCGCTGGGGGTGCGGGCGTCCGGTGCGGGCAGGTTACCGACGACCATCAACGGAGGAGCAGATCACTACGCTGCGTATCGATCGCTTTCCTCGTTCCGTCAGATGGGGACCCCATGCGATACCTGCGACCCGCCCGTTCATCTGTTGTCCTCGGCGCCATGTTCCTGGCCCGGGCGGCTTTGGCCGGTCCCGGCGCTCACGCGCAGCAGGCCCTGGCACCCGAACCGGCTCCGGGTCTGTATACCCTCAACCCCCTCAACAGCGGCAAGTGCCTGTGCGTCGCCGCACCTCGGATGGGCGATCGCACCGCGACCACGCCGTGGTCCTGCATCGCCGGGGCCAAGCCGCAGAAGTGGGAGGAGCGATGGCGCCGCAGGCCATGACCATGCTGTCGGCAGGCGGGCAAGAGTGGGACAAGTGTCTCACCCTGGGCACCAACTGCTGCCTGGCCCCACGGGCACAATGCGCTGGACGATCCCACCCTGCGCGCCCACGACCGACCACTCAAGGTGATCAAACTGGAAACTGCCGGAGGATTGGCGACACCTCAACATGCGGGCCTACCAGTCCCAAGGCTGGTGTAGCCATTGAGTCCGAGCGCGCCGAACTCGTCATCCCTACCGGACAACAAGGCAGCCATCAGCAGCACGCCGAGGGCGGACGTCACCACCTTCTCCGGACCGCGTCAGTGCCCGACGGCGGCCTTCGCCGCCACGATCAGCAACACGAAGAACACGTTGACCAGGCCCTCGATGACCGCCTGGGTGCGGGACGCGCCGGCGTTCAGGGCTCCGAACAGGGCCCAGAAGAACTGCTGCGCCCCCGCGACCGACAGTGCGAACCACACCGCGCCGCTCGGCCCGAGCCCCAGGAGTGGGCTCACGGCCAAGGCCGCGGCCGGCAGCACGGCCGCCTCGATGATGGGCAGCTCGCGCCGTCCGGTTCGTCGGACCTCGGCCCAGCCGACGGGCCTGCCCACCAGTCGTTCGCCGGCGAGGTTCGCATAGACGTGGGCCACCCAGAAGACCGTGCCCGTCACCAGAAGCATCACCATGAGCTGGACACGCGGGAAGCCACCGACCGCGCTGGCCGTGGCGATCACCGAAGCCGCCAGGAGCGACCCGTAGACGGCTCCCGCCTGGTCGGTTCGAGATGCCGACTGAGTGTGGTCGGACCGGCGGGGCCATCGGAGGAGGCGATGCACCCGCCCAACATATAGACCGCGGCCCGTCCTGGGCCGCACCACACGCGGATATGTGCGCCGGCCTCTTCGTAGGCCCATGTCCAGGGCCTGATCCGGATCGTGGAGGATCAGGCCTGGGCGGCCCGCCGGCTGATCGCACTCGTGAAAGCCCGCCGATCAGCGGACCTGCGGCCGCCCCGTTCCCGCCCATCGCCATGATCTCGCCGAACGCACACGCCTTCGACGCCGTGTCCGTGAACAGCAGCGTGGTCAGGATGTGGACCGGCTGGCGGCCTACATGTGAACGTGGCTCTGGCAAGATTTTCGTAGCCGAAGATCGTCGTGATTGGGCAGTCTCAACATGGCTCTGTAGAGCCCCAGCACTGAGAGAGACTGTGCCGACACCAGCCTCACCAGGGACGTGCGCCAGCCGTGGCAGAACTCAGGGTCACTTACGACAAGACTGCGAACGCAGCGTACGTCCACCTCACCGATCCGCAGGTTCGCACAAGATCCTCGCGCATGTACCCCTGCGATCCGGTGCAGGTCGGCGGCATGATCAACCTTGACTTCGACCGAAAAGGGCGCCTCATTGGCATCGAGGTACTGGCGGCCAACTCCAAGCTGCCCGAGTATCTGCTCGAGTCATCTGAGCGCCTGGACGACGACGGTGTATGAAGCGGTTGAGTAGTCCCTTGCCTCGCGCCGTACCTGGTTGAAGTCGTCTCAGTGTGCATTGCGGCGGCGTAGGTGAGCGATCAGCACGACCCGGTGGCGTGCTCCGGCGCGTCCTGCCATGACGCGTTTTCCGCGGCTTGGGCACCGCCGACGCCAGAGCATCGCGAACCAGCCGACGGTGAACGCCGTACTTGCGGGCCAACGCCCGCATCGACAGTCCCTCCTGCCACGAGTCACGGCGGATCCGCAGGAACAGCTCTTCCCTCGACAACTCCATCAGGCATCGCCCCCACACGGTCCACCACGACCGTCCCACCGCACGTCACCCGGTGGGGCCAAATGAGACCGGAACAACCCCCGAACGCTCCCGTACGCCCCCATTCCTGGGGCCAACTCAAGCTGAAACGTGTAGCCGAATCAGACCATCAAAGCCGGCTCTACGAAGTCGCACCGCCACCGGCCCCGCTGCACTGACCTGGCCCGGAGCCATGGTGGTGTCTTCAAGGCACCAAGAACGAAAGGCGTAGGCGGGCATCTCGTGGGCGCTCAGGCCGACGGCGGGGAAGGGGTCATGTCGTACTCATCGACGTCCAGAAACGCGCCAGTAGCGGCAAGAAAGGCGATTGCTTCGCGGTCGAGCGCCCAGCCGAAGAGGTTGTGCTTGTCCCTTTCCTGCGGCTGCCCGACCTCGTCCTGCTGCTCGGCGTCATTGAAGTAGCGCACCACCTCCAGCCGGGCTTCGAGGTACGGCTCGTCTTCGTCGTTTGCACTGTTGTACTGCTTCATGAGCTCGGCAATGCGGTCGGTCTGTGGCCGGAGACGGCCCAGGACGTGCGCGATCTGTTCGTCCACGCACAGGCCCGGTTCCCTGCATACGACCTTCCAGATCTGACAGAACGGATTCGCCGGGTCAACAGGGAGGCGGCGCGGGTCGACCACTTTCGTCTCATCAGGCTCGATACCCAGCGCATCAGTTAGGGGTTGTTGTCTTTCCGGGCTTGAGGACTGCGTTCTCGCTGGTCAGGCATAGGGTTGGCGGTCTCGTGGCAGTGGTGACGTGTCGTTGCTTTGGTGGAGGTCGAGGATGCCGTCGGTCGTGGGACTGCTGGAACAGCGTGAGCTCACCGCTCGCCGTCGTGTCGACGATCTGCGGGAGGAGGCCGACCGCCTCCAGGCGGAGCTGGCCGTGGCTGAGCAGGAGTGGAACGAGTGGGTCATCGCCCGCTCACGCGTTGGCGAGGTACTGGCCCCGGGCAACGACGCCGTCGTCGGCCCCGCCGCCTCCGAGGGTCTGCCGGTACCCGGTGTGGAGCCGGCGCGGCCCGAACCGGCGGAGGCGGCGAAGCCGAAAACAGTGGTGCCGGTGTGGCGCGCGGGGCTGGCCTGGTCGGCGCTGTCGGTGGACTACCAGCGCATCCTGCAGGCCCTCAGCGACCGTAACCGACTCGGTCAAGGAGCTTTGACGTGCCAGGAGATGGCCGCCCGCTTCGGCCTGGACCCCGTACCAGGAAAGGTGGAGGCACTGCGATCGAAGGCCAAGCGGCTGACGGCGCGCGGCTGGCTGATTGAGCCGGTACCTGGCCGATGCATGCTCGCGAAGGACGTGGCCGGGCAACGCGGCGGGTCATGAGCATCGTCATCGACCAGTGGACCATCGCCTCCGCGCTGGCGATGGAACGCTCGAAGTCGCGCACGAGACGGCGACTTCGCATCAGGTGGGCGAAGAACCGCTCGACGATCCACCGCTTGGGCAGCACGACGAAGCCGCGCATGTCGTCGCTGCGTTTGACGATGGCGAGGACCAGGGCGAGGGCCGCGAGGCAGTACTCGACGAGGCTGCCGGTGTATCCGCCGTCGGCCCGGACCAGGGCCAGCAGGTGGTGCGCGGCAGTGACCTGGGTGAGCAGGACCTGGGCCGCGGCGCGGTCGCCCACATCCGCTGCGGTGACCATCACCGCGAGCAGCAGGCCAAGGGTGTCGACCACGACGTGCCGCTCGCGCCCGTTGATCAGCTTGCCGCCGTCGAAGCCGCGGCTGTCAGAGCCGACGACCGCGTCCGCTTTGACCGACTGCGAGTCGATCACGCCCGCGCCCGGCTCCGAGTCCCGCCCGGCCCGCTCGCGGACCAGGCGGCGGAGCCGGTCGTGGAACCCGCGGACCAGATCGTGGTTGCGCCAGCGCCGGAAGAACGCGTAGACCCGGTCCCACGGTGGGAAGTCGGCAGGCATGGCCCGTCACTTCGTGCCGTTGTCGACCAGGTAGCGGATCTCGTCCAGCATCGCGCGGTGGCATTAAGCCTCCGGTTGCCCACCCCGGCCCCGCAGCCGGCCCGGCACCGGCAGCAGTGGCCGGACCACCGCCCACTCGGCGTCCGACATGTCGGTGGGATACCGACGCTCGCGCGCCCCGTGGTCTCTGGCGTTCCCGAACCTGTGAGCCAGACAGTCACACGCGAGAGTGGCTGAAGTGGACCCCACTCCCGCGTTGCCGTAGCAATGCGACAACAGGGCCTCCTGGAAAGCACGTTGGCTTCGACACCCTTCGAGCTTCCAAGAGACCCTGCTCTCATGCACGGCAGCCGCCGCAGTCACCCGATCGACTGACTTCTCGACGAGATCAGGACGACGCAGTCGCGTCGCTTCTCGTGATCGCTGGGACGGACGAATTCGCACTGCCATCCAGGTGGACGGTCGGCTTGGTGACGCCCCGAGGCCGCCTCGCGGGTTTGAGTCCGGTGCCGCGACTGACGAACCTGGCGAAGAGTCGTGTCCTACCGGCTCGAGGCGCGGCCAACCGCTTCCCCCTACGTCCTACTTCTCCTCCGGCTCCCAGGCTCGGAGCAGGTCGAGCAGCCCTGCGTCTCCGTCAACGTGCAAGGAGTCGGCCTGGATCCGGTCGTACAGGTAGAGGACCAGCTCACTGGCCGTGCCGTGGACGGAGGCGCCGGCTGCGTCCACGTCCTCGCCGGTCGCGGCGGTGGGCGCGGGGATGCAGGTGGTGCGTGCGCCGTCGCCGTCGACGGTGAGGCGCCAGGAGCGGCCCTCGGCGGCGTGGAAGTCGAAGGCCGTGGGCTTGTGCGGCCAGGCACTCGGCGTTGCGCAGACGGTGAACAGGAACTCCTCCACACCGTCGAGTGCCGGCTCGACCGGCAGCGGCTGCGGGGCGCCCCCGGCGAGCTGGGCGTCGTAGGTGTGCACCGCGGTCTCCTGGACCCGGTGCCGGGCGGTGCCGCCGGCGGTCTGCGGTGACTGCGACGCGGGCCACCACGTCCAGCAACCGCCCTCCGGTCCCGCCGCGCGCAGGGCGCCCAGCAGAAGCTGCGTCGACGCGTCCAGCCACGCCAGCAGGGCCTCACGCTCCCGCGGCACTTCCAGCGCGGCGCGCGCGGCGACGGCCTCGGCCGGGGGAGCGTCGGCAGGCCCCGCGCCGACGATGGCGGCCCAGAAACGGTCTCCCCCACCCAGGTGCTTCACCAGATCGAACAGCGTCCACCCGGGGCAGGTCGGCACCTGCACATCGAGACTGGGCGCGGCGGCGACCACGGCGCGGAAGGCGGCCGACCGTTCATCGATCAGTCGCAGCAGGACAGGGAACTCAAGATTCTTTTCCACTCCGGATGTCTATCACCATGATCCAACAACCGAACAGCGATTTTCATCGCCGACAAGGCACTGCACCCGATGCGGTTCGCGAACATACATGGGTGTGAGTTGTGTACGGGGCGGGCTGCCTGCACGCAGGGCACCGCTCACTGCTGTCCTGCGGCCTCCCACTCCTGATGCGCGGTGCGGACACGGTGCCACAGCTCCGCCCGAGCGGCAGCGTCGACATCGGTCAGCTTCAGGTGGAACACGTCGGCCAGGACCTCATACCAGTCGTCGGCCGAGTCAATGGTCCGCAGGTCTGTGCCTGCGGCGTCGATCCGATGCAGCACACAGCCCCGCAGCATGTCCACGCCCTTGGCGTCGCGCAGCTGGGCCTGGAGGACCCGCACGAAGCCGGACTCGGGGGAGGCGGACAGGTGGACGTGCTTCGCGGCGAAGGAGGACAGCTCCACGGGCTCCGGCGTGAAGACCATCGCCGTGAACGCGCCGCGGGGATCGTGGGTGAACCGCCAGCCGCCCGGCACCACCGCCGACGGAGTCATCGCGTAGGTGAACGGCCCCTGGGTATAGCTGCCTTCACGCAGGGGCAACGGCTCGTACATGCCGCCGGCGAGCCCGGTATCGACGAGCCACCGCTCGCCGTCCAGCAGCACAGTGAGCGCGAGATGGTCACCACCGGGGCCCTCGGGGTCCTCGACCTCATCCTGTATCCCGGCCCGGTGCAGGGCCACGTCGTAGCCGAGCGCCGTCAGCAGTGCGGCGAAGGCCCCGTTGAGGTGGAAACAGTAGCCGCCGCGCCCGCGCAAGATCCGGGCCACGGACTCCGCGGCGCTGATGCCCGTCAGTCGGCCCAGTTGGTTGTCGAGGGTCTCGTAGGCGACCCGTTCCACCTGCGCCCGGTGCAGTTCCCACAACGTATCGGCGGTCGGGGCGGCCGGCCGCTCCACCCCTAGCACGGCCAGATACCCATCGATGTCAATCATGACCCCCCTCACCGTCCGAACGGTTGATCAGAATAGTCGCAGGACGACGACGCTCCCCGCTGACATTTTTCCCGTGACAGAAGCGACTGACAATCTTGTGGCAGACGGCAGCGAGTAGGCCACAACATGCCTCACTTGCCTACATCTACACGCTTGCTCTCACCTGCTGCTTTGACTTGACACCCTGGATAACGATCGCGGCCGATCCGGCCGGGGCGAGACGCGTTCACGCGGCTAGCCGGTGTGGGCCGGAGCCGGGGTAGCGATGTAGCTGGCGGGCCGAGTCGGCGCCGGGGCAGTTCACGCTCACGCCGGGCGCGGCCGGCCCAGGCGGCGGGTCATAAGCTCATCGCGGCGGCGATGGTGTCATCGCCGAAGACCTCTCCCCAACGACCGAAGGGCTTGTTGCTGGTGACGATCACGGAGGCGTGTTCGTATCGGCCCGAGATGAACTTCCCGACACCGCGCCTTACCTCCCCGGGGTCTCCGACTACTACGGAATCGACAACGTCCGCCGCTACCTGTCCATCGCCAACAGCGGAGCCTGAACAGCCGCGCCCGCCTCTCGGCCCCGCGACGACGCAGAGCGCTGCGGCCGGCCGGGGGCGGGCTCATGCCCGGACCGCGCCTTGTCACTGGTGCCGTCACCCGCTTGACTTCATCTCGAGCCAGTCCGCTGAGCGGCGCCAGAGTGGGGAGGAATACCGACTGATGATGATCGACAGCGCGATCATGGCGCCCGCGGAGCGGGCCGAGGCGATCCGTGAGGCCATCTGGAACAGCGTGGTACGGGTGGAGATCACTCACCAGCCGGACCCCCGGCTGATCCGCACAGTGGGTGCGATCAGCGCTGTCGGACCGCTGAAGGTCTGCTCGGTGCGTGCCAACGCCACGACCATCCGTCGCACTCCCTCCCTCGCCCGCGACGACCTGGAGCCGAGCGTGTTCGTCGGGCTGCAGGTCACCGGTAGCAGCATGGTCGTCCAAGACGGCCGGGAGGCCGTCCTGGAGCCCGGAGACCTGGCGCTCTACGACACCACGCGCCCCTACACCCTGCTCAACAGGGACGGTATCCACCAGCACTTCTTCCGCATTCCACATGCTGAACTCGCTCTTCCTCCAGCCATGTTGGCCCGTGCTACCGCAGTCCGTCTCAGTCGTCGGGACCCGCTGGCCGACCTCACCGCCACCTGTCTGCGGCGCATCGCCCGTCACCAGGCCCGCCCCGCGTCCTCCTCCGAGTACAGCCTGGACGGGGCGGGTCGGCCTGGCATCGAGCTGTTGCGCGCCCTCGTCACGACCCGGCTCGGCGAGCAACGCAGTGCCTCCGAACCTCTGCACGACACCCTGCACCTGCGCGTTCTGGACTACGTCCGCGCCCACTTGGGCGACCACGACCTGACGGCGGCGCGCATCGCCGCCCATCACCACATCTCGCCTCGCTGTCTGTACAACACCCTCTCGCGCAATGGCGTCCGCCTGGGCGACTGGATCCGGACGCAGCGCCTGGAACGCTGCCGCGACGAACTCGCGGCGCCCACCGCGCGCCACCGACCGATCTCGGCCATCGCCTGGCGCTGGGGCTTCCCGAACGCCGCCCACTTCAGCCGTACTTTCAAGCAGGCCTACGGCCTCACGCCGAGCGATTGGCGGGCCCTGCACGTCGCAGCTCGGTGACCCGGCCCCATACCCTCAGGTGCCCTCGCGGCCGATCAGGACGGTGGGACGGAGCCGGTGTCGCCGCCACTCGCTCGGGGTGACCCCGTACGCCGCACGGAAGCGCCGGGTGAAATGACTGGGGCTCGTAAAGCCGCAACGGCTCGCCACGGCGGATACGGGCAGTGCGGCGTGGCGGGGCGAAGCCAGGAGGCGACACGCCGCCTCCAGCCGCTCGCCGATGAGCCACTGCTCGAGGCGGATGCCGGCGCGACCGAGCACCACGTACAACTGCCTCTTGGATATCGCGTGTTCCACGGCGATGCGCTCCGGGCCGAGGTCGGGATCGGTGAGGTGGCGGCGCGCGTAGGCCATGATCCGGGCCACCAGGGAACTGTCCATGACAGCTCTGACCTGCTGGTCACGCTCGTCGTGCGCCGCCGAGGTCAGGAGGGCTCGAAGGAGCTCGGTGGTGGCGTTCGCGAGGGCGGCGGCGCCCGGGTCCCCTTCCAGCCGGCCCGGATCCCGCCAGAACGCTCGCAGATGCCCCAGGAGCAGGTCGTGCAGGGGGCTGGCCCGCAGCCGTGCGGAGGCCCGTACCACGGTGTCGACGGTTACCCCGAGGTGGTCCATGTCCACGGTGATGGCCTGTGAGGCCCCGTATCCGGACCAGCCGTAGGTGCGCGGCGCGAGCTCGTGGAAGACACAGATGTCCTCCGGTCCCAGGGTGAACCGCCCGCCCGCCTGCTCGGCTCGGTGGACACCCCTGGTCTGGAGCGAGACCGATACCACCGGACGGTCCCGGTGCCCGCGCACGTGCCTGGCCGTCCGCCGGACCTCGAACCCCGAGCACCGAATGTCGAAGAGGTCCAGCCCGCCCACCCGCCATCCCTCGATCCGGGCACGCATCCCCGTCTCGGGCTCCTCGTGAACGATGTGGTTCGGCACGGAGGTGTCCGTCATCGCGTGGTGGAACGCGTCCACCCTCTCGCGCGGCGCGAAGTCCTCCAGGTCCAGCAGCAGCACGAACTACCCCTCCATCACAGTCTCGGAATCCGGCGGTGTCCATCCTCCTGGGGGCGCCCCCCGCCGGCTTGCCCGTACGTGCTCGTCCCTGTTCTCTGGCGCCCCTGTCGGAGCCCTGCACCGAAGGGCAACTCTCCTGCGTGGACAGGCGACTGCGCGCTCTCCCACCCGTCTAGCTTCGGACTGCGCCGCAGCTCGATACGGCGTGGGGCGTACCCCCTTGCTCCGATGAGAGGTCCGATCCATGACCGACCACACCCCTGTCACGCCGGTGCTGGAGCCGGCCGCCGCCGACTTCGCGAAGGCGACCGGAAAACCACCGTTCCTATTCCAGATCCCCCCGGCCGAGGGCCGCAAAGCCGTCAACGATGTGCAGTCGGGCGGGATCGCCAAGCCCGACGTGGACGAGGAGTGGGTGTCCGTCCCGGGTGGCCCCACCGGCGAGGTCAAGGCCCGGATCGTCCGACCGGCCGGGGTGAGCCACGACCTGCCGGTCGTGCTCTACATCCACGGCGCTGGATGGGTGTTCGGCAACGCACACACCCACGACCGCCTCGTCCGGGAACTGGCCGTCGGCGCCCGGGCCGCCGTCGTCTTCCCCGAGTACGAGCTGTCGCCCGAGCACCGCTACCCCGTCGCCATCGAGCAGAACTGGACGGTGGCCCGCTGGGTCGTCACGGACGGCGCAGGCCACGGTCTGGACGGCGCCCGCATCGCGGTGGCCGGTGACTCGGTCGGCGGGAACATGGCCGCGGCGCTGACGCTGATGGCCAAGGAACGCGGCGGGCTCGCCCTGCGCCGACAGGTCCTCTTCTACCCCGTCACCGACGCCGCCTTCGACACCGGCTCCTACCACCAGTTCTCGGAGGGGTACTTCCTGCGCCGCGACGGGATGCGGTGGTTCTGGGACCAGTACACGACGGACGAGGCCCAGAGGGCGGAGATCACCGCCTCCCCGCTGCGCGCCACCACCGAGCAGCTGACCGGTCTGCCGCCGGCCCTGGTGATCACCGCGGAGGCGGACGTCCTGCGGGACGAGGGCGAGGCGTACGCGAACAAGCTGCGGGCCGCGGGCGTGCCCGTCACCGCCGTGCGCTACCAAGGCATCATCCACGACTTCGTCATGCTCGACGCGCTGCGCGGGACGAACGCTGCGGCGTCCGCGATCGAACTCGCCGTCCGCGTCCTGGCGCGGGCGCTGGCCGATGACTGAACCCGAACCGGCGCCGGAGGTGCCCCCCGGGCGCGGCCCGACGGGCGGGGGCCGATACATGGAGCCCGACCTGCGCGGGATGACGCGCATCAACCTGCGGCCCATCGCCTCGCCCATGCCGCTCGGCTTCTATTCCGTGGCCATCGCCTCGGTGATCGTCGGCTGCTTCCAGATCGGGCTCTTCGAGGAAACCTCGCACCGCGCCGTCGGCCTCGCCATCCTGCCGGCCTTCGTCCTGCAACTGCTGGTGAGCTACCTTGCGTTCGGCGCCCGCGATGTGCTGGCGGCGACGCTCATGGCCTGCTTCTCCGGCCTGTGGCTGGTGAGCTCCCTGACCCTGTTCGTGGACGCGCCGGGCGGCACCCGGGTGCTGGGCGTCCTCAACGCCGTCTTCGCCCTCTTCGCCGTGCTGATGGCATCCGTCGCGACCCCCAAACGGGCCCTGTGGCTGGTGCTGTGCACGGCGGTCCCCCGATTCGCCGTGGCAGCGCTCGCCAACCTCACCGGCGTGGACTGGCTGGGCACCGTCTCCGGGACCCTCGGGCTCGTGCTGGCGGCCGTCGCCCTGTACACGGCCTTCGCCCTGATGCTGGAGGACATGCGCGGCGAACCCGTCCTGCCCATCGGCCGCAGTGGCCCCGCGCACCACGCCGTCGAGGGTGACCTGACGGTCCAGTTGCGCAACCTGGAGCGGCAGGCCGGCGTACGCCGCACCCTCTGACCCTGGCCCTGCCCCACTTCCACCTCCCCTTCGAAAGCGAGCACCGTGAGCAGCAGCATGCCCGTCGGTGGCATCACCGCCGTGCCCGGACCGGCCGGGCGTCCGGGTGACGGCCGAGCCGCCGACCTCGTTCTGCGCAATGCGCGCATCCACACGCAGGATTCCTCCCGACCCACCGCGACGGCACTCGCCGTACACGACGGCCGGATCACGGCCCTGGGCGACGACGGTGACGTCGCCGGCCTGGTGGGACCGGCCACCCGGGTGGTGGACGCCCTCGGCCGACGGGTGGTCCCGGGGCTCAACGACTCCCACCTGCACGTCATCCGGGGCGGCCTGAACTACGTCCTGGAGCTGCGCTGGGACGGCGTACGCAGCCTGCGCCAAGCCCTGGCCATGCTGCGCGAGCAGGCCGGCCGCACCCCCAAGGGCCAGTGGATCCGGGTGGTCGGCGGCTGGACCGCCGAACAGTTCGCCGAACGCCGGATGCCGACCGCGGCCGAACTCACCGCCGCCGCGCCCGACACCCCGGTGTTCGTCCTGCACCTGTACCAGTCCGCGATCCTCAACCGGGCCGCCGTACAGGCCGCCGGATTCACCCGCGACACCCCCGATCCGAGGGGCGGACAGATCGTCCGGGACCGGAACGGCGACCCCAACGGCCTGCTGCTGGCCGCCCCCAGCGCACTGATCCTCTACTCCACCCTCGCGCGGGCCCCCACGCTGAACGAAGCCGACAAGATGGTCTCCACCCGGCACTTCCTGCGCGAGCTGAACCGGTTCGGCCTGACCTCGGCCGTGGACGCGGCCGGCGGATTCCAGAGCTTCCCCGAGAACTACGCCACCGTCACCGAACTGGCCCGCGCCGGCGAGCTCAGCGTCCGCATCGGCTACCACCTGTTCCCCCAGAGCGCGGGCCAGGAACTGGCGGATCTCGAACGCTGGACCACGACCGTCCGGCCGGGGGACGGCGACGCCTGGCTACGGCTGAACGGTGCCGGCGAGAACCTCACCTGGGCGGCCGCCGACTTCGAGAACTTCTCCGAGCCTCGCCCGGAACTCGGCTCCTACGAGGCCGAATTCGAGAAGGCGGTCCGGCTGTTGATGGAGAACGGCTGGGGTTTTCGGCTCCACGCGACGTACGACGAAACCATCGGCCGAGACCTCGGCGTCTTCGAGAAACTGGCTGCTGATGGACTCTTCCCGGCGGGCAACAACTGGCTGTTCGACCACGCCGAGACAGTATCCGCCCGGAACCTGGAGCGGATCGCGGCGCTGGGCGGCGGGATCAGCGTGCAGAACCGGATGTCCTTCCAGGGCACCGCCTTCGCCCAACGCTACGGGGCCGAAGCCGCCGCGCTCGCCCCGCCCGTCACCGCCATGCTGCGCCAGGGTCTGCCCGTCGCAGCGGGCACCGACGCAACACGCGTCTCCTCGTACAACCCGTGGGTGGCCCTCCACTGGCTGGTCACCGGGCGCACCATCGGCGGGGCGGCCCTCCGCCCGGCCGACCAACTGATCTCCCGTGAGCATGCCCTGGAGCTGTACACCCTCGGCGGGGCACGGCTCACCGGGGAGGACGAGGACAAGGGCATCCTCGGCGAAGGGCGGTTCGCGGATTTCGCCGTCCTGTCGCACGACTACTTCGCCGTGGCGGCCGATGACATCCCGCACATCGAGTCCCTGCTGACCGTGGCCGGCGGCCGGATCGTGTACGCCGCCGGCGAGTACGAGGGCCTCGACGAGGCCGTCCCACCGGTCAGCCCGACGTGGAGTCCCGTCGCGCACTTCGGCGGCTACCAGGCCACGCCGCCGCCCTCGGTGACCGGCGCCCGCCAGGCCGATCTGCTGGCCGAGGCGGTCGCCTCCTCCGAGCAGCACCTCCGGTGGAGGGTGGCGCGCGGCTTCGCCCCACAGGAGACGCCCGCCGTCTTCGAACCATGCTTCGGCCTCTGACCCGCCGGAAGGCCCGGCCCCGTTGCTTCCCCTTCCCACTCACACAACCGCTGATCTACGAGAGGAACTCCTCATGTCCGACTTCAACTTCGACCTCGACGCCGTCACCGCCGCGCCCAGCCGGGATCTACTCACCCCTGACAACGCGATGATGCTGTTCGTCGACCACCAGCCGCAGATGTTCTTCGGCGCCGCCAGCACCGACCGCGTCGCCGTCATCAACGCCACCGTTGGCCTGGCCAAGGCCGCCCGGGCCTTCGATGTCCCCGTCGTCCTGTCCACCGTGGCCGCCGAGTCCTTCTCCGGACCGATCCTGCCGCAGCTGCGCGAGGTCTTCCCCAAGCACGACATCGTCGACCGGACCTCCATGAACGCGTGGGAGGACGAGGCCCTGGTCGAGGCGGTCAAGGCCACCGGCCGCCACAAGATGGTGCTCTGCGGTCTGTGGACCGAGGTCTGCCTCGTCCTGCCCGCCCTCTCCGCCCTCAACCAGGGGTACGAGGTGTACGTCGTCGCCGACGCCTCCGCCGGCGTCACTCCGGCCGCCCACGAGCACGCCATGCAGCGGATGACCGCCGCCGGCGCCGTGCCCGTCACTTGGCTGCAGGTGCTCCTGGAGCTCCAGCGCGACTGGGCGCGCACCGAGACGTACGTCGCCACCACCGATGTGGTCAAGGAGCACGGCGGCGCGTACGGCCTGGGTGTCGTCTACGCCCACTCCATGATCGACCCGCACGCCGCCGGCTGACCGGACCTCTTGACCATGGAAACCGACACCGGACTGCTCCTCCTGCGCCTCCTCGCGGGCCTGCTGATCGCCGCGCACGGAGTGCAGAAGGTCAGCTTCCTGCTGGGCGGCAGCGGACTGGCGGGCGGCACCGAGGAGTTCCGGCACGACGGCTTCCGCGGCGGGGCGCTCACCGCCCTCGCCGCGGGGGCCGGCCAGATCGGCTCCGGCCTGCTGCTGACCGCCGGAGCCCTCACTCCGGTCGGCGCCGCCGGGGCGATCGGCGTGATGACCGTCGCGCTCACCGTCAAGTGGCCCCACGGCTTGTGGGTACAGCACGACGGCTACGAGTACCCCCTCGTCCTCATCGGCATCGCCACCGCCCTCGCCCTTACCGGCCCGGGCCGCTTCTCCGTCGACCACGCACTCGCCCTACCGCACTGGCCCGGCTGGTCGGCCGCGGCCGCGCTGGCGGTCGGGGTGGCCGGCGGCCTTGCCGTACGCGCCCTTCTGCACGAACCGGCCGTACCCGCACTCCCGGCTCCGGCGAGTTCCCCGTGACCGCAGCAACCCGATACATCTCGCCTTCGCCCCGCACCCGGAAGGACCCCCAAGGATGACCGGCCGCCCCATGAGCCGACGCCACACCCTGAAGACCGCCGCCGGCGCCGCGGCAACGCTGACCATCGCCGCGGCGCCTCCGGCCGCGGCCTCCGCCGCTGGACCCGGCGCCGGGCGGGGACCGGCCGGGAGGCCGACCGTGGTCCTGGTCCACGGCGCATTCGCCGACGCCTCCAGCTGGAACCCCGTCACCGAACGGCTCCAGCAGTACGGCCACCCGGTGATCGCCGTGGCCAATCCGCTGCGCGGCCTCACCCACGACGCCGCCCAGGTGGCCGCCCGGCTCGCGGCCGTCCCCGGCCCCGTCGTCCTGGTCGGCCACTCCTACGGCGGGGCGGTCATCACCCAGGCCGCCGCAACCGCTCCCACCGTCAAGGCTCTGGTCTACATCTCGGCGTTCATCCCCGACGCCGGCGAGGTCCTCGGCGAGCTCGCCGCACGGTTCCCCGGCTCCCGGCTCGAAGCCTCCCTCGACCCCGTACCCGTACCGGGACCCGACGGCACCACCGGCGTCGACCTCTACATCCGGCCCGATCGGTACCTCGACGTCTTCGCCCAGGACGTTCCACGTCACACCACTGAGGTCCTGGCCGCGGGCCAACGCCCTCTTAGCGGATCCGCGTTCACCGATCGGGTGAGCAGCGCGGCGTGGCACACCCTGCCGTCGTGGACCCTGATCTCCAGCCGGGACCGCGGCATCGTCCCTCAGCTCCAGCGGTTCCAGGCCTCCCGGGCCCGGTCCCGGACGGTCGAGGTGCCGTCCTCCCACCTGCCGATGTACAGCAGGCCCGACGCCGTCGTCGCGCTGATCCGGTCCGCCGCCCGGACCATCGCCGCCTGATGCCCCGCCACCTCTGAGGAGCCACCCATGTCATCGCCCGGAACCACCCCGTCCTACGCACGTGACCTCGCCCGGGTGGAGGCGGCCAACGCCAGCGGCCGCATCCCCGTCGTCTTCATCCACGGCCTGTGGCTGCTGCCCACCAGCTGGGACCGCTGGGCCGCGGTCTTCGAGGAAGCCGGCTTCGCGCCCGTCACTCCCGGCTGGCCCGACGACCCGGAGACCGTCGAGGAGGCGAACGCCCACCCCGAGGTCTTCGCCGGCAAGAGCGTCGGCCAGGTCGCCGACCACTTCTGCGACCTCATCGGCAAACTCGACCGCAAGCCCGTGGTCATCGGTCATTCCTTCGGCGGCCTGATCACCCAGATCACCGCCGGGCGCGGCCTCTCCCGAGCCTCCGTCGCCATCGATCCGGCGCCGTTCCGCGGTGTGCTGCCGCTGCCCCTGTCCTCGCTGCGGGCCGCGAGCGCGGTCCTCGGCAACCCGGCCAACTACCACCGGGCGGTACCCCTGACGTACGAGCAGTTCCGCTACTCCTTCGCCAACGCGGTCGGCGAGGAAGAAGCCCGCGCGCTGTACGACACCTTCGCCGTCCCCGCCCCGGGAGAACCCCTCTTCCAGGCGGCCGCGGCGAACGTCAACCCGTGGACCGAGGCCAAGGTCGACACCACCTCCGCCGGCCGCGGACCGCTGCTCATCGTCTCCGGGGAGAAGGACCACACCGTCCCGTGGGCCATCGCCAACGCCTCCTACAAGAAGCAGGCCCACAACGCGCACGCGCTCACGGAGATCACCGAGCTTCCCGGCCGCGGCCACTCCCTGACCATCGACCACGGCTGGCGCGAGGTCGCCGACACCGCCCTCACCTTCGTCCGCCGGTTCGCCGACCCGGCTTCATAGCGCAGCGCGGAAGGGGACCGACCACGTCCAGCCGCCCCGGAGCCGCGCCGGGGCGGTTCGCCTTGCGTCGGCGCGAGGCCCCTCCGCCAACAACCATCGGTTCGGGCCCGGTCACGGACCGACGAGGCAACCTCGCCCCGCCAACCAAGATCCGGACCATTTCCGGACCAGCCTGCTCCATGGAGCCCTAACAGCTGCCCTTTGCCCTGGTCTGCGTAGGTGCAACTGCTGTACCACCAGGAGACGAAGAACCCGCTCGGTGGTGACGTAGAGGATCGCGTTCACGATCTCTCTCAGATCATGCACGCAGGGTCCAGCGCAGGGGCGCAGCGCAGGTCCGCCGACGATGGCGGCCTCAAGCCGTGGCCCGCCCCGCGGACGCCTCGGCGGCGGCGCGCCGGTATGCGGCGTTCATGCGCTGCGCTTCCTCGAGCTGG
The DNA here is from genome assembly GCF_024721315.2 of Streptomyces sp. Isolate_45. GTDB lineage: Bacteria > Actinomycetota > Actinomycetes > Streptomycetales > Streptomycetaceae > Streptomyces. Next base: position 109,642 of record NZ_JANFAK020000005.1, read on the forward strand.
TCCTCCAGGACCACGATCCGGCAGGCCGCCTCGACGGGCGTGCCCTGGTCGACGAGCTCGCGGGCTCGGGCGGCGATGCGCAGTTGGTAGCGGGAGTAGCGGCGGTGTCCGCCCGCGGAGCGCAGCGGGGTGATGAGGCGCGCTTCGCCGATGGCGCGGAGGAAGCCCTGGGTGGTGCCGAGCATTTCGGCGGCCCGGCCCATGGTGTAGGCGGGGTAGTC
>NZ_JANFAK020000060.1 GCF_024721315.2 Streptomyces sp. Isolate_45
CGATTTTATATTGTGTGTGGTGTTCTGAGGTGTGCTCTTCGGAACTGCCCGGACGCCCGGGAGGCCTCCGCGGGCTGTCCGGGGCCCGGAGCCGGGGCGGCGGTGCCGCGCGGGCGCGGGACTTCGGCGCCGCCCTGGCCGGAGACCGGAACCTGCGCATGCGTGCGTACGGCCTCGGCGGCCGCGATCGGGGCCTTGCCGTGGCCTGCCTCGTCCGAACCTCCGCCGGAGGCACCGGCGGGCTGCGGGCCCTCCTGGGAGGTGGGATACTCCGTCACGCGTGGAATTCCGTCCGTTTGCGCTGGATGTGCGCTGCACTCAACTCGGTCAGTCGCGGTATACCCGCTCAGCGGCGGGGACACCTCCGCCCCCTGGTTCCGCGTCCCGCTCGTTACCTCTCGTTCAGCGTTGACCCCCGGTCAAGTCCCGGTCGCCGCAGGTCATTTACGACTGCGGGACCTGGTGGCGGCCCCGCGCACGACCGGCGGAGGACGATCCTACGTTTCAACCCCGGGGGCGCATCAAGGGTCTCATGAGGTCATATGAGCCGGGGTGCGGTCCCAGTCCTCAGGAAGAGGGGGAACGTCCCAGCTCGGATCGGGCCGCCAGTCGGGCCAGCCGCCGGAGAACGGCGCCCCCCACGCGTCGATCACCTCGACCGCCGCGCGACCCGCCTCCCGGACCCGCCGTGCCTGCCGGCGGTCCATCAGGCCGGTCCGCTGGGCCTGCGCGAACTCGTCCTCGTCCAGCCACTTCCAGCTGCGGTCCGGGTAGACGGCGATGTCGAGGAAGTGGTCCTCGGAATCCACCCCGCCGGCCCATCGGACGCGGGGCTCCTCCAGGTTCACGTACCAGTTCTTGAACTGCCAGCCCCGGTCCCAGAACAGCCACACCGACCACGGCTCCCCGGGCCGGGCCAGCTTCAGCACGCCGCTGCCGAACCAGCGCGACCGTACGGTGGTGCGCGGCGCCGTGTAGCGGGTGGCGAGCGGCTCCTGGTGCACGGGGCTGCCGTCGGCGAGCACCGGCTTGACGCATTCGGTGCCCGGCGCCATCCACACCGCCAGCAGTTCGTCGGTGTCCTGCACGACGGTGACCGGGCGGCAGATGTGGACCGGGCCCGTCAGCCCGGGGCCGTGGTCGCGGTAGCGCCAGAGGATCTGCTCCCCGGGCGTCCAGAGCGTGTCCCGCGTCCCGTCGCGCGCTCCGCGCCGCGCCGGGCCGTCCCCGGGCCGGAAGGTACCTGTCATGCGCAGATCTTAGGGCTGGCGCCCCTACGGTGGCTGCGGTGCAGGTCACCGAGGTGCCCGGGGACGGTAAACGACCGGATTCGGCCCCTGTCCGGTAACAGCTCAGGGCCGGGTCAGGGGCGGGTCATCCGCAGGACGTCCAGCGCCTCGTCGAGTTGTTCGAGGGTGAGGTCTCCGCGCTCGACGTAGCCGGACTCCAGCACGACCTCCCTGATCGTCCTGCGTTCCGCGAGCGCCTTCTTGACGACCTTGGCGGCCTCCTCGTAGCCGATCCAGCGGTTCAGCGGGGTCACCACGGAGGGCGAGGACTCGGCGTACTCCCTGGCACGCTCGGCGTTCGCGGTGATCCCGTCCACGGTGCGGTCGGCCAGGAGCCGGCTTCCGTTGCTGAGCAGGCGGATCGATTCGAGCAGGTTCCGGGCCATCACCGGGAGCATCACGTTGAGCTCGAAATTGCCGGCGGCGCCCGCCACGGCGACCGTCGCGTCGTTCCCCATCACCTGGGCGGCGATCATCAAAACGGCCTCGGGGACGACCGGATTGACCTTTCCGGGCATGATCGAGGACCCCGGTTGCAGATCCGGGAGATTGATTTCGGCCAATCCTGTGCGCGGCCCCGAGGCCATCCAGCGAAGGTCGTTCGAAATCTTGGTGAGTGATACGGCGATGGTCCGCAGCATTCCGGAGGTTTCCACGAGGGCGTCGCGCGCGCCCTGCGCCTCGAAGTGGTTGCGGGCCTCGGTCAGTGGCAGTCGGGTGGCCTTGGCGACCTCGGCGATCACGGCGGAGGAGAACCCGGGCGGGGTGTTGATGCCGGTCCCGACGGCCGTGCCGCCCAGCGGCAGTTCGGCAAGCCGCGGGACGACCGCCCGCAGCCGCTCGACCCCGTAGCGGACCTGGCTGGCGTACCCGCCGAACTCCTGCCCCAGGGTGACAGGGGTGGCGTCCATCAGGTGCGTGCGCCCGGCCTTGACCACCTCGGCGAACTCGGTCTCCTTGCGCTCCAGCGCGGCGGCCAGGTGCTCCAGCGCCGGCATCAGCTCGCCGGTGACGGCGGCGGTGGCGGCGATGTGGATGGAGGAGGGGAACACGTCGTTGGAGCTCTGCGAGGCGTTGACGTGGTCGTTGGGGTGGACCTCGCGCCCCAGCCGCTCGGTGGCGAGGGTGGCGATCACCTCGTTGGCGTTCATGTTGGACGAGGTGCCGGAACCCGTCTGGAACACGTCGAGGGGGAAGTGGTCGTCCCAACGGCCGTCCACGACCTCCTCGGCGGCCGACCGGACGGCCTCCGCGATGTCCGCGTCCAGCACGCCGAGGCGGGCGTTCACCACGGCGGCGGCCGCCTTGACCCGGGCCAGTGCCGAGATGTGGGCGCGCTCCAGCCGCTGGCCCGACAGGGGGAAGTTCTCCACCGCGCGCTGGGTCTGCGCGCGCCACTTGGCGTGGAGGGGGACCCGTACGTCACCCATCGAGTCGTGCTCGATCCGGAACGCTTCGGCTTGCTGATCTTCAGTCATGTTCGTGACCTCCTGAAAAAGTTGAGCAATTGTCTTGTTCGAAGTGTTCCCAACTCCCCTACCCACCAGTAAATACCGTGGGTAACACCGATTTCGGGGAGGCGTTCATGGCACGTGCGCGTACGAAATCCAGGCTCAGATCTACCTTCGCGTCGGTCGCGGCGATCGCGGCCGCCCTCGGGGGCGTCACCGTCATCACCCCCATGGCCCAGGCCGCCCCCGCCGCCACCGCGGGCGCGGTCACCCCCCTGTCGCCGGAACTGGAGGCCATCCGGGCCGCCGAGGCCACCCGGATCTACGGGGACCCGGCGATCCGCCCGGCCGCCCAACGCAGGACCGGGCTCATCTCGCTCGGCGACAGCGAGATCTCCGGCGAGGGCGTCGGGAACTACGACCCCGCGACGAACACACCGAACAACCAGTGCCACCGCTCGCCCGACGCGGCCATCCACCGCACGGGCATCCAGGCCGACCTGACCTTCAACGTAGCCTGCTCCGGCGGGTACACGGGCAACATCAGGATCGGCGGCGCCAAGCAGTACGCCGACGAGCTCGTCCAGAGCGACAGCCTGGCGATCAAGGCGCGCAACACGAAGATCAAAATGGTGCTGCTGGTCGCCGGCGCCAACGACGACCTCCAGTTCGGGCCCGTCATGACCGACTGCGTGACCCGCTGGGTGCTCATCCAGGGCACCTGCGAACCCAAGTACGCCCCCGGCTGGCAGGCCCGCGTCGACGGCCTGAAGCCCAAGGTCCAGTCGACGGTCGGGGACCTGCGGACCGTCATGCGCGACGCCGGCTACGCCGACTCCGACTACAAGCTCGTCGTCATGGGCTACCCCAGCCCCATCGGCCCCGACTTCGGCGACAACCCGAACTTCCCCGGCAAGCTCCCCGGAGGCTGCGCCGGCTACGACTCGGACGCCACCTGGGGCCGCAACCACGCCGTCCCCACCTTCGAGAAGGGCATGCGCGCCGCCGCCCGCGACTCCGGCGCCCTCTACCTGGACAACTCGCGGCTCTTCCACGGCCACGAGGTCTGCATGGAGGACACGTGGGCCCGCGGCCTCTACCTGGACCTCGGCGACCACTTCCCGTGGGACGAGAACACCGCCCGCCAGTCCTTCCACCCCAACTACCGGGGCCACGGCGCCTTCGCGTCCTGCCTCACCCAGTTCTACGACTCCGGCCTGCGCGAGGCCTCCTGCGCCGACCCGGCGAGCACCGGCACCCCCGTCCTGCAGGCCGGTGCCTGGGACGACCTGTACGCGCCACTGACGAACGCGGCCACAGGCAACTGCCTCGACGCCTCCGGCGGATCGAGCGCCAACAACACCAAGGTCGTCGGCTGGGACTGCCACGGCGGCCGCAACCAGGGCTGGTGGTACGACACCGCCCGCAAGTCCCTCCGCGTCGAACTGACCCACGACCGCTGCCTCGACGTCCCCGGCGCCTCCTACGGCAACGGCACCGGCCTCATCCTCTGGAACTGCCACGGCGGCGCCAACCAGCAGTTCGTCCGTGACGGCGCCACCCTGCGCCCCGCCGCCGCGACGGGCATGTGCCTGACGGTGTCGGCCGCGCACGAGCAACTGCGCCTGCGGACCTGCGACGGCTCCACCAACCAGCGCTTCGCGTAACCGCACGCCTTCCGACCGCCCCCGATCCCCATACCCGCCCCCACGCCCGGCCGGCACGCGTCGGCCGGGTGTCTTCCGGCCCGCGGCCTCACAGGTCGCGCAGCACCTTGCGCACGTCCCGCGGCCGGTTGGTGATGATCGTGTCCACGCCGAGCCGTACGCACAGCGCCACGTCCTCGGGCTCGTCCACGGTCCACACCCGCACCGCCAGCCCCTTGGCCTTCAGCCGCCCCACCAGCCCCGGATCCCGGCGCACCAGATCGATGCCCGGTCCCGCGTGGGTCGCGTACGGCGGCCGCGCGGGCCTGAGGCGACGCTCCATCAGGTACACGGCGGGCAGACCGGGCGCCAGCCGGTGCAGCCGGACCAGGGCGTTCCGGGAGAAGCTCATCACCTCGACGCGACCGTCGGAGCCGTCCGCGAGGCCGTGCGCCCGCAGGACCCGGACGAGCTCGGCCTCCAGCCGCCCGCCCGCCCGCGTGGGGTGCTTGGTCTCCACGGCCAGCCCGACGGGCCGGGGCGCCGCCAGTACCTCCCGCAGCAGGTCCTCGAAGAGCAGCACCCGCGCGCCGCGGTGCTCCGGGCCCTTCCAGCCGCCGAAGTCGAGGGCGGCGAGCTCCTCGTACGTCATGGCCGACACGACCCCGCGCCCGTCCGAGGTCCGCTCCACCCGCCGGTCGTGCACGCACACGAGCCGCCCGTCGGCGCTCAGCCGCACGTCGCACTCCAGGGCGTCCGCCCCGTCGGCGATGGCCTGCCGGTAGCCGGCGAGGGTGTGTTCGGGGTGCTCGTGCGAGGCCCCCCGGTGGGCGACGACCCGCACGTCACGGGCGGCGGGAAGGAACGACTGCGTCATGCCGCCGACGTTATCCCGGTGCGCGGGCCGGCCCCGGACGGCATGCTCCACCCGTGGCTGAACACTTCGTGACACTTCACTGCGAGCCCTGCCCGTCCTGCCGCTTCGAGGCGCGGCAGCGCATCGTCGACGGCCGGCTGCGCTGGGAGGAGAGCATGTGCTGCGCGCGGTACGAGGTCCGGGCGTGCGACGAGGGCCGGGCCCCGACCCCACCCTGGGTGCGCGAGCGGATCATCGCCGCCGAGGGCACGGTCCACCTCCCCGTCGGCGGCCCGGACGGCGTCCCGCTCATCGCGGTCCGCGCCCTGTACCGGCTCAGCCTCCCCGAGCTGCGCGAAGCGCGGGCGAACGGCGTCGACGCCACCCCGGTCGAGGCGGCCCTGCTGCGCGGGGCGGCCTCGGCCGGGGTGGCGGACAGCCCCTAGCCGAGTCCCGGACCGCGGACCGGGATGTGGGTGAACGTCGGCTCGGGGGCCGGGTTCTGGAAGAAGTCGTTGCCCTTGTCGTCCACGACGATGAACGCCGGGAAGTCCTCGACCTCGATCTTCCAGACCGCCTCCATGCCGAGCTCCTCGTACTCCAGGACCTCGACCTTCTTGATGCAGTCCTGCGCCAGTCGTGCCGCCGGGCCGCCGATGGAGCCGAGGTAGAAGCCGCCGTGCGTGCCGCAGGCGTTCGTCACCTGCTGCGAGCGGTTGCCCTTGGCCAGCATGACCTTGGAGCCGCCCGCCGCCTGGAACTGCTCGACGTAGGAGTCCATGCGGCCGGCCGTGGTCGGGCCGAAGGAGCCGGAGGCGTAGCCCTCGGGGGTCTTCGCCGGGCCGGCGTAGTACACCGGGTGGTCCTTCAGGTACTGCGGCATCTCCGCGCCCGAGTCCAGCAGCTCCTTGATCTTGGCGTGGGCGATGTCGCGCGCCACGACCAGGGGTCCGGTCAGGCTCAGGCGGGTCTTGACCGGGTGCTCGGTCAGGGTCGCCAGGATGTCGTCCATCGGCTGGTTCAGGTCGATGGAGACGACGTCCGCGGCCTCGTTCAGGTGCTCGTCGGTGGTCTCCGGCAGGAAGCGAGCCGGGTCCGTCTCCAGCTGCTCCAGGAAGACGCCCTCGGCGGTGATCTTCGCGGTGGCCTGTCGGTCGGCCGAGCAGGACACGGCGATGGCGACCGGCAGGGATGCGCCGTGGCGCGGCAGGCGCACCACGCGCACGTCGTGGCAGAAGTACTTGCCGCCGAACTGCGCGCCGATGCCGATCCTCTGGGTCAGCTCGAAGACCTGCTGCTCCAGGGCCTCGTCGCGGAAGCCGTGGCCGAGCGGCGAGCCCTCGCGGGGCAGCTCGTCCAGGTAGTGCGCGGAGGCGTACTTGGCGGTCTTGAGGGCGTGCTCGGCGGAGGTGCCGCCGACGACGATCGCCAGGTGGTAGGGCGGGCAGGCCGCCGTACCGAGCGAGCGGATCTTCTCCTCCAGGAACTTCATCATGGAGGCCTCGTTGAGGACCGCCTTGGTCTCCTGGTAGAGGAAGGACTTGTTGGCGGAGCCGCCGCCCTTGGCCATGAAGAGGAACTTGTACGCGCCGCCGTCGGTCGCGTACAGCTCGATCTGCGCGGGCAGGTTCGAGCCGGTGTTCTTCTCCTCCCACATGGTGATCGGGGCCATCTGCGAGTAGCGCAGGTTCAGGCGCGTGTACGCGTCGAAGATGCCGCGCGACAGCGCCGCCTCGTCACCGCCCTCGGTGAGCACGTTCTGGCCGCGCTTGCCCATGACGATCGCGGTGCCCGTGTCCTGGCACATCGGCAGCACGCCGGCCGCGGCGATGTTCGCGTTCTTCAGCAGGTCCAGCGCGACGAACTTGTCGTTCGCGCTGGCCTCCGGGTCGTCGATGATGCGACGCAGCTGTGCCAGGTGCGCGGGGCGCAGGAAGTGCTGGATGTCGTGGATCGCCTCTTCGGCGAGCTTGCGCAGCGCCTCCGGCTCGACCTTGAGGAACGTACGGCCGTCCGCCTCGAAGGTGGACACGCCCTCGGCGGTCACCAGCCGGTAGGGGGTGGTGTCCTCGCCCAGGGGCAGCAGGTCGGTGTACGCGAACTCCGGCATTGGGGGCATTCCTTCAATCGGCAGACGGCGCTGGCGACCAATTTGGCAGCGCGGTATCAAGCGTAGGACCTCCCGGCGGCGCCATGTCTGTGAGGTAGGGCTCACTCAGTAGTATCGCGATCTATCGTGTCTCGCTATGCTGGCGTCGTGGACCTGGAAAAGCACCCCGCCGCCCCCGCTGCCGCCGCGCCCTCCGAGCTGCGCGCCTCCGACGCCGACCGGGACCGGATCGCGCAGATCCTCTCCGACGCCCTCGCCGAGGGCCGGCTGACCGCCGAGGAGCACTCCGATCGGCTGGACTCCCTCTACGCCTTCAAGACGGTCGGCGAGCTGGACGTGCTCGTACGGGACCTCCCGGCCGCCCCCGGGTCCGCGGCGGCCGCCCCCGTGACGGCCCCGGGTTCGGGCTGGACCGAGACCGTCGTCGCCGTGTGCAGCGCCTCCGCGCGCAAGGGCCGCTGGCGCCCGGGAGCCCGCACCCGGGCCGTTTCGGTCATGGGCGACATCAACATCGACCTGACCGAGGCCGTCTTCGAGCAGCAGATCACCGAGATCAACGTGACGTCGGTGCTCGGCAACGTCGAGATCATCGTCCCGGAGAACGTCACCCTGCGCGGCTACGGCAGCGGGGTCCTCGGCAACTTCGAGGTCGGCGGTCAGGCCCGTGGAGCCACCGATCCGCAGGCGCCGGTCGTGATCGTCCGCGGCTTCTCACTGCTCGGCAACATCGAGGCCCGCCCCAAGCCCGGGGCCCGACTGGTCGACCTGGCCCTCAAGCTCCGCAAGCGCGCGGAGGGCTGAGCGGTCCGCGCGCCGGGCGTCGCGCGCGGGGACGCACGGGGGTTTCGGGCCTGCGTCGTATTTCGGTCGAACCTCCCGCGCCCGGCGGCCCGTGGGGCATAGGGGCACGCCCAGCGGGTAGGGACTGGTGCATCGTCTCTCGCTCGCGTATACGTCGTCAGGAGTAGACCGTGCCGCATCCGCCGCATCAGTCCCTGCAGGCAGCCGTCGTCCAGAGCCTTCCGACGCGGACGGCCGCCGTGCCGAAGCCGCGGGTGCCGGCTCGGGAGGAGGACGGCCCCTGGCACGCGGAGGCGGTGTGCCGCAGGGACGAGGCGGGGCTCTTCTTCGCCCCCTCCAAGGAACCCACCGCGGCCCGGCTCGCCCGCGAGGAGGCCGCCAAGCGGGTCTGCGCGCGCTGCCCCGTCATGGTCGCCTGCCGCGAACACGCCCTGCTCCAGCCCGAGCCCTACGGGGTCTGGGGCGGTCTCACCGCCGCCGAGCGGCGGGTCGTGCTGGGTCGGCGCAGGCGGCGCGCCACCGAACTGCTGCCCGGCGCCGCCGGGCCCGGGCCCATCGCCGCGGCGGGCTGAGCCCGACCCGCCGCGCCCCGGCCCCGGCCGGGCGCGCGGTACGACGTACGTACGGACGCGAGAGGGGCGGGCCCGCCGCACGCGGGACCGCCCCTCACGTCGTACCGCCCTCGGGTCGGCCGCTCCTACCGGCCGCTCCTACTTGGCGCGGTCGAAGTCGATCCCGCTGTACGCGCGCAGCTTCGACAACCGGTGGGTGGAGTCGATCTGCCGGATCGTGCCCGACTTCGAGCGCATGACCAGCGAGGACGTCGTCGCGGTCTCCGAGCGGTAGTGGACGCCGCGCAGCAGCTCGCCGTCCGTGATGCCGGTGGCGACGAAGAAGACGTTCTCGCCGGACACCAGGTCGGTCGTGGTCAGGACGCGGTCCAGGTCGTGGCCGGCGTCGATCGCGCGACCGCGCTCGGCGTCGTCCTTGGGCCACAGCTTGCCCTGGATGGTGCCGCCGAGGCACTTGATGGCGCAGGCCGAGATGATGCCCTCGGGCGTGCCGCCGATGCCGAGGAGCAGGTCCACGCCGGTGCCCTCGCGCACCGCCATGACCGAGCCCGCGACGTCGCCGTCCGAGATGAACTTGATGCGCGCGCCGGTCTCGCGGATCTCCTTGACGATGCCCTCGTGACGGGGGCGGTCCAGGATGACGACGGTGACGTCCTCGACGGCGATGCTCTTGGCCTTGGCGACGCGGCGGATGTTCACCGCGACGGGGGCGTTGATGTCGACGAAGTCGGCGGCCTCGGGGCCGGTGACGAGCTTGTCCATGTAGAAGACCGCGGACGGGTCGAACATGGTGCCGCGGTCGGCGGCCGCCAGGACGGCGATGGCGTTGGGCATGCCCTTGGCGTTGAGCGTGGTCCCGTCGATCGGGTCCACGGCGATGTCGACCTCGGCACCGGTGCCGTCGCCGACCCGCTCACCGTTGAAGAGCATGGGGGCTTCGTCCTTCTCCCCCTCGCCGATGACGACGACGCCGTTCATCGAGACGGTGGAGATCAGGGTGCGCATCGCGTTGACAGCGGCGCCGTCGGCGCCGATCTTGTCGCCGCGGCCGACCCACCGGCCGGCGGCCAGGGCTGCGGCCTCGGTGACCCGGACGAGTTCCAGGGCGAGGTTGCGGTCGGGGGAGTCGGGATGGACTTCGAGCTGGGGCGGCAGGTTGTGCTCGGTCATCGGAGCGCACCTTTCTGTACGACGACGGCCGGGATGTGAGGGTGCTGGAACTCTATCGGTACGTCGACATATTGAGCAGGCCGGGTCACGTATGAGCGGAATATCGGTCAAGGGGTTGGCGTGAGCGGACATCTTGCGCTCGGACGGCCCTTTTCGCGTGCGGGCCCGACACGGCCACCCCGGCGGTGATCGCCCCCGCGGGATGCGGGACGATGGTCCGGTGGCAGGTATGAAGGGCAAGCAGACGATCTGGGACATGGTCCGATCGCTGGCGGTGATCGGCTTGGTCGTGGCGGGGATCTACATCTTCGTCCCGCACGACGAGGACGCCGATCCGACGCGCACGGTCGACTACCGGGTGGAGACCATCACGGCCCGGCGCGCGGCGCCGTACCCGGTGGCGGCTCCCGTGGGGCTGCCCGAGGAGTGGCGGGCGACCTCGGTGACCTACGAGCGCAAGAACGCGAACGCCTGGCACCTGGGCTTCCTCGCCTCGGGCAAGGAGTACGTGGCGGTCGAGCAGTCCACCGACGTCTCGCCGAAGTACCTGTCGAAGGTCACCCAGGGCGCGCGGGCCGCCGGGCGGACCGAGCAGATCGGCGACCGGACCTGGGAACGCTGGGAGGGCGAGAAGTACGACGCGCTCGTCCGGCAGGAGCAGGGCTACGTCACCGTCGTGACCGGGACTGCCCCCTTCGAACAGCTGGCGCGGATGGTGGGGGCGCTGGAGTTCAAGCAGGGCCCGGACGCCCGGTAGTCCCCGAGCGCGAGGGATCGCGTACGCGTACGCGAAGAGGCCGCCCGCCCCCGCAATACCGGGGGCGGGCGGCCTCTTCGTCGTGCTCCCGGCGGCCGCCGGGCGGTGCTCAGACGGTGGTGATGACCTGGTCGAAGGCCAGGCGCGGGCTGCGCGGGAACCAGGCGTCCTCGCCCGGCTTGCCGATGTTGATGACCATCAGCGGGGTGTGGTCGGCGTCCAGGAAGTCCTTCTGGAGGCCGGCGAAGTCCAGGCCGGTCATCGGGCCGGCGGCGAGGCCGGCGGCGCGGACGCCGACTATGAAGTACGCGGCCTGCAGCGCGGCGTTGACCAGCGCGGACTGCTCGCGGACCGGACGCTCGGAGAAGAAGGCGTCCTTGGCCTGCGGGAAGTGCGGCAGCAGCTGGGGGAGCTCCTCGTGGAACTCGTTGTCGGCGGACAGGATCGCGACCAGCGGGGCGGCGGCGGTCTTGGCCTGGTTGCCCTCGGCCATGTTCTTCACGAGGCGCTCGCGGGCCTCGGGGGAGCGGACCAGGGTGATGCGCAGCGGGGTCTGGTTGAACGCGGTGGGGCCGAACTTCACCAGGTCGTAGATGGCCTGGACCTGCTCATCGGTCACCGGCTCGTCGGAGAAGGTGTTGGCGGTGCGGGCCTCGCGGAACAGCAGGTCCTGAGCGGCGGCGTCGAGAACGAGAGACATCGGAAAGCCTTCTTCTTTAACGGAGGTGAAGCGCGATGTCTCCGACTCTACGGCGAAAGTAGGTGAATTTTCAACTAAATCGGCGCGGGGTGATCGGGGTCACTCCGGGCGACCCGCCCCGTCCGGGCCGGCCCCGTCCGACTCCGCGTCCCGCGCGGCCAGCGCCGAATCCAGTCGGGCGCGAGCCCCCTCCAGCCAGTGCCGGCACACCTTCGCCAGCTCCTCGCCGCGCTCCCAGAGCGCCAGCGACTCCTCCAACGAGGTCCCGCCGGCCTCCAGCTTGCGGACGACCTCGATCAGCTCGTCGCGGGCCTGCTCGTAACCCAGCGCCGTTTCGGTGTCAGTCATTCCCGTTCCCATCGTATGTGTGTCGTACATCGAATTTGTTGCCGCAGTGTGTCGCTTCAGGAGGCGTCGCTTCCGGTGCTCCGGGCGCCTTCCGCGACCGCCTCCGCGCCGTCCGGCGCCCGCGTGTCGTCGGCCCCGTCCGGGGCCCGCGTCGCGTCGCCGCCGTCCGGAACCTCCACGACCGCCACCGAGAACGTGCCCGCCGCCACCCGCGCCCGCAGCACGTCGCCCGCCGCGACCTCCCCCGGGGCGCGCACCACGTGCCCGTCCGCCCGCTGGAGCACCGCGTACCCGCGCTCCAGCGTCGCCGCCGGCGACAGCGCCACCACCCGCGCCAGGGTGTGCGCCAGCTCCGAGTCGGCCCGGTCCAGCAGGTGCCCGAGCGTGCGACGGCCGCGCGCCAGCAAGGCCTCCACCTCGGCCTCCCGGGTCTCCACCATCCGCTGCGGATGGACGAAGACCGGGCGTGCCAGGGCGTGCGCGAGCCCCCGCTCCTCCCGGTCGAGCAGTCCGCGCAGGGCCCGCAGCCCCCGGCCCTGGAGCTGACGTACCCGCTCCAGCTCCTCCCCGACGTCCGGGACCACCTTCTTCGCCGCGTCCGTGGGCGTCGAGGCCCGCAGGTCGGCGACGAGGTCCAGCAGCGGGGAGTCCGGCTCGTGCCCGATCGCCGAGACCACCGGAGTACGGGCCGCCGCGACCGCCCGTACGACCTCCTCGTCCGAGAACGGCAGCAGGTCCTCCACGCTGCCGCCGCCGCGCGCCACGATGATCACGTCCACATCGGGGCGGGCGTCCAACTCCTCGACCGCCCGCACCACCTGGGGCACCGCGTGCACCCCCTGGACGGCCACGTTGCGGACCTCGAAGCGGACGGCCGGCCATCGCCGCCGGGCGTTCTCCAGGACGTCGCGCTCGGCCGCGGACGCGCGGCCCACCACCAGCCCGATCAGCTGCGGCAGGAACGGCAGCGGCTTCTTGCGGTCCATCGCGAACAGGCCCTCCGCGGCCAGCGACCGCTTGAGCCGCTCCAGCCGGGCCAGCAGCTCGCCGATGCCGACCGGCCGGATCTCCGTCACCCGCAGGGACAGCTGCCCGCGCGGGGCGTACCACTCCGGCTTCGCCAGTACGACGACCCGCGAGCCCTCCGTCACCGCGTCCGCGACCTCCTCGAAGACCTGCCGGAAGCAGGTCACGCTGACGGAGATGTCGTGCGACGGATCGCGCAGCGTCAGGAACACCACCCCCGCACCCGGCCGCCGGGACAGCTGCGTGATCTGCCCCTCCACCCACACCTGACCCAACCGGTCGATCCAGCCCCCGATGAGCCGGGAAACCTGACCGACCGGCAGCGGCGCATCAGCCGACGTATTCAGACCCATGCACGCAGGCTAGTCGCCGGGGCCGACACCGGTACCGGGCCCGTCGGACCGTTCCGCGGCGCGTCGGCCCCGCTGGGCCACCAGCACCCCCAGACCCACCACCAGCCACACCGCCCCCACGACCTGTGCCTCCCAGGAGGCCTCCACGATCACGGCGACGGTCACCAGAGCGCCCAGCACCGGCACCACCAGGTGCTTCCACCAGTTCGGCGGGCCGTCCGCGCGCCGCACCACGAACCAGCCCACCACCGAGGCGTGCAGCAGCGTGAACGCCACCAGCGCCCCCACGTCCACCACCGACACCAGGTGATCGAGACCGTCGTCGCGCCGCGCCGCCCACACCGCCGCCACCAGCGTCACCGTCGCCGCCACCAGCAGCGCAGCCCGCGGGGTGCCGTCCGAGGTACGCGCCAACACCCGCGGTAGCCGGCCCTCCCGGGCCATCGCGAACAGCAGCCGGCCCGCCGCCGCCTGCCCGGCCAGCGCCGCGAACGCCGCCCCGATCGCCTTGCTCACCGCCACCAGGTCGTGCAGCCACGACCCCGTCGCGGACTCGACGGTGTCGTAGAACGCCGGCCCCTGGAGCCCCGGATCCGCGGCCAGCTCCGCCGAGGACACCGGGGTCAGCAGCGCCGCCAGGTAGGTCTGCGCGACGAACAGCACCCCGGTCACCGCCAGGCAGAACAGCACCGCCCGCGCCACCCGCGCGGAACCGCCCGTCACCTCCTCGGCGAACGAGGCGATGGCGTCGAAGCCCAGGTACGACAGGACCGCCACCGACACCGCGCCCAGCACGGCGGCCGCCGAGAAGCCCAGCGAACCGTCCCCCGTCAGCGGCGACAGCCAGCCGCGCCGCGCCCCGCCGTCCGCCAGTGCCACCACCGCCGCGACCAGGAAGACGAGCAGGACCACGATCTCCATGGCCAGCACGGCGAACCCCACCCGGGCGGCGGCCCGCACCCCCCACAGGTTCAGCAGGGTCGTGATCACCACGGCGAGGGCCGTCCACACCCACGGGGAGACCTCCGGGACCAGCGCGTTCATCGCGATCCCGGAGAACAGGTACGCCACGGCCGGGATCAGCAGGTAGTCCAGCATCGCCATCCACCCGGCGATCAGCCCCGGCCCCTCCCCGAGGCCCTTGCGGGCGTACGTGAAGACCGAACCGGCCTGCGGGGCCACCCGCACCATCTGCGCGTAACTGAACGCCGTGAAGGCCATCGCGACCGTCGCGACCAGGTACACGAGCGCGACCGCCCCGTGCGACTTGGCGTCCAGGGTGCCGAAGACCCCGACCGGCGCCATGGGCGCGATGAAGAGCAGACCGTAGACGACCAGGTCCCGGAAGCCGAGGCTCCGCCGCAGGGCGGTGGGCGCGGGCGTACCGGAATCCGTGACGGACGCCATCCGTCCTCCGAGGGATAGGCGGGACAGGCTTTCGGGCAAGTGTGTGCCGGACGGGGGACGTACGGCCTGCTGAAGCCCCCCGTACGATGGAGGACATGACTGCACCCGCCCCCGCTCCCGCATCCCGCCGCGTCCTGCTCGCCGCCCCCCGCGGCTATTGCGCGGGCGTGGACCGAGCCGTGATCGCCGTCGAGAAGGCCCTGGAGCAGTACGGTGCGCCGGTCTACGTACGCCACGAGATCGTGCACAACAAGTACGTCGTCCAGACGCTGGAGAAGAAGGGCGCCATCTTCGTCGAGCGGACCGAGGAGGTCCCCGAGGGCTCCATCGTGATGTTCTCGGCGCACGGCGTGGCCCCCGTCGTCCACGAGGAGGCCGCGCGCGGCAAGCTCGCGACGATCGACGCGACGTGCCCGCTGGTCACCAAGGTGCACAAGGAAGCGATCCGCTACGCCAACGAGGACTTCGACATCCTCCTCATCGGTCACGAGGGCCACGAGGAGGTCATCGGCACCTCCGGCGAGGCACCGGACCACATCACGATCGTCGACGGCCCCGACGACGTCGCGAACGTGAAGGTGCGCGACGAGTCGAAGGTCGTCTGGCTGTCGCAGACCACCCTCTCCGTCGACGAGACGATGGAGACGGTCGACGCCCTGAAGACCAAGTTCCCGCTGCTCGTCTCCCCGCCGAGCGACGACATCTGCTACGCCACCTCGAACCGGCAGGCCGCCGTCAAGGTGATGGGCGCCGACTCCGACCTCGTCATCGTCGTCGGGTCGAAGAACTCCTCGAACTCGATCCGCCTCGTCGAGGTCGCCCTCGACGCGGGCGCGCGCGCCGCCCACCTGGTCGACTTCGCGTCGGAGATCGACGAGGCCTGGCTGGAGGGCGTCACCACCGTCGGCCTCACCTCGGGCGCCTCGGTGCCGGAGGTGCTCGTCGAGGAGGTCCTGGAATGGCTGACGCAGCGCGGCTACGCGGACGTCGAGATCGTCAAGACCGCCGAGGAGTCGATCGTCTTCTCCCTGCCGAAGGAACTGCGCCGCGACCTGCGCGCCGAGGCGGCGGGGCTGCTCGACGACAGGTCCTAGGTCCCGGCGGCGCGGACGACTAGCTCCCGGAGCGCCCGCTTCGTACGGTGATCCCATGGAGATCTTCGGTGTGGACATCGGCGGTTCAGGGATCAAGGGCGCTCCCGTGGACCTGGACCGCGGCGAGCTGGCGCAGGAACGCCACAAAGTACTGACACCGCACCCGGCCACCCCCGAGGGGGTGGCCGGCTGCGTTGCCGAGGTGGTGGACGCCTTCTCGTGGAAGGGCCCGGTCGGGGTCACCTTCCCCGGCGTGGTCACGCACGGCATCACCCGGTCGGCCGCCAACGTGGACCAGGGATGGATCGGCCTGGACGCCGCGTCCCTGCTGTCCTCGCGGTTGGGCGGCCGGAAGGTCACCGTCCTCAACGACGCCGACGCGGCGGGAATCGCCGAGATCGCCTACGGGGCGGGACGAGGGGTCTCGGGCACGGTCATCCTGCTCACCCTCGGCACGGGCATCGGCAGCGCCGTCTTCCGGGACGGCCTGCTCGTACCGAACACCGAGCTCGGCCACCTCGAACTGAAGGGCCACGACGCGGAGACCCGCGCCTCCGTCAAGGCCAAGGAGGACGGCGACCTCAGCTGGCAGCACTGGGCCCGCCGCCTGGAGAAGTACCTGGCCCACGTGGAGATGCTGTTCTCCCCGGACCTCTTCGTCCTCGGCGGCGGCGTCAGCCGCAAGCCGGAGAAGTTCCTCCCGCTGATCGAGGGCATCCGGGCCGAGATCGTCCCGGCGAAGCTGCAGAACGACGCCGGCATCGTCGGCGCGGCGATGGCGGCGCGGGACCTGGCGGAGTAGGCCCCCCCGGGCGGCCGGCCCTCCGGAGGTGCTGGGGGGGGCAGGCCCTAGTAGGCCGCCGTGCCGCGACGGGCGGCGCGGCGGCGGCCGCTCAGCACCGCGCGGCGCGTCAGCGCGATGAGGGCGGCGACCAGGGTGCCGGCGTACAGCCACCCGGCGTGCAGGGAGAGCGCGGACACCACCCCCATCAGCTCCCCGGCGAAGCCGCCGGAGCCGCCGGACACGGGCCACACCCCGGCGGCGAAGGCGATCGGGACGGAGACGGGCGCCGTGACCAGGTCGGCCGGTCGCACCCACAGCGCGGTCGCGGCGGCGACGGGCAGGAAGAGCAGCCCGTACACGAACAGCGAGGAACCGAAGAGCAGCCAGGAGATCCCGGCGGCCAGCAGCATGCCGGTGCACGCGAGCAGCCCGCCGCCGAGCCCGGTCAGCCGGGGCCGGGGCATCCGGCGGCGACGCCCGTCCGGCGTCCGGGGCCGGGGCCGCTGCGCCTGCGCGGGTACGCCCCCGACGGGCGC
This sequence comes from Streptomyces sp. Isolate_45, assembly GCF_024721315.2. Lineage (GTDB taxonomy): Bacteria > Actinomycetota > Actinomycetes > Streptomycetales > Streptomycetaceae > Streptomyces. Next base: position 16,901 of record NZ_JANFAK020000060.1, read on the forward strand.
CGGGCGCCGGGGCGCCGGGGGCTCCTGAGGCGGCTGGGGCGCCTGAGGGTGACGTACCGAACGCATCCTGTATTGCTCCACCCCACCAAACTAGGCGGGACGCCCCCCGTACGGCCGCCCGGACACGCGTACATCGAGTGGCACTCATCTGAAAGTAAACTGTCCGGTGGCCCACCTCCGGGCCGCCGCCCCCTCCAGCTACGGGAAGTCGCCAACGTGTCGCTCACGATCGGAATCGTCGGCCTGCCGAATGTCGGCAAGTCGACCCTGTTCAACGCCCTGACCAAGAACGACGTGCTGGCGGCCAACTACCCGTTCGCCACCATCGAGCCGAACGTCGGCGTCGTCGGCGTCCCGGACACGCGCCTGGCCGTCCTCGCGGGCATCTTCGGCTCGCAGAAGGTCCTCCCGGCGACGGTCGACTTCGTCGACATCGCCGGCATCGTGCGCGGCGCGTCGGAGGGCGAGGGCCTCGGCAACAAGTTCCTCGCGAACATCCGCGAGTCGGACGCGATCTGCCAGGTCATCCGTGCCTTCAAGGACGAGAACGTCGTGCACGTCGACGGCAAGGTCTCGCCCAAGGACGACATCGAGACGATCAACACCGAGCTGATCCTCGCCGACCTCCAGTCCATCGAGAAGGCGGAGCCCCGCCTGACGAAGGAGTCCCGCCTCCAGAAGGAGAAGGTCGCGGTCCTCGCGGCCGTCGTCGAGGCGAAGAAGATCCTCGAAGCCGGCGACACCCTCTTCTCGAAGGGCATCACCAAGGGCACGGAGCGCGGCGACCTCCTCCACGAGCTCCACCTCCTGACGACGAAGCCGTTCCTGTACGTCTTCAACGTCGACGAGGACGAGCTGACGGACGAGGCCTTCAAGGACGAGCAGCGCGCGCTCGTCGCCCCGGCCGAGGCGATCTTCCTGAACGCGAAGCTGGAGCAGGAGCTCATCGAGCTGGAGGACGACGAGGCCCTCGAACTCCTCCAGTCGGTCGGCCAGGAGGAGCCCGGCATGGCCACCCTCGGCCGCGTCGGCTTCACGACCCTGGGCCTCCAGACCTACCTGACGGCCGGCCCGAAGGAAACCCGCGCCTGGACCATCAAGAAGGGCGCCACGGCCCCCGAGGCGGCGGGCGTCATCCACACCGACTTCCAGCGCGGCTTCATCAAGGCCGAGGTCATCTCCTTCGCCGACCTGGTCGAATGCGGCTCGGTGGCCGAAGCCCGCTCGAAGGGCAAGGCCCGCATGGAGGGCAAGGAGTACGTCATGCAGGACGGCGACGTGGTGGAGTTCCGCTTCAACGTGTAGCGGCTGACTTATCGCGACGTCGCTGACCTGGCAAACATGCAGGTCAGATGGGGCTCGACTCTTCGGAGCCGGGCCCTTTGCATATTCCCGTGCTGGGATGGTGCTGGGATAACTGACTCCTAGTCACCTGTCGTCATCCCTGGCCATTCGTACCGTGCTGGGATTGTGCTGGCACGCGGATGCGCTGCCGGTGCTGGGATCCGCACCGGTGAGTGGCTGAACCGTGGGACGGTGGCTGCTGGCTCTGGCAAAGTGATCGGCACTGCTAGACGATTCTCGTGAGGAACTTGTGAGCACGCTCGGTAGCTTCATCTGGTCCATCGCTGACCAGCTTCGGGGCCCCTATCGCCCCAACCAGTACGGGACTGTGGTCCTCCCGTTCACGATCCTGCGGCGGCTCGACTGCATCCTTGAGCCCGATCAGGCGACGGTGCGAGAACTGGCAGCGAAGTTCGAGAACCCGAACCGGCTCAAGGTCGAAGTCAAGAAGGCCACAGGGCGGACCTTCTACAACACCTCCAACTACTCGTTCGCGAACTTGCTGGCCGACGCGGACGGGCTGGCGGACAACCTGGCCGACTACATCGACCGGTTCTCCAGCGACGTGGACGTGTTCGAGTACTTCGACTTCAAGAAGGAGATCCTGGCTCTGGAGAAGGCCGGGCTCCTACGCGAGATCGTCAAGTCCTTCGGTAAGGTCGACCTCCACCCTGATGTGGTGTCGAACTCCGACATGGGTGACGCCTTCGAATACATCATCCGCAAGTTCAACGAGGCAGCGAACGAGACCTCTGGCGACCACTACACGCCGCGTGACGCGATCCGGCTGTTGGTCGACTTGCTCTTCGCGGAGAAGGACGTCGACCTCACCGAGGGCGGCATTATCCGATCGCTGTACGACCCCACCGCCGGCACCGGCGGCATGCTCTCCCTGGCCGAGGAGCACCTGCTCGCCGAGAATCCTGGCGCGAAACTGGGCTTGTACGGTCAGGAGTACAACCCGCAGTCGTATGCCATCTGCAAGTCCGACCTGCTCGCCAAGGGCCACGACGCGACCAACATCGCCTTCGGCAATACGCTGACCGACGATGCCTTCAGGCGCCGCCAGTTCGACTACTGCATGTCCAACCCGCCTTACGGTGTGGACTGGAAGCAGTACGCCAAGGCGGTCAAGGAGGAGCGCGACTCGGCCGGCCCCTGCGGCCGCTTCGCACCGGGCCTCCCCGCGACATCCGACGGGCAGATGCTCTTCCTGCTCCACCTCGCCCACAAGATGCGCGCACCCGAGGATGGCGGCGGCCGCGTCGGCATCGTCATGAACGGCTCTCCGCTCTTTAGTGGCGCCGCCGAATCCGGCCCTTCCAACATTCGCCGGTGGCTGCTGGAGAAGGACCTTGTCGAGGCGATTGTCGCCCTGCCGACCAACATGTTCTTCAACACCGGCATCGCCACCTACATCTGGATTCTGGGCAACACCAAGCACCCCGACCGCGAGGGCAAGGTGCAGCTGATCGACGGCACGTCGTTCTGGACCAAGATGCGCAAGAACCTCGGATCCAAGGGACGTGAGATCAGCGACCATGACCGCGCCGAGATTGTGCGGCTGTACGACGGTTTCGAGGACGCCGATCCCGACTACTCCAAGGTGCTGCGCAACGACGAGTTCGGCTACTGGACTGTCACCGTCGAGCGTCCCCTGCTCGATGAGGACGGGAAGCCTGTCGTCGACCGCAAAGGCATCCCGAAGCCCGACCCGAAGAAGCGTGACACCGAAAACGTGCCCTTCACCTACGGCGGCTCAATCGCCGGTGCGGCAGGGGAGCTTGAAGTCGTCCAGGCGTATTTCAACGCAGAGGTGAAGTCGCATGTGCCTGACGCCTGGATCGACAGGGCCAAGACCAAGATCGGCTACGAAATCCCCTTCACCCGCCAGTTCTATAAGTACGTTCCACCTCGCCCTCTAGCCGAGATCGATGCCGACCTGGAAAAGCAGGTTGCCAAGATTCTTGACCTGCTGCGGGAGGTAGAGCAGTGACGCGCTTCGGTCACGCGATGGAGAAAATCGACGAGCGGATCCCGGGTGTCGAACTTCCGCTCATGTCGGTGTCCCAGACGCGAGGTGTCATCCGGCGAAGCGAGTTGACGGACGCCCCTCAGCGCGCTGAGTCCCTCGACAACTACAAGGTGTGCCGAGCCAACGATCTTGTCTTCAACAAGATGAGCATCCGCTCTGGCGCTATGGGCGTCGCGGCAGAGGATGGGTTGGTTACATACCACTACGAGGTCATGCGACCACGCCAAGGGACCGACCCACACTTCGTCGCGTACCTGATGAAGTCTTCGTGGTTCACCGCGGAACTCATCAAGCGCGAGCGGGGAATCGGTGCAGGCGACCAAGCCAACGTTCGGACCACGGAGGTGCCGTTCTCGGTCCTGAAGACGATCGATGCCTACATTCCCGACCGCGCCGAACAGCGGGCCATCGCTGACTATCTCGACCGCGAGACGGTCCGCGTCGACACACTGATCGAGGAGCAGCAGCGGTTGATCGAGATGCTCCATGAGCGGAAGGCGGCTGTCATGGCAATGGCCACTGCCAGCGGGGAACCGGTCGCGCTTAGGCGCGTCGTCACCCGGATCCGCCAGGGGTGGAGCCCCAACTGCGACTCCGCCGCTGTGAATGGGGTGACGGAGTGGGGGGTGCTGAAAGTTGGATGCTCAAACAGTGGGAGGTTCGACCCGACGCAGAGTAAACGGCTACCGGATGAGACAACGCCCAGGTCAGAGTTTGTGGTCGAGCCTGGAGAGATCGTCATGTCCAGGGCTAATACTAAGGAATTGGTCGGGGCCTCCGCTGTGGTGGACCGCGCCTATCCGCGCTTGATGCTCAGTGATCTTAATTACGGGCTGACCGTTTCCAGTGGAGTGGATCCGGAGTTTGTTTCCTATGCTCTCCGATCTGGTCACGCCAGATACCAGATCAGCCTTGCATCAAAGGGGACCAGTCCAACGATGCAGAAGATTTCGCAGCGGGATATCAGGAATCTAATTCTGCAGTTTCCGCCGTTGGATGAGCAACGTCGAATCGTTGCAGATCTTGATGATCAGACGGCTAAGATCAACTCGTTGATCGCCGAGACTGAGCGGTTCATCCAGCTCGCTCGCGAACACCGATCCGCGCTGATCACGGCGGCCGTGACAGGGCAGATCGACGTACGAGAGGTGGCGTAATGGCCGACCACAATGAGGAGGTCTTCGAGAAAGAGATCTGCGAGTACCTCGGGGCCCGCGGCTGGCTGCACTCGGTGAACGACCACGACGGCGGCGAGTACGACCGCGAGCGGGCGCTGTTCCCGGCGGATCTGTTCGCGTGGCTGGAGGCGACGCAGAAGACGGCGTATGAGAAGGCACTGAAGGCGGCAGGTTCGCAGGAGAAGTTCCTTGACGTGCTGACCGCAGCTTTGGATAAGCCGCTTGAGCATGGCGGCGGGACGCTGAACATCCTGCGCAACGGGGTTCAGTACATCGGTGGCGGCCGGTTGAAGATGGCACAGTTCCGCCCCGAAACCTCTCTCAACGCGACCACTGTGTCGCATTACGAGGCGATGCGGGTGCGGGTGGTGCAGCAGGTGCACTTCTCGACTGCCGACCAGCGCACCTTTGATCTGGTGTTCTTCGTCAACGGGCTCCCGGTGGCCACGGTCGAGCTGAAGACCGACTTCACCCAGTCGCTGGACGAGGCGATCAACCAGTACAAGCATCGCCGCAATCCATTGACGAACGGGCGCCCGGAGCCGCTGCTGTCGTTCGGCCACCGGGCGCTGGTGCACTTCGCGGTCTCCAACGGCCTGGCGGCCATGACCACGAGGCTGGAGGGCGAGAAGACCCACTTCCTTCCGTTCAACATCGGCTTCGACAGTGGTGCTGGCAACCCGCCCGGTGCGGACGGCGGGTCGGCGACGGCGTACCTATGGGAACGCGTCTGGGAGAAGCACGCCTGGCTGAACGTCATCGGGCGGCTGATGATCGTGCAGACCAAAGAGGAGTGGGACGTCACCACCGGCACCTCGGTGCGGCGTAGGAGCATGCTCTTCCCGCGCTTCCACCAATGGGAGGCCGTCACGAGCATCGTCGCCGCAGTGAAGGAGGAGGGTGTCGGGCACCGGTACTTGATTGAGCACTCGGCCGGGTCAGGAAAGACGAACACCATCGCCTGGACCGCCCACGGGCTGGCCCGCCTGCATGATGCCGACGACAAGAAGGTCTTCGACTCCGTCATCGTGGTCGTGGACCGTACCGTGCTCGACTCCCAGCTGCAGGATGCGATCCGGCAGATCGACGGGAACAAGAAGATTGTCGCGACGATCAGCCCTGAGGACGTCCGCAAGGCCGGCGCGAAGTCAAAGTCGGGTCTGCTTGCGCAGGCGCTGAAGAACGGCGAGCTCATCATCGCGGTGACGGTGCAGACCTTCCCGCATGCGCTGGAAGAGATCCGGACCGACACCGGCCTGAAGGGCAAGCGATTCGCCGTGATCGCTGATGAGGCGCACTCCTCCCAATCGGGGCAGATCTCCTCGAAGCTGAAGCAGGTACTGACGGCCGAGGAGCTCAAGGAGATCGAGGAGGGCGGCGAGGTCGATGTGGAGTCGGTGCTGGCATCGGAGATGACCGAGCGGGCCGAGTCGGAGAACATCTCCTACTTCGCCTTCACCGCGACGCCGAAGAACAAGACCCTCGAACTGTTCGGCCGCAAGGAGCCCGACGGCAAGCCGCGCGAGTTCCACCTGTACTCGATGAAGCAGGCGATCGAGGAGGGCTACATCCTCGACGTTCTCAAGGGTTATCAGTCCTACGACACCGCGCTGAAGATCGCCGGCAGGGCCGAGAGCGGTGACGGGGGAGAGGTCGAGGAGGCCGCCGCCCGCAAGGGACTGATGAGGTGGGTTCAGCTCCACCCGACGAACGTCAGCCAAAAGGTGCAGATCGTCGTCGAGCACTTCCACGCCAACGTCGCCTACCTCCTCGAAGGCAAGGCGAAGGCCATGGTGGTGACCGATTCGCGCAAGTCCGCGGTGAAGTACAAGCTGGCGATAGACGCCTACATCGCCAAGCGTCGCGCCGAAGACGCCTCATACAACTACCGCACTTTGGTCGCCTTTTCGGGCGGGGTGGCGATGCCAGAGGATGAGACCTGGCATACCGACTGGGGTCCGCAGCCGTCGAAGGACGACGAGTTCACCGAGGCCAACATGAACCCCGGTGCCGGGGCCGATCTGGCGGCCGCGTACAAGGGCGACACGTACAAGATCATGCTGGTCGCCAACAAGTTCCAGACCGGGTTCGACCAGCCCTTACTCTCGGCGATGTACGTCGACAAGAAGCTGTCGGGCGTCACCGCCGTGCAGACGCTCTCGCGCCTCAACCGCACCCACCGCACCGCTGGTGGGGAGCAGAAGCGCAAGACGTTCGTCATCGACTTCGCCAACAAGCCCGAGGACATCAAGACGGCCTTCGAGCCGTATTTCAAAAACGCGACTCTGGAGACCGAGACCGACCCGTATGTCGTCGTGCACCTGGCCAACAAGCTCGCCCAGGCCGGGATGTACACCGAGGACGATGTCCGCAGGGTCGCCGAACTGTGGGTGACGCGGAAGGGAAACAACGCTCTCTCGGCGGCGATCAGCCCGGCGCAGCACGACTTCCGGCGCCGCTACACGCGGGCGATCGAGGAGGAAGACAAGGTCAAGCTCCAAGAGCTCGACCTGTTTCGCAAGGACGTCTCTACCTACGTACGGCTCTACGACTTCATGTCCCAGATCGTCGACTACGGCGATCCCTACATGGAGATGCTTTCGATCTTCTTGCGCCTGCTGGAGAAGGTGATTGCCGAGTCTGCTTGGGCGGCCGACGTGGATCTCTCCGAGGTTGTGCTGGTCGGGGTCAAGCACAGCAAGACGATCCCGGTCGACATCTCACTCGTGGGTGACGGACAACTGAAGGGCATCAGCGCCGCCGGCACGGGGGCGAAGAAGGACCCGAAGTATGTCGCCCTTCAGGTCGTCATAGACAAGATGAATGACCTATTCGGCGCTGAAACGTTCGCTGCCTCCCAGGTCAGGGAGTTCGTACATGGCCTCGTGCAGCTTCTGCTCGCTGACCCGAACTTGGTCCAGCAGACCAAGGTGAATTCCAAGAAGCAGTTCCTGGAGTCACAGGATTTTCAAGCCGCCGTCACGGAGGCAGTCGCAGAGAATCAGGACGCCCACAACACGATGGCTGACTACTTCTTCACCGATGGGCCGGCCATCAACGCGATCATCGTTGCCCTTGCGGATGCCTTCTACGAATCAGCAGTCGATCAGCAGGTGGACACCTGAGTAGACGCCGAGGTCAGACGTCCTTGATCTGTACGCGGTCGCCGCACAGTTTCGACCAGCCGTCGCGATCCGAGGTCAGCACGAGGACGGGTGCCGGCGAGCGGAGCGACATCGCGGCTATGAGGGCGTCGATGGCGTACTTGTGGCCGTGCAGGCCGCCGGCGTCGCTCAGCAGCTGCACCGCGGTGAGACTGTCCGCCTGGGTGACCTCCTGGACCTAAGGCGGGAGAGCAGCCAGCGCAGTCGGGCGGTATCCGTCTTCCCGTAGACGGCATCCACCGCCGTCGGGGCCCGACACGAGGACGGCTACGCCCACGCGCCGAGCAGCCTCGATCCGGGTGATCATCCGGCGATCGTTGCGCAGCACCAGCGACCTGGCCGCAGGCTCCCCGCAAGTGGGAGCTCTGCAGGTCGGAAGAGGGGGTCGGACTCTGGCGAGTCCGACCCCTTCCGCATTCCCGTGCTGACTTTTCAGCTGTTGCGGGGCGGCGTGAGCTTGTCGAGGTCCAGGCTGACCTCGAAGGGCACCGGGCGCCGGAGGGTGCCCCGGAAGATCCCGGCGGGCGCGTAGGCGCCGGTGGGTTCGTCGAGCTCGTAGACGTGGACGACGGGCGCCCCGTCCTCGTCCTCGATGCACCAGTAGTGCCGGATGCCGGCCTCCGCGTACTTGCGCAGCTTTACCGTGCGATCGCGATGGGCGGACTCCGGGGATACGGCCTCCACGACGAGCTTCACGTCCTCCGGGGCGTACCAGGTGCGGTCGGGGTCGTAGGGCAGGTCTGTCAGCAAGAGGTCCGGCTCGGGGCGGTTGCGGGCATCGAGGCGAATCGTCATCTCCCGCTCGACCTCGAATCCGGCCGGTGCCTGCGCCATGAGTGTGGTGGTCAGGGCGGTGACGAGGCGGCCGTGCCAGGACCTCTGGGGCGACATCATGAAGACGAGGGCTCCGTCGATCAGCTCGGTGTGGCGGGGTGCCTCGGGGAGGCGGTCGAGGTCCTCCGCGAACCAGCCTTCCGCGCGCGGCGGGCGCATCCAGTCGGGCAGTGCGGTCATGGCTTCACGGTAGCGGGCCGCAGCTCAGGTCGAGGAGCGAACGGTCCCGGCGAGTGCGGTGGGGAGTGGAGTTCCGGCGACTCGGCGCAACTCGATCCGGGGCCCTGTTCGCCCCACCGCCCATGGTCGGCCGGCGGGGCCGGACCCCGTCGTCCTCCCGGAGGCGGGCGGGGCGGATCCCGTGGGAATCAGGCTTGGCGTCGAGCCGCGATGTTCGCAGGAGGGGGAGGGGGCGCCCGGATCGGCGAGCCGGGCGCGGTCGTCCGGCGGGGGGTCGAGGCCGGTGTCCGGCCGCTCGCGGCTGCCGCTGGGGGTGGGGCAACTGACGTAGGGTCAGCGGGAATCGGGTGGAAGCGGGGGAGCGCGTGATGTCGGGATCGGCCGTGTCGGGGCGGGCGGCGAGGAAGTGCGAGCAGGCGTGGGTCCGGGGCGTCGAGCTCCTGCGGCAGGGGAACCCGCGGGCGGCCGGGGAGGCCTTCGAGGCGGCCGTCGGGCACGATCCGTCGGCCGCCGACGCCTGGCTGGGCCTGCATGCCGCGGGTCTGCGCAGGGGCGAGGCCGTCGAGGCGATGTACGCGTGGTCGCACGCCTTCGGGGCCCTGCGCGCGCGGCTCCGTACGCCGCTGGTCTCGCGGTTCCAGATCGGCGGGTACGTGGACTTCCGCCTGGAGTCGCGCCGGGACCTGTGGCTCGCGAAGGCCGCGAGGCTGCTGGACGAGGACCGGCCCGACGAGGCTTGGCAGATGCTGTCGTCCGCGGTGCTCGACTGCGACGAGACCCGGTTCGTGCTGGCCCGGTACGCCTTCGTCAAGCGGGACTGGCCCCTTCTGTTGAGGTTCGCGCCGGGCATCGGCGACGCCTTCCTGCTCGACGAGTCGCAGCTCTACGTCGCCGCCGGCCTGGTGGCGCAGGGCGTCCACCACGAGGCGCTCAACGTGCTGCGTCCGTTGCCGCACGCGCTGCGCGAGAACGCCGGCTTCCTCGGTGAGGTCTGCTACCTGCGCGGCCGTGCGTACGAGGAGCTCGGGCGGGCCGAGGAGGCGCTCAAGCAGTTCCAGACGGCGTTCCGCCACAGCCCCGGGCTGGCCGACGTCGCCCAGCGGGCCCGGGCGGTCACTCCGCCGCCCCCTCCCGCGACACCGCCCGTCGTACGGCCCGTTCCCGCCCAGGCCGGCCCCCCGCCCGTGCGGCCGGACGGGGCGGGGGAGCTGAGCGACGAGGACCGTACGGCGATGCTCGACGCGGCGATGGCCGAGCTGGACGCGATGGTGGGCCTGGCCCCCGTCAAGCGGCAGGTCCGCACCCTGTCCGCCCAGCTCAGGATGGCCGCGGTACGCCGGGCGCAGGGGATCGGCGCGGCGCCGGAGCCCGTGCACCTGGTGTTCGCGGGACCGCCCGGCACCGGCAAGACGACGGTCGCCAGGATCGTCGGCCAGATCTTCGCCGGGCTCGGCATGCTGGAACGCGGTCACGTCGTCGAGGTCCAGCGGGTGGACCTCGTGGGGCAGCACCTCGGATCGACGGCGCTGAAGACCACCGGGGCCATCGACCGGGCGTTGGGCGGGGTCCTCTTCGTCGACGAGGCGTACGCGCTGGTCAACGACGGGTACAGCGGCGGGGACGCCTTCGGCAACGAGGCGCTCCAGGTGCTGCTGAAGCGGGCCGAGGACGACCGGCACCGCCTGGTCGTCGTGCTCGCCGGGTACCCGCAGGAGATCAGGGAGCTGCTGTCGGCCAATCCCGGTCTCATCTCCCGGTTCAACACGCGGGTCGACTTCCCGGCCTACTCGGCCGACGAACTGGTTCTGATCGCCGAGTCCTTCTTCCGCCGACAGAACGACGTCCTCAGCGACGACGCGGCGGCGGCGCTGCGCGGTTGCTGCGAACGCGTCGTGCTCGACGCGCTCATCGACCGGCTCGGCAACGGCCGCTTCGCCCGGGAGTTGGCTTCGAAGGCGGCCAAGGTGCGGGACCTGAGGGTCATCGACATGCTCGATGGTTCCCGGGACCCGTCGATCGACGAGGCGACCACCGTCCACGTCCACGACGTCGCGCAGGCGTACCGGGAGCTCGCGGAGGGCGCCGAGCCGGACTGGTGACAGCAGGTCCCGTCGGTTCAGAAGCCCCGGACCGCGGCGATCGTGAACGTCGTCGGCGCGCCCGTGGACGGGGTCAGCGGCCCGTCCTTGTCGAACTGGGAGCGGACCACCAGGGTGCGGCCCGGGCGGTGCGTCAGCGTCGTGGGGATCTGCAGGGACGGGTCCGTCAGGGTGCCGGTCAGTCGGCCCCGGGTGCCGTCCGGGGAGAGCTTCCAGCGGGTCAGGGTGTTGGGGACGTTCTGGGCGACCCGGAGCGTCCCGTCGGGGGAGAGGTCCAGCCCGTCGGGGGACGTGAGGTCGCCGCCGGTCAGGGTGACGCGGCTGAGGGCCCCGGTGCGCAGGTCGACGCGGTGGAGCTCGCCCTGCGGCATGTCGACGGTGAGGAGGAAGCGGCCCGCCGGGTCCGAGACGATGCCGTTGAGGCTGAAGCCGCCGGCCGGACGGGGCCGCAGGGCCGGCGTCAGGTCGTACGCGACGAGCAGCGGGCCGTCGCCGGCGGCCAGTTGCTCCGGAGTGACCCGGTAGATCACCCCGCGCACGCTGTCCGTGAGGTACGCGGCGCCGTCGGGGGTGACGGTGAGGTCGTTGACGAAGCGGGGAGCGTTCCCGGGGACGTCGAAGCGGGCCAGGCGCGAGCCGGTCCGGGTGTCGTAGACGGTGACGCCCTTGGTGGAGTCGGTGACCCAGAGGCGGCCGCGCGCGTCCACGCGCAGGCCGTTCGCGGTGGTGCGGCCGTCGGTGCCCGCCGGGAGGAAGACCTCGGCGCTGCGGGTTCCCGGGCGGGCGCGGTAGACGGTGCCGTCCGCGTACGAGCCGACGTAGACCGTCCCCGTACGGGCGTCGGCGGCTATGCCCTCGGGGTAGACCTTCGCGCCGGGCAGCGTGAAGGCGGTGGTGACGCGGACGTCGGCCCCGGACGGCGCGGACGGTGCGGGGGCCGCCCCCAGCGACAGCGCGGCGGCCAGCGCGAGGGGTACGGGCATGAACTTCGACCACATGGGCACAGGTGTCCTCTTTTGATCAGGTGAGTACGCACACTAGTTAGAACCCTAATGCTTGGCAAGGGTCGTAGGATGCCTCCATGACTTCCATGCCCGCCGAGGAGCGCATCGGCTCGCACGTCAAGCGCGCCGAGCAGGCGCTCCTCGGGGCGAAGAACGCCGCCCTCAAGCCGGCCGCAGTAACGGTTCCGCAGTACGCGGCCCTCTACTGGCTCGGCGAGAACGCCGGCATCTCGGCGGCCGCCCTGTCCCGCCTCTGCGGGGTCACCCCGCCGACCATGAACACGGTGCTGAAGAACCTCCAGGAACGCGGCCTCATCGAACGCACCCCCCACGCGTGGCACCGCAACGTCCTGGAGACCCGCCTCACCGAGGAGGGGCGCGCCGTACTGGACCAGGCCGACGAGGCTGCCGTACGGGTCGAACGCGCGCTCGCCGCCGCCTTCTCCGAGGAGGAGCGCAAGCAGCTCGTCGGGTTGCTGGGCCGCTGCGCCGAGGTGCTCGACACCCTGAGGTAACCGCCGTGCCCCGGAGGTTCGGGGCAAGTTCTCGCCGCGTTGTGGAACTCTCCCGGGCGTTTCGCCCATCAGAACCAACGGGATGTCCAGCCGCTCTGTCCCGCCCGGGACAGCCATGATCGTTCGGAGCGAAGTTCGTGCACGAGTACCAGCAGCAGCCGCCGTCCAGTGGCGAGCCCCAGCGCGCGCCCAAGCGGTCCCGGCGCGCGATATGGATCGGCGCGGGCGTCGCCTGCGCGCTGGTCCTCGGCGGCGGGGGCTTCGCCGCCTGGAAGTACGAGTGGTTCTCCGGCAACGGCGAGGCCGTCAGCTTCGGCAAGAACAACCAGGGCGCCGCGGGCGGCGGGGCCAAGGCCAAGTCCCCCGACGCCGCCGCCCCGGCCACGCCGAGCGGCGACCCGGACGTGCTCCTGCCCTCCGGGCCGAAGGCCGCCTTCAAGCAGACCGCCAAGCTCGACGACGGCACGGTCATCGCCAAGACCCGGCTGGTCGGGGCCAAATCGGGCTTCGAGGGCGACGTCTGGGTCTGGGCCCCCAAGGAGTACGACGACCCGAAGTACGCCAAGAGCGCCTTCCCGGTCCTCATCGCGCTCCCCGGCGGCAACGGCTACCCGGCCAACTACTGGTCCGACCGCAGCCTCGGCCTCCAGAAGGCCGTCAGCGAGGGCGTCAAGGCCGGCACCAGCCTGCCCTTCATCCTCGTCATGCCCGTCCTCAACCCCGACGCCAAGTACTACTACGACGGCTCCGACATACCCGGGCAGCCGAAGATGGGCACCTGGATCTCCGAGGACATACCGGACTTCGCCCGCGCCAACTTCCGCACGTACAAGTCCCGCGACGGCTGGGCCTTCATGGGCAACTCCTCAGGCGCCTTCGTCGGCCTCAAGCACGTCATGCAGCACCCGGACAAGTTCAAGGCCGTGATCGCCAACGGCGGCGAGATCGTTCCCGACTCCCCGCTGTGGAAGGGCCACCAGGCCGACATGGACGCCAACAATCCGGAGAAGCTGGCGCAGAAGCTGATCGACACCAAGGGCCCCGAGGTCCTCGTCGCTTTCCAGTACGGGACCAAGGAGGGCGGCCGCGCCCGCCTCGACAAGTTCCAGCAGCAGTTCGGCAAGGGCCCCGTCAAGGTCAGCATCCACGAGATCGTGGGCGGCGACCACAACGGCTGGGACTACGTCCGGGGCATGAAGGAGAGCGCCCTGGCGGAGGTCAGCAAGGTGCTGAAGGCCCCGAAGCCCGACGCGGGCTGACCCGCCCCTGCCCCCGCCCCGCCCCCGTTCCCGCCCTCCCCGCGTGGCCCTCGCCACGTCGCACCGCTCCCAGGCAACCCTTACGGTCGTTCACACCTCTGTCAGGTGTGTAAGGGGGACCTATCGGTCCGACTCGCGCCCAACCAGGGCGCCGCAGAAGGAACGGGAACAATCCGTGCAGCATGACCAGCAAGGCGACGACAGCCCCACGACCGGGGGTCGTCGTCGCCCGAAGCGCCGGCGTCCGTTTTTGATCGGCGGACTCGCCCTCCTCCTCGTCGCCGGGGGCGGCGGGGCGGCGTACATGACCGGCCTCTTCTCGGACATAGGGGATCCGGTGTCCTTCGGGAAGATCCAGGAGTCGGCGGCCGCCGAGGACATCCGGCCCGAGGTGCTGATGCCCACCGGTCCGAAGGCCGGCTTCAGCCGCACCAGCAGGCTGCCGGACGGCACCCAGATCGCCGTGACCACCCTGACCGGGGCGAAGTCGGGGTTCACCGGCGACGTGTGGGTGTGGGTGCCCAAGGAGTACGACGACCCGCGGTACGCCAAGAGCGGCTTCCCGGTGCTGATCGCCCTGCCCGGCGGCCGCGGCTACCCCAAGAACTACTGGGGCACCGGGCCCGGCCTCGGCCTCCAGCAGGCCGTGATCGACGGGGCGCGGGAAGGCACCAGCCACCCCTTCATCCTGGTCATGCCGGTGATCAACGCCGACACCAAGAACCACTTCGACGGCTCGGACATCCCCGGCCAGCCGAAGATGGGCACCTGGATGGCCGATGACGTCCCGGATTTCGCGAAGGCCAATTTCCGTACCTTCACCTCCCGCGACGGCTGGGCCTTCATGGGGTCCTCCTCGGGCGGCTTCGGGGCCTTCAAGCACGTCCTGAAGTACCCGGAACGCTTCAAGGCGGTCATCGCCAGCGGCGTCGACTTCGTCCCCGATTCCCCGCTGTGGAAGGGGAACCGGCAGGCCATGGACGCGAACAACCCGGAGAAGCTCGCCGAGAAGCTGATCAAGGCGGGCGGTCCGGACGTCTACATCAACTTCCAGATCGGTACGAAGGAGAGCGGCCGGGACATGGCCGAGAAGTTCATGAAGCAGTACGGCAAGGGCCCCGTGCACACCCGGCTCCAGGTGATCCAGGATGGTGAGCACAACGGAAAGTCGTACGTACGCGGCATGAGGGAGGGTTCGCTGGCGTGGATCAGCAAGGTGTTGCGAGCGCCGACGCCCGAACCCGCCGTGCGCTGAGCCCGGTGGTGAGGAGCGTGTCGGCCGCGGCGGTGGCGGGGATCGCGGCGGTGGCCGCCGTCGTCCTCCTCAAGGCGTCCGAGGACCGGTCGGTGCACCCGTTCCCCACCGTGGGCGTGCTCATGGCGGGCGGGGAGCACTGGTGCACGGCGAGCGTCGTCGACAGCCCGCGGGGCAACGTCGTCGCCACCGCCGCGCACTGCGTGGCCCCCGCGGGCGAGGACGGGCAGCCGGGCGAGGTCGCCCACGACGGCCTCGCCATCGGCGAGCTCGCCTTCGCCCCCGCCTTCTCCGGCGAGGGCGAGGGCACCCAGCCCCTGGGCGTGTGGAAGGTCAGCTCGATCCACGTGGACGAACGCTGGACGAAGTGGGGCGACGACACCGCCGACTTCGCCTTCCTCACCATCGAGCCGGACGAGGAGGGACGCAGCCTCCAACAGCGCGTCGGCGGCGGCGAGGCCCCCCGGCCCGACTGGACCTCCGGGTACGAGCGCGAGGTGACCGTGATCGGCTACCCGGAGTCCGAGCACAACCCGCAGAACAAGCCCGTCTCCTGCACCACCCAGACCCGCCACGACGACGACGACCCCGACATGCTGTACATCAGCTGCTCGGGATTCTGGACGGGCACCAGCGGCAGCCCCTGGATCGCCGACCGCGGCGGCACGGGCCGACCCGGCCGGCTGATCGGGGTGCTGAGCGGCGGCGAGACGGACGTCGACTCCACGGCGGCCCTGTACGACGAGCGCGCCAAGGCCCTCTACGAACGGGCGGCCGGCGGCTGATCCCCGCCGCCCCCCGCCCCCCGGGTCGCCCGCCGTCCCGTCCGCTCCGTACTGACGATCACACCGACCCCCGCCACCACGATCCCGCCGCCGAGCAGGATCGGCCAGGTCAGCGCCTCGTCCAGGATCAGCGCGCCGAGCGCGACGGCGACGACCGGATTGACGTACGCGTACGTGGACACCAGCGACAGCGGCGCCGCCCGGAGCAGCCACGCGTACGCGGTGAAACCGACCACCGACCCGATCAGCACGAGGTAGGCCTGGGCCACCCAGGAGGCGGTGGAGAACGCGCCGAGGTCCAGGCCGTGCTGCTCGCCGCGCAGCAGGCCGACGACGATCCCGCCGGTCCCGCCCGCGAGCATCTGGTAGGCGCTGCCGGTGAACGGATTGCCCGGCAGCGGCAGCTTCGACGCCGAGAACGACCCCAGCGACCACAGCACCGCCGCGACCACCACCATCAACACCCCCGACAGCCGAACCTGCCCGCTGAGCCCCGGGCCGGTCAGTACCGCCAGCCCGGCGAGCCCGACCAGCACGCCGACCAGGGTCCGCGCCGGCGGCCGGTCCCCGGTGGCCGCCCGCAGCACGACCACCCACATCGGCACGCTCGCCACCAGCAGCGCGGCCAACCCGGACGGCACGTGCGTCTCGGCGAGCACGACCAGCCCGTTGCCGCCCAGGATCAGCAGCAGCCCGACCAGGACCGCCGAGCGCAACTGCGCGCCCGTGGCCCTGAGCGCGGCCGGCCCGGACCGCCAGGCGACGATCCCGGCCAGCAGCAGACCGGCGGTGATGAAACGGGCCCCGGCCGACAGGAACGGCGGCATGGTCTCGACGACGATCCGGATGCCGAGGTAGGTCGAGCCCCATACGACGTACACCAGGGCGAGGGCGGTCCAGACCGCGCCGGTGATCCTGCGGTGCGGGGGAGCGGTCGGGCCGCTCCCGGTCGTGGTCGTCATCGAGGTGCGCATGCCCGGGATCCTAAGGTCGTTGGCCCATGCAGGCTTCTCGATATCTCAGCCCTTGAGCAGGCCGTTCAGCTCGCCGTACGACAGCGAGTCGGCGAGCGAGCCGTACGTGCCGCCGGCCAGCAGCTCCTCGGTGGCGCGGCGGGCCACGGCGTACGCGGCCTCCGCGACCCAGGACCCGAGGCTGACCCGGGCCACCCCGAGGGCACCCAGCTCGGCGACGGACGGCGCGGCGGGACCGACGAGGACGTTGAGCGGGGCGTCGATGCCCTTGGCGAGCTCGGCGAGGGTGGCCGGGTCGACCACGCCGGGCACGAAGATCCCCGAGGCGCCGGCTTCGAGGTAGGCGGCGGCGCGGGCCAGGGTCTCGTCGAGCCGGGTCTCCGGGGCGCCGAGGCCGCGGAGGTAGGTGTCGATCCGGGCGTTGATGAAGAGGGGGACCCCGGCGGCCCGCGCGGCGGCGCGGGCCGCGGTCAGCCGCTCCGCGTGGTCGGCGGGGGCGCGGTCGCCGTCCTCGATGTTCACGCCGACGGCCCCGGCGGCCAGCACCCCGGTGACGGTCTCCCCGACCCCGGCGGCGTCGGCGCCGAAGCCGCCCTCGATGTCCGCGGTGACGGGCACGGACACGGCGGCGACCACGCGGGCGATCAGGTCGAGGGCCCGCTCGCGGGCGAGGGCGTCCCCGTCGGGCGACCCGAGGGACCAGGCCACGCCGGCGCTGGTGGTGGCGACCGCGCGGGATCCGGCGGCCTCGACGACGCGGGCACTGGCGACGTCCCAGGCGTTGGCGAGGGCGAGCGGGGCGGCGGGGGTGTGCAGCGCGGCGAAGGCGGCGGCGCGGGAGGCGAGGTCACGGGTGTCGGTCATGGGCGCAGTCCATCAGAGCGCCACCGCGGAGGCCGGCGAAATTCCGACACCATGTCACGTCGCGGCACGTCACGGCACGTCACGGCACGTTACGCCGGGGGAGGCCGGAGCCCCGGCCGGTTACGCCGCCAGGCCCGTCTTCGCGCCCGCGCCGCACAGGGGGATCACTGCGGTGCGGCCCTGCAAGGGGTCGCCGGGGGCGCCCGGGCGGACCGCCGCCCAGCAGGCCGCCGCCGTCGGCTCGACGAAGAGGCCGCGGCCGGCCAGGTCCCGCTGGGCCGCGCGCAGCCGGTCGTCGGGGACGGTCAGGAAGGTGCCGCCGGACTTCCGTACGGCCGCCAGGATCTGCCGGGCCCGGGGCGGCGCCGGAATCGCGATCCCCTCCGCCAGGGTCGGCAGTTGGGGCACCGGCTCGGCGTCCTCCGACCCGGCGGCGAACGCCGTGGCCAGTGGGGCGACCGCCGCCGCCTGCACGGCGATCAGCGCGGGGGGCCGTACCCCGCGCCGGGCCAGCTCCTCCACCGCCAGCGCGGCGCCGAGCAGCAGGGTCCCGTTCCCGACCGGGACCACCAGGACCTCGGGCAGCCGGCCCGCCATGGCCTCCCAGATCTCGTACGCGTACGTCTTCGTGCCCTGGAGGAAGTAGGGGTTGAAGACGTGGCTCGCGTAGAAGACGCCGGGGGCGTCGGCGGCGGCCCGGGCGGCTCGCGCGGTGGCCTCGCGGCCGCCCGGCACGATCCGTACGGTCGCCCCGTGGGCCCGCATCTGCTCGGTCTTCTTATCCGAGGTGCCCTCCGGCACGAAAACTTCACAACTGAGCCCGGCACGCGCGCAGTACGCCGCGACGGAGGTCCCGGCGTTGCCGCTGCTGTCCGCGACGACCCGCTCGGGCGCCAGCCGGCGGGCCAGTTCCGCGAGCATGACGGCGCCGCGGTCCTTGAAGGACAGGGTCGGCATCAGGAAGTCGAGTTTGGCGTGAATCCGTTCCGCCAACGGGACCAGCGGCGTGTGCCCTTCGGACAGGGAGACCGAGAACGCCCCCGGCAGCGGCAGCACGGCCGCGTAGCGCCACAGGGAATGGGGGCCGGCGGCCGGCTCCAGGGCGATGGCCGGATCAGGTGCGAAGTCGAGGTCCCAGGGGCCACCGCAGACCGGACAGCACCAGGGGGCGGTCCGCACGTCCGCGCGGGTACCGTCCTCGGGGCAGAGGTAACCAGGGAGTGCGTGCGTCATGTGCGGAACGCCTTTGCTCAATCATGGCCGTTGTATGGCACGGATGTTACGCGTCCGTTGTCCTCTTGTGGGATGCCGCACAGGTGGGTCAACCTTTCGGGAGCGACGGCCTGTTGGGCACCGTTCATTGTCATGGACATGCCTTTCAGGGTCTTCGTGTGCCGTCGCACACCCCCCGCAGCGCACCACCTATGAGGAGGACCCCTCACATGTCCGTGATGCGTCAAACCCGCCGGAAGCTCGCCGGCATCAGCGCGACCGCCGTCGTGGCCCTCGCGCTCGGCGCGGCCGCCGCCCTCCCCGCCTCGGCGGCCGACAACGGCGCACTGGGCGTCATCGAGAACGCAGGTGTCGAGGGAGCGATCTCCGGCAGCTACATCGTGACCCTGAACGACGCCGCCGCCCGCTCCACCGCCGAGAGCGGCAAGGCCGTCGCCAAGCGGTACGGCGCGAAGATCGACCGGACCTACAGCTCCGCCCTCAACGGCTATTCCGTCGAGGTCTCCGAGGCGCAGGCCAGAAAGCTCGCCGCCGACCCCGCCGTCAAGTCGGTCGTGCAGAACCGCGTCTTCACCGTCGACGCCACCCAGCCCAACCCGCCGTCCTGGGGCCTGGACCGCATCGACCAGCGCGCGCTCCCGCTGGACAACAGCTACACGTACCCCGACAAGGCCGGCGAGGGCGTCACCGCCTACATCATCGACACCGGGGTCCGGATCACCCACCAGGACTTCGGCGGTCGGGCCTCCTACGGTTACGACGCGATCGACAACGACAACACCGCCCAGGACGGCCACGGCCACGGCACCCACGTCGCGGGCACCGTCGGCGGCACGGCGCACGGCGTGGCCAAGAAGGCCAAGATCGTCGGCGTCCGCGTGCTCAACAACCAGGGCTCGGGCACCACGGCCCAGGTCGTCGCCGGCATCGACTGGGTGACGCGCAACGCCGTCAAGCCGGCCGTCGCCAACATGTCGCTCGGCGGCGGCGCGGACTCCGCGCTCGACACGGCCGTCCGCAACTCCATAGCCGCCGGCATCACGTACGCGGTCGCGGCGGGCAACGAGTCGACCGACGCGAGCACGAAGTCCCCGGCGCGCGTCGGCGAGGCCATCACCGTCGGCTCCACCACCAACACCGACGCCAAGTCCAGCTTCTCCAACTACGGCAGCATCCTGGACATCTTCGCGCCGGGCTCCAACATCACCTCGACGTGGGGCACCGGGGACACCGCGACGAACACCATCTCGGGCACGTCGATGGCCTCCCCGCACGTCGCGGGCGCGGCCGCGATCTACCTCTCGCAGAACCCGGCCAGCACCCCGGCGCAGGTCTCCGCTGGCCTGGTCGCCGCGGCCACCCCGAACGTGGTCACCGGTCCCGGCACCGGCTCCCCGAACCGGCTGCTGAACGTGGGCGCGGGCACCACCCCGCCGAACCCGGGCACCCGCTTCGAGAACCTCAACGACTACGCGATCAACGACAACTCCACCGTCGAGTCGCCGATCACGGTCAGCGGGATCACCGGCAACGCCCCGGCCACGCTGAGCGTGCCGGTCGACATCAAGCACACCTACGTCGGTGACCTCAAGGTCGACCTCGTCGCCCCCGACGGCACCGTCTACAACCTGCGCAACCGCACCGGCGGCAGCGCGGACAACATCATCCAGACCTTCACCGTGAACGCCTCCTCCGAGGTCGCCAACGGGGTCTGGAAGCTGCGGGTCGCCGACCTGGCGGGCGCCGACGTCGGCAAGATCGACTCGTGGGCGCTGCAGTTCTGACGACCTCCCGGGCGACCGGGTGGCAAGGGGCGCGATAACAGGCTGGATCGCGCGATGAACGCGGGGGCGACCGGATGGCCGGTCGTCCCCGCTGCGTACTATTTCGCGCATTCGTTCGCGCCCCCCGTGATGGAGCACCTCACCCCGTGAGCACCCCGCCCCGACCGCAGGCCCCCGGTCCCGGCCACCAGTGGCCCCCGCCGTCCCCGCTGCCGGTGTGGGGGCCGCCGGCCCACGCGTACCCGCCCGCGCTCAACGGGTTCGCCCTGGCCTCGCTGCTGGTCGGGCTGCTGTGCTTCCCGCCGCTCGGGATCGTCTTCGGGGTCGTGGCGCTGGTGCAGATCGCGCGCAAGCGGGAGCGGGGCAGGGTCCTGGCCGTCGTGGGCCTGGTGGTCTCGCTGGTGATGACCGTCGTCGCGGCGGTGGGCATCGACGCCTACGGGAGGACCTTCCTCGACCGGATGGGCCCGTCCCGGACGTACGAGGAGGCCGAGGGCGAGCCGGCAGTCATGGAGGAGCTGCGGGCGGGCGAGTGCTTCAACGTCCCCGGCGGCGACCTCCTCGACGAGGACCCGCTCGCCCACCGCATCGGCTGCGGGCGGGTGCACGACGCCGAGGTGACCTCCACGACCCTGCTCGACATCGCGTCCTTCCCCGGCACGCAGGAGCTCCAGCAGACGGTCACCGACATGTGCTGGAAGGCGCAGGACGCGTACGCGATGGACACGTGGGCGCTGCCCGCCTACGCGGAGATGTTCTACTTCGCGCCCTCCCACGAATCCTGGCGCGCGGGCGACCGGCGCCTGATCTGCGTGATCGGCACCGCGGAGCAGGAGCACCGGGGCAGCCTGCGCGAGGACGAGGGGATGCTGACGCCGGAGCAGGTGACCCTGCTGCGCTCGCTGAACACGGCGGACCAGGCGCTGGGGCGCGGCCCCGACGCGGAGGTCGCCGACGCGCTGCCGCGGTACCGGACGTGGGCGCGGGAGGTCGAGGAGGCGCTGGGCGCGGAGGTCCGGATGCTCCAGGACGTGACGCGGAGGCCGGGGACGGGCCCGGCGGCGGCCGCGCAGTTGGGGGAGATCGAGGCGGCGCGCGGGGCGTGGCAGAAGGCGTCGGGGGCGTCGCGGCCGGCGGATTTCCAGGCCGCGTGGGACCAGGCGCTGGCGGCGGTCTCGGTGGACACGGAGAAGGCGCTGCGCGGCGCCTACGGTTTGTCGACCGTGGTTCCGGAGTGGCTCGAGGACTACCCGGGCGACGCGGGCGAGGATGCGGGGGGCGCGCCCTCGGCGGAGTCGGTCTGAGGAATCGGTTCGAGGCCTTGTGGGTAACGCGCGGTAACGGGTTTGAGTGACCTGGCTTCATCACTTCGGGTGAAACTCTGGCCCGTGCTTGCGCAGTACAACCGTCGGTTGCCAGGGTGTAGCTGTCTGTCAACCTGATGGGAGTGGCCAGTGACTTTCGGTGAGCAGCCGGCCTATCTTCGTGTCGCCGGTGATCTGCGACGGAAGATCGTCGATGGGTCCCTGCCCCCGCACGCCCGGCTACCTTCACAGGCCCGGATCCGAGAGGAGTACGGGGTCTCCGACACCGTCGCCCTGGAGGCCCGCAAGGTCCTCATGGCCGAGGGGCTGGTCGAGGGCCGTTCCGGCTCCGGGACCTACGTGCGGGAGCAGCCCGTACCGCGCCGGGTCGCGCGCTCCGGCTACCGCACGGGCGGCGCGTCGACGCCGTTCCGGCAGGAGCAGGCGGAGACGGGCGCGCGCGGCACGTGGGAGTCGAACAGCGAGCAGGCGCAGGCGCCGGCCGAGATCGCGAAGCGGCTCGGCATCGAACCGGGTGACCGGGTCATGCGCACGCGGTACGTGTTCCGCGACGCGGGGGAGGCGATGATGCTCTCCACCTCCTGGGAGCCGCTCGCCGTGACCGGCCGGACCCCGGTGATGCTGCCGGAGGAGGGGCCGCTGGGCGGATCCGGGGTGGTGGACCGGATGGCCGCGATCGACGTCGTCGTCGACAACGTGGTGGAGGAGGTCGGCGCCAGGCCGGGGCTGGCCGAGGAGATCATGTCGCTCGGCGGCGTCCCGGGACACGTGGTCCTCGTCGTCAGCCGTACCTACTTCGCCTCCGGTCGGGCGGTGGAGACGGCCGACGTCGTCGTCCCGGCGGACCGCTACCGCCTCGCCTACCACCTGCCGGTGAGGTAGCCGCGCGGTGGCCGGGCCCGGGCGGTGCTCCGGGGCCGGCGGGGTGCGTACCGGTGAGCGGACGGCGGGTGCGGTGGTGTTTACCGGGCGGTGACGCCGGGCGGGTGGGCGTTACCCCGGGGCAACGCGCGGGAGTGACGGGCCGTCACGTGCCGCACCTAGCGTCGGACGGCATGACCGACACCGCCACCGCCCCCGACTCCGCGCCGCCGGCCCGCAGCTACGCCAAGCTCGCGGCCGACGAGAGCCGCGAGGACTATTCGCTGAGGTACGCGCCGCACGCGTTCCGCCGGTGGGGACCCGGCACCGTCGCCGGCACCGCGCTCGGCGGGATCGCCTACCTCGCCGACTTCGCGATCGGCGCGTCCATCGTCTTCGCCTACGGATTCACCAGCGGCGCCGCCGCGATCCTGGCCGCCGCGGCCGTCATCTTCCTGACCGGCATCCCGATCGCGCGCGCCTGCGCGACGTACGGGCTGGACATGGACCTGGTGACGCGCGGCGCCGGCTTCGGGTACTTCGGGTCGACCCTGACCTCGCTCATCTACGCCTCGTTCACCTTCATCTTCTTCGCCCTCGAAGGCTCGATCATGGCGCAGGCCATGCACCAGGCCTTCGGCCTGCCCGTGGAGATCGGCTACCTGGTCACCACCCTGATCGTGATCCCCGTCGTCTTCCGCGGCATGGGCGCCCTCGCCAAGGTGCAGGCCTGGACGCAGCCCGTGTGGCTGGTCGGGCTCGCGCTGCCCTTCCTCGTGCTCGCCTTCGAGGCGCCCGAGTCCTGGGGGGCCTTCACCCACTTCGGAGGCACGGAGGGCGCCGGCGCGGGCTTCTCCTGGATCGGCTTCGGCTTCGGGACCGGAATCGCCCTCTCGCTCATCGCGCAGATCGGCGAGCAGGCCGACTACCTGCGCTTCATGCCCGCCAAGACCGCCGAGAACGGCCGCCGGTGGAACCTCGCCGTGCTCGCGGCCGGACCCGGCTGGGTGGTCATCGGCGCCGCCAAGCAGCTCGGCGGCGCCTTCCTGGCCTTCGTCGCGCTGGAGGCGGTCGGCAGGACGCACGCCCTGGAGCCGATCGCCCCGCAGATCGAGGCGCTGCGCCCGTGGCTCGGTGGCCTCGCCCTGCCCGCCGCCGCACTGTTCGTGATCGTGTCCCAGATCAAGATCAACGTCACCAACGCCTACAGCGGCTCGCTCTCCTGGTCCAACTTCTTCTCCCGCGTCACCCACCGCCACCCCGGCCGGGTCTGGTACATCTTCCTCAACCTCGGCATCGCGCTGACGCTGATGGAACTCAACATGTTCGCCATGCTCGGCAAGCTGTTGGGGTTCTACTCCAACGTCGGCATCGCCTGGATCGTCGCCGTCGCAGCCGACCTCGTGATCAACAAGCGGCTCGGGCTGAGCCCGCCGTACATCGAGTTCAAGCGGGCATATCTGTACGCCGTCAACCCGGCGGGTTTCGGCGCGATGGTGATCGCCTCCACCGTGTCGATCCTCGCCTTCTTCGGACTCTTCGGGACCCACGCCGAGGCCTTCTCCACCTTCATCGCCGCCGGACTCTCCCTCGTCCTGTGCCCGTTGATCGCGTGGGCGACCCGCGGGAAGTACTACCTGGCCAGGCCGAACGTGGTGAACGGTCCCGGAGTGGAGGTCGCGGACATCACCGCCACGCACACCTGCTCCGTCTGCGAAACGGCGTACGAGCTCCCGGACATCGCCGACTGCCCGGCCCAGGCCGGGCCGATCTGCTCGCTGTGCTGCTCCCTCGACGCCACCTGCGGCGACGTCTGCCGCAAGGGGTCCGCGGCCGGGGCGGTGGTCCTGCCGATGCCTTCCGTGCGCCGGGTCTGAACCGGCTTGCACGGCCCTTTCGTACGCCTGGCCGGATGCGTACGCCCCCGAGGTACCTCTTCGTGAAAAACCGTATCCGCACAGTAAAGGTCGGGCGTAAGCTCGGGCATATGCGCAATGCGGTTTCCTGGGCAGGTACATCGGCGGAGGGTGAAGCGCGATGAACGACAGCGGTGCCCTGCTCCCGTGGCTGGTCATACGTCAGGACGACAACGGCAACCGCTACCGGGTGGGCCGGTACCCCACCCGGGCCGAGGCCCAGAAGGTCGTCGACAGCCTCGACGACCGGGGACACAAGCAGCTCTACTGGGTCGAGCGGATCGGGCAGGGCACGCAGACCGCCACGACGAACTGAGTCCCGGCGGTCGGGCCGACGGTCGACCGGGCGCGGGCCCGCCGCCGCGGTCCCGGCGAGCCGGACGCCGACGGCACTGGCATAGGCTCCGTCCATGACTGAACGCGTGGTCGTGGGCGGAGCCCTTTGCCGTGACGGGCGCCTCCTGGCCGCCCGGCGCAGCGCCCCGCCCGAGCTGGCCGGCCGCTGGGAACTCCCCGGCGGCAAGGCCGAGCCCGGCGAATCCGTACCCGAGGCCCTGGTGCGCGAACTGCGCGAGGAGCTCGGGGTCGAGACCGAGGCGCTGGAACGGATCCCGGGGGAGTGGCCGCTCAAGCCGGGGCTCGTACTGCACGTGTGGACGGCCCGGCTGGTGTCGGGGGAGCCCGCCCCGTTGGAGGACCACGACGAGCTGCGCTGGCTGGAGCCGGCGGAGCTGGACTCCGTGGACTGGCTCGATCAGGACCGGCCCGCGGTCGCCGAGGCCGGGCGCCGGTTGCGCGCCGCCGCGCTCCCGGAGCCGCACGACGGGGCGCACCGGGGCGCGTGACGCTCACGCGGTAGGCCGTCTGCGCCACCGTGCGCCGGTGCGTGGGGGATCGAGTGGTACGACGCCCCGAATATCGGGTATGTCGCTATTAATCCCTATCTCGTCCCCCTTTCGTCCCCGACGAACCGGACTGGGGTCACTGCTGGCCCGGGAAGTGATCGGCGTGATCGACGCAGACGGTGAACGTGCCGAATGGGCCTTCCCCGCCGAACCCGGTGCCGTCCGCACCGCCCGCCACGCAGTCCGCGGCACGCTGCGCTCCTGGGGCCTGGACTCCGTCGGAGACGTGACCGTCCTGCTGGTCAGTGAGCTGGTGACGAACTCCCTGCGCTACGCCTCCGGCCCCATCGGGGTCCGTCTGGTACGGCGCAAACCGGCCGCCGGGGATACGGTGGGCGGCGACGCGCTGCTCGTGGAAGTTTCCGATCCGCTTCCGGATCCGCCCCGCGCGAAGGTCGCCCAGCCGGACGACGAAGGGGGCCGGGGACTCCACCTCGTGGCCGTCTCGGCGCAACGTTGGGGAACCCGCCACGGGAAATCGGGCAAGACTGTGTGGTTCGAGTTGGCTCTTCCTGGTGAGTAACAAGGTGAAGGGTGGCCAACGATCACCGGACGTGGCTCGAAAACAACGGGACCTTTTTGTGATCGTGAACGCCGTGCCGTCCGGGGCCGTGGTGCTGAATACTTCGGTCATGGCCGGTCCGGTTGCGGTGAGCTGGAGGGGACGGTCGCGTGAGCGAGATACCTGCGCAGGCACATCAGGGCCGAGTGCCCAGGGAGACATGGCACGACTCCTTGTGGCACAGCAGTCCGCCTGGCTCGATATATGACTACATAAAGGTCGCTTCCTTCTCGATCGGTCCCGACGGGCTCGTCGACCAATGGAGCCTGCGCGCCGAGGAGCTGTTCGGGCTCACCGCCGCCCAGGCGGTCGGGCGCGATCCGGTCGAGGCCTTCATGCCCCCGGAGCTGCGGGCCGGCGGGCACCGCAAGGTCGCGGAGATCCTCGACGGCAAGGAGTGGACGGGCCTGATCCCCTTCCGGATCCCCGACGGGGACGGGGCGCACGGGGTGGCCGAGATCTATGTGATGCCGACGCTCACCGAGACCGCCGAGCGGGCGGCGCTGTGCGTCGTGGTCGACGTCCGCGCGCTGCGGCGGATTGAATCCGATCTCGCGGCCTCACAGGCGATATTCGGCCAATCTCCTTTCGGGTTCCTGCTCTTCGGCACGGACCTCACAGTGCAGCGCGCCAACCGCCGCTTCGCGACCGTCTTCGGCGGAGCCGTGGAGGAGCACCGCGGCCGGACCGTCCACGACTACCTGCCCGCCCACGAGGCCGACCGGATGGCCGAAGCCCTGCGCCGGGTCCTGGAGACCGGCGAATCCGTCACCGACCTGCGGATCACCGGCGCGGCCCCGGGCAGCCGCGAGAAGCGCCACTGGTCCATCAACCTCTACCGGGTCCACGGCGGCACCGGCCTGCCGATCGGCATCGCCGGCCTCGGCACCGACGTCACCCGCCGTCACCTCGCGGCCCGCGAGGCCGCCGGGGTGCGCCGCAACCTGGCCCTCCTCAACGAGGCCGGGCACCGGATCGGGAACTCCCTCGACCTGGAGACCACCGCCCGGGAACTCCTCGACGTCACCGTCCCCGGCTTCTGCGACCTGGCCGCCGTCGACCTCTACCAGGGGTTGCTGCTCGGCGACGACGACCGCCCCGCCCGCCCGCAGGGGCCCGGGGTGCCCTCGTTGCCCGGGCAGGGCGCCGGGCGCGCCCCGTCCGCGCCGCTGCGGCGGGTCGCCTTCGCCTCCGCCGTGTCGGACGCCCCGCTGTCGGGGCCCGGCGCACTGGTCTCCGTAGGGGAGATCCACCGCTATCCGGCCGCCTCGCCCGGGGCGCTCGCCCTGCGCACGGCACGGCCCCGGCTCGCACCCGCCGGGGGATCGGACGACCTCGTGCAGTCCACGCTGCTCGTGCCGATGGTGGCCCACGACACGGTGGTCGGCCTGGCCCAGTTCTCCCGTACGAAGGGCAGCGAGCCCTTCGGCGAGCGGGACCGGGCCGTCGCCGTCGAACTGGCCGCGCGGGCGGCCGTCTGCATCGACAACGCCCGCCTCTACCGGCGGGAACACGAAAGGGCCCTGATACTGCAACGCAGCCTGCTGCCCCCCGGCGACCCGGAGGCCGCCGGACTCGACATCGCCTGTCGGTACCTGCCGGGGAACGCGGCGACCGAGGTCGGCGGGGACTGGTTCGACGTCATCGAACTGCCCGGACACCGCACGGCGCTCGTCGTCGGCGACGTGATGGGCCGCGGCCTGCGGGCCGCCGTCGCCATGGGAGAACTGCGCACCGCCGTGCGCACCCTGGCCCTGCTGGACCTCGAACCGGCGGAGGTGCTCACCGCGCTCGACGAGGTCGCGCGCGGTCTCGGCGCCCCCGGCGGCTCCCAGCAGGCCTCCCGCGCAGCCCTGCACTCCCGGGACGCCGACCGGTCCGAGGTGTACCTCGCCACCTGCGTGTACGCCGTCTACGACCCGGTGACCCGGCGCTGCACCATCGCCAACGCGGGCCACATGCCGCCCGTACTGGTCGAGCCCGCCGAGGACGGCGGCGTCCCCCGCCCCGGCCTGCTCCTGGAGATCCCCACCGGGATGCCGCTCGGCGTGGGCGGCGAGCCCTTCGAGGAGGTCGAGGTGGAACTGCCGGAGGGCGCCCTGTTGGCCCTCTACACCGACGGACTCGTCGAATCCCGGGACCACCCGCTGGAGGAGGGGCTGCGGGGACTGCGCGAGGCCCTCGCGGACCCGGTGCGCCCGCTGGAGGACGTCTGCGACCACGTGCTGAACACCCTCGACACGCGCCACGGGGAGGACGACATCGCCCTGCTCATGGCCCGCGTCCAGGGACTGCCGCTGGACGCCGTCGGTGACTGGCAGCTCCCGCGCGAGGCCCGCTCGGTCGGCCGCGCCCGTGAACTGGCCCGGGGCAAACTGCCCGCATGGGGTCTGGAGGGCCTGCTCGACACCACGGAACTGCTGGTCAGCGAACTGGTGACGAACGCCCTGCGGTACGGGGAGGGCGAGATCAGGCTCCGGCTGCTGCTGGACCGGACCCTGGTGTGCGAGGTGTGGGACGCGAACCTGGCCCAGCCCCGCCGCCGTCGGGCCCGGGACACCGACGAGGGCGGGCGGGGCCTCCAACTGGTCGGCCTGCTCTCCGCGGGCTGGGGCACCCGCCGCACCCACCGCGGCAAGACCGTCTGGTTCGAACTGCCCCTGCCCATGGCGGGCGGTCCCGGTGAGTCCGTCACCGAACTGACGGCGGAACAACTCCTCGGCATGTACGGATAGCCGGGCGGGGGGGGGGGGGGGGGGGGGGGGGGGGGGGGGGGGGGGGGGGGGGGGGGGGGGGGGGGGGGGGGGGGGGGG
>NZ_JANFAK020000061.1 GCF_024721315.2 Streptomyces sp. Isolate_45
CTGGCGCGCCCGTGCCGCCGCCACCGCGCCCGGCGGGATGCCGGCGTCGTTCCCGCGGGCGGCGGCCGTGCCTCCCCGTCGGGCTCCGCTCAGGCGTACGCCCCCGCCCGGGCCGCCGCCAGGGCGGCGTGGGCGGCGCGGGTGGCCGTGCGTTCGTCCAAGGGGGCGTCGGTGGTCAGGAACCGGTAGTACAGGGGGGCGGAGACGGCCCGGATCACCTCGGCGGGATCGGTGCCCGCCGGGAGTTCCCCCCGCTCGACGGCCTCCCGCACGCACGGTGCCCACTCCGCGACGCGGACCTCGTAGAAGCGGTGCAGGGCCTCGGCCGTCCTCGGATCGCTCGTGGCCGCCGCGATGACGGCCTTGAACAGGGCCCCTTGGCGCGGGTCGGTCAGCGTGCGCCGGACGAGGTCCGCGTTGGCCGTGAGGTCGTCGAGCAGGGAGCCCGTCTCGGTGCGCGGCAGCGACTGTTCGGCCATGTCCGTCAGCAGGTCGGCGACCAGCGCGGCGACGCTTCCCCAGCGGCGGTAGACGGTGGTCTTCCCGACGTCCGCGCGACGGGCGACCTCGGCCAGGTCCAGTGCGTGGAAGCCCTGCTCGGCCAGGGTGTCCCCGGCTGCCCGCAGGACGGCCGTGCGGACGCGGGCCGTCCTGCCTCCGGGGCGGACGGTTCCCGGTTCAGCGGCATCGCTCGAAGCCATAACGGGTCTCCGGTTCCATTAGTGGCGGTGTGGTGTTACGTTGGGATCACCTTAAAGGGTCTGCGGTCCCGTTACTGTTTTCTGGAGGGAAGCGTCATGGAATACAGGCAGCTCGGCACGTCCGGCCTCAAGGTCCCCGCCCTCAGCTTCGGAGCCGGCACCTTCGGCGGTCGGGGGCCGCTCTTCGGGGCCTGGGGCACCACCGACGCCCAGGAGGCGCGCCGGCTCGTGGACATCTGCCTGGAGGCGGGCATCAACCTGTTCGACACCGCCGACGTGTACTCCGAGGGCGCCTCCGAGGAGGTCCTGGGACGGGCGGTCAGGGGCCGCCGCGACCAGGTGCTCCTTTCGACCAAGGCGGGCCTGCCGACGGGCGACGGCCCCCTGGACGCCGGCACCTCCCGCTCCCGGCTGATCAAGACGACCGAGGACGCCCTGCGCCGCCTCGGCACCGACCACCTCGACCTCTTCCAGCTGCACGCCTTCGACGCCGCCACCCCCGTCGAGGAGGTTCTCTCCGCCCTCGACCAGCTCGTCCGCTCCGGCAAGATCCGGTACGTGGGCGTGTCCAACTTCGCGGGCTGGCAGCTGATGAAGTCCCTGTCCGCCTCGGAACGGAACGGCTTCCCCCGCTACGTGGCGCACCAGGTCTACTACTCCCTCGTCGGCCGCGACTACGAGTGGGAACTCATGCCGCTGGGCCGGGACCAGGGCGTGGGCGCCCTCGTGTGGAGCCCGCTGGGCTGGGGCCGGCTGACCGGCAAGCTGCGCCGGGGTCGCCCGCTGCCGCCCGGCAGCCGGCTGCACGACACCGCCGACTACGGCCCGCCGGTCGACGACGAACACCTCTATGACGTGGTCGACGCCCTCGACGAGGTGGCAGGGGAGACGGGCCGGACCGTCCCGCAGGTGGCCATCAACTGGCTGCTGCAGCGCCCCACCGTCTCGTCCGTCATCATCGGCGCGCGCAACGAGGAGCAGCTCCGGCAGAACATCGGCGCGGTCGGCTGGTCCCTGTCGCCCGAGCAGACGGCCCGCCTCGACGCCGCGAGCCACCGCCCGGCGCCGTACCCGTACTTCCCGTACGAGCGCCAGGAGGGCTTCGCCCGGCTCAACCCCCCGCTGCTCAAGCCCCCGCCGGCTCCCGCCCCGGCCGGTGCCTCCCCGCTCGCCGACACCACACCCGTCGCCTCCCCGGCGGTGTGACCCGGATCACGGGAATGTTCGGCCGCTCCGCCCGCTCTTCCTCCCGAGACCAAGTCAAGGAGGAAGCGGCCATGAGGATCCCGCGGACCGGCCCCGCCGGGCCACCGTCCGGCGCACCGACCGCCGTGGCCCCCGGCGACGCGACCCGGCCCGATACGGCGGCGCTCGTGCGCGCCGCCCGGCGCGGGGACCGGATGGCCGTCCACGAACTGCTGGACCTGCTCACCCCCTACGTCGGCCGGCTGTGCGGCCCGATCGCCCTCCAGGACGGGGCGGACGCCACGCAGGAGGCGCTGATCGTGATCTTCCGGAACATCGGCGGGCTGCGCGACCCGGCCGCCCTGTTCGGCTGGGTCCGGGTGATCGCCGTACGGGAGGCCGTGCGCATCGCCCGCGCGGCCGCCCGCACCGTCCCCGATCCGCTCGACGAGGTACCCGCGCGGGGCGACCCGGAGCTCGCCGCCGACGTCCGCGACGTCCTGGAGCGGCTCTCCCCGGACCACCGGGCCGTGCTGGTCCTGCGCGACCTCGAAGGGCTGGACGAGCATTCCGTCAGCGCGCTCCTCGGAGTACCCGAACCCACCGTACGGACCCGCCTGTTCCGGGCCCGGCGCAACTTCCGGAAGGCGTGGGAACGTTGAAGGACACCTGGCCCGTCGCCGAACTCGACGCCGTCGGCAGGCTCCGGGTGATCGCCCGGAGCGCCCCCGGAGCCGGGTACGCGGAGGAACACCTCCGAGCCCCCTTCGACCGGGTCTGGGCGCTCGCCCGCGACCTGGAGAGGCAACTGCCCCGGATGATCACCGACATCGGCGACTTCACCGTGACGGCCGCCGCCGGCGAGCGCCTCGAAGCGCGCGCCCGCAGCCCCCTCGGCCTGCGGACGCGGTTCGAGGTCGTGCTGCGCCCGGGCTGGTGCCTCATGCAGAGCCGCTTCGTACTGGGCGGCATGGCCGCCGTCCCGGAGGGCGACGGGACCCGCTTCGCCTTCTTCGGCGCCCTGCGCCTGCCGGGCGCCGGCCCGGTGGGCCGCGCCCTGGAACCCTTGGTGGCACCCCTCCTGGCACCCCTCACGGCCCCCATGGGCGCCAGGGCGCTCAGGCGGTTCGC
Organism: Streptomyces sp. Isolate_45; assembly: GCF_024721315.2. Lineage (GTDB taxonomy): Bacteria > Actinomycetota > Actinomycetes > Streptomycetales > Streptomycetaceae > Streptomyces. The sequence continues at coordinate 3,018 of NZ_JANFAK020000061.1, forward strand.
CGACCAGCTCGACGACTGACCCCGAGTCCGGCGCCCGCCCCCGCCGACCCGGTCAGCCGGCGAGGACCGCGCGCAGGTCGATCAGCGCGAGCCGCTCGGGGTCGGTGAGGATGTCCAGCGCGGTGATCCGGCCGTCCCGAACGGTGAACGCCATGACCGACAGCGGTTTGCCGTCCGCCATCGACACCACCCCGGGCGTGCCGTTGACCAGCGCCGGGTAGGCGGATTCGGCGAACCGGGCGAAGGCGATCGCCTGCGACGCCACGTCGGCCGCGCCGCGCCGCAGCACGCCGGGCAGCAGGGAGCCGCCGTCGGAGCGGGCCACGATCTCCGGGTCGAGGAGGGAGACCAGGGCCTCGAAGTCCCCGCCGCGCGAGGCGGCCAGGAAGGCGTCCACGACCTGCCGGCGCCGGGTCGGGTCGCCGTCGGCGGCGGGAGCCGCGCCCTGGACGCGGCGCCGGGCGCGGCCGGCGAGTTGGCGGGTCGCCGCGGGGGTCCGGCCGAGGACCGGCGCGATCTCCTCGAAGGTCACCGCGAACATGTCGTGCAGGACGAACGCGAGCCGCTCGGCCGGGGACAGGGTCTCCAGGACGATCATCAGCGCGATGCCGACCGAATCGGCGAGGAGCACCTCCTGCTCGGGGTCGAGCCGGTGGGGGCCGCTGACGACCGGGTCGGGCAGCCGCACCGGCGCGTCCCCCACCTCCAGCGGCTCCTCGCGCCGGGTGGTGCGGGAGCGCAGCATGTCCAGGCAGATCCGCCCGGTCACCGTGGTCAGCCAGCCGCCGAGGTTGTCCACGGCGCCGGCGTCGGACCGGCTCAGTCGCAGCCACGTCTCCTGTACGGCGTCCTCGGCGTCGCCGAGCGATCCCAGCATGCGGTAGCCCACCGCCCGCAGGTGCGCGCGGTGTTCCTCGAAACGCCGCGCCAACAGATCGTTCCGCTCGGCCCGCTCGGCCCGCTCGGCCCGCTCGGCCCGCTCGCCCCGGTCGTCCTGGTCCATCGGTCACATCCCCGTCGTGATCCGTCGCTCGGTCGGCCCGTCGCCCCGGACGGTCCGTTCGGGGCGTCCGGGCGACGGTATCCGGCAGTCCGCGCGACACGTGGCGCGAATGCGCCGAACGACCGCCCGGGGCCGGGCGGTCGCGCGATGTCGGGGATCTCGCGGAAGGCCCCGCGGGAGGTCAGCCGGTGTCGTCGTCCGGTCGTCCCGCCGCCCGCCGGTACTCGGCGTTGATGCGCTGGGCCTCTTCCAGCTGGTCCTCCAGGATGACGATGCGGCAGGCCGCTTCGACCGGAGTGCCCTGGTCGACGAGTTCCCGGGCCCGGGCGGCGATCCGCAGCTGGTAGCGCGAGTAGCGGCGGTGGCCGCCCTCGGAGCGCAGCGGGGTGATCAGCCGCGCCTCACCGATGGCACGGAGGAACCCGGGCGTGGTGCCGAGCATCTCGGCCGCCCTCCCCATCGTGTAGGCGGGGTAGTCGTCGTCTTCCAGTCGGTCGCCGAGCGGGTTGTCCGCCGTCATCCGCACCTCCTCGGGGAACGTGTCGGGGCCCCGGCGCCGTACGGCACCGGGGCCCCGAAGGAAATTCAACACCATCCGCAGGTTCCGTCGTCGCCCCACCCTCGGGGCAACGCCGGCGTCCCCACCTGCGGGCGGGTTCGGTGGGTCAGGCGGACACCGGCGTTCCGAGTGCCGCCGAGGCCCGCTGGAGGGGGGTGAGGGCGGGTGCGGGCGCGGGTACGGGCTCGACGGGGAGGGTGCGGCAGGTGAAGCCGAGCTGGGTCATGGCCCGGATGACCTCCGCGGCGCTGAAGTCGCGGCGGTCCTGCCGGGTGACGACCTCGCCCACCTGCTTCACCGGGTAGGTGCGGCGCCCGATGATCACGGAGTCACCGGTGACCGGCTCGGGCTTGACGCCCTTCATCTTTTCCAGCACGCCGCTCTTGGTCAGGTCGAAGGGGAAGCGGGCGATGACGCAGCGCATGGGACCTCACAGGGAATAGCAGGGGAGGAAGGGGGACGGCCCGGTGGTCGGGCCCCGGCCGGTGCCGGGCCCCGGACCGGGAGCCTCGGGGCCGTGGGCCCCGGCCCCCACCGTAGGGCCCGGAGCCCGTGGCCTCACACCGCGGGCCGCACGGCCCGGACCTCACGACCAGGGCCTTCAGGGCTCGGGCCGTGTGCCACGGGCCGGGTCGCGGACCTTACGCGGCGGCGTCGAGCGCGGACTGCGCGCGGGCCGGCCGACGCCGGGCCTGCGAGGGGCGGCCGCGTCCGCCGCGGGAGGTGGCGCTGCGCGACGAGCGCTCGGCCGGGGGCGCGGTGATGACGACCGGCACGCCCGAGGGGGTGCGGGCGCCCGTGATGCGCTGCAGTTCGGCCTCGCCGGAGCGGACCTGGGTGACCGTGGGGCTGATCCCGGCGTCCGACATGAGGCGGGTCATGGCGCGCCGCTGCTGCGGGGTGACCAGGGTGACGACGCTGCCGGACTCACCGGCGCGGGCGGTGCGGCCGCCGCGGTGCAGGTAGTCCTTGTGGTCGGTCGGCGGATCCACGTTGACGACCAGGTCGAGGTTGTCGACGTGGATGCCGCGCGCGGCGACGTTCGTGGCGACCAGCACGGTGACGTGCCCGGTCTTGAACTGGGCGAGGGTGCGGGTGCGCTGCGGCTGGGACTTACCGCCGTGCAGCGCGGCGGCCCGCACGCCGCTGTTCAGCAGGTCCTGGGTCAGCCGGTCCACCGCGTGCTTGGTGTCCAGGAACATGATCACGCGGCCCTCGCGGGCGGCGATCTCGGTGGTCGTGGCCTGCTTGTCGGTGCCGTGGACGTGCAGCACGTGGTGCTCCATCGTGGTGACGGCGCCGGCCGACGGGTCGACGGAGTGCACGACCGGGTCGTGCAGGTAGCGGCGCACGAGCAGGTCGACGTTGCGGTCGAGGGTCGCGGAGAACAGCATCCGCTGGCCGCCCGGGCGGACCTGGTCGAGCAGGGCGGTGACCTGCGGCATGAAGCCCATGTCGGCCATCTGGTCGGCCTCGTCCAGGACGGTGATGTCCACCTGGTCGAGCCGGCAGTCACCGCGGTCGATGAGGTCCTTGAGGCGTCCCGGCGTCGCCACGACGACCTCGGCGCCGCCGCGCAGCGCGGAGGCCTGCCGGCCGATGGACATGCCGCCCACGACGGTGGCCAGCCGCAGCCGGACGGCGCGGGCGTACGGGGTGAGCGCGTCGGTGACCTGCTGCGCGAGCTCGCGGGTCGGTACGAGGACCAGCGCGAGCGGCTGTCGGGGCTCGGCGCGCCGGCCGGCGGTGCGGGAGAGCAGCGCGAGGCCGAAGGCGAGGGTCTTGCCGGAGCCGGTACGTCCGCGGCCGAGGGCGTCACGGCCCGCGAGCGTGTTCGGCAGGGTCGCGGCCTGGATCGGGAACGGAACGGTCACGCCCCCGGCCACGAGGGCCGCGAGGATCGGCTGCGGCATGCCGAGGTCGGCGAACGCCTCGACGGCGGGCAGTGCCGGGGTGATCGTCTCGGGCAGCGCGAACTCCCCCTGCTGGGCGGCGGGCCGACGGCCGTAACCGCCGCTCGGACGGCCGTAGCCGCCCGACCGTCCCTGGCCACCGCCACCGCCGGAGCGGGAGGGAGCGGCCGAACGGGTGGAGGAGGACCAGGAGCCGCCGCCGGAGCGGCCGCGGGAGGATCGTTCATTCGTACGTGTGCGGTTCATGGGGAACCTTCCTTGATGCGGCGCGTATCAAGGAATTCCCGCAGCGAAACGCACCGCGCGGAGAATAGCGAGAACGGGCCGGATGAAAAACTATGGAACGGGGTGGGCCGAACGATGCGGCCGGGCGGGCCGCGGAGGCTCTTACGGAATTCCATTCCGGAGCCGTGGGCCCTGCCCCCGTGTGGAAAAAAGGACGAGCCGGGGCCCGCACCCCAAGGTGCGGGACCCGGCTCGTCCTGCGCTTGCGTCAGGCGGAGACGATGTTCTCGGCCGTCGGGCCCTTCTGGCCCTGCGCGATGTCGAAGTTCACCTTCTGGCCTTCCTGGAGCTCGCGGAAGCCCTGGGAAGCAATGTTCGAGTAGTGGGCGAACACGTCGGGGCCGCCACCGTCCTGCTCGATGAAGCCGAAGCCCTTTTCAGCGTTGAACCACTTCACGGTGCCAGATGCCATTTTAAATCTCCTTCGGGGGCAAAGCCCGGAGTCCGCACTGTGCCGACTCCGTGTCGCCGCGATGATCGCCCCGTCCGGAAAATGCACCGGAAATACAGAAGTGCTTCCACCCGAAAGAATCCGGTGGAGGCACTTGGAGTTTTGGGAACCACAACTGCAACTGGTATCGACAGTAGCACGGTGAGGGCGGTTCCGTGGGATGAATAATTCGGGCCCACCGTATGTGTGAGAAATGTTTACCGGGCGTTGTGGCTAATTCTCACCTCGCGGTGACAGATATCGGAGCGCCCCCGAAGGAGGGTTCGGGCGGCATGCCGCGCGTTCCCGGCGCGGGTGGGCGTCCGGGCGGGAGCGCGGGCGGGAGCGCGGGCGGGAGCGCGGGGCGCGCCACGGTCCGCGGCGGGGCGACTCCGAACGGAGGGTGTCCGGGTGCGTCACGTGTCGATCGATGCGGATGTAGGCATATGTGCTGATAAGTCTCGTGCGTCCGCCCTGTCTGTCCCTGTCTGGTTGTCTGGTCGAGGAAGGTCCCCTCCATGAAGCGTTTCCCGGTGATCGCCACGCTGTGCGTCAGTGTGGTGTTCGGTCTGAGCGCGTGCTCGGACGACAGCGACAATTCGCCCTCCGACGAGGCGAGCAAGGCCACCCAGGCCGCGGCCGACCTCTGCACCGACCTGAACGCGCTGAGGGCCGACAACGCCAAGCTGAAGGCCCTGAACCCCGCGAACGCCACCAAGGACCAGATCAAGGAGGCCGTCGACGCCGTCCAGAGCGACTGGGAGGGCGTGAAGGAGAACACCTCCGCCCTCAAGGAGGCGGAGCGGAACGCGGTGAAGGCCGCCGCCGAGGACCTCAAGAAGTCCTATGAGGACCTGCCGGGCGACACCACCGGCAAGGACGCCCTGACCCAGCTCCAGCCGAAGATCCAGACCCTCGACGTGGCCACGGCGGCCGCCTCGTCCGGCCTCAAGTGCTGACGAGGCCGTCCTCCCGCCACGCGTGAAGGCCCCGCCCGGGGAACCGGGCGGGGCCTTCACGCGAAGCACCCGCGGCCCTCACGTCCCGCCGGCCGGCGCCGGTGTCTCCAGCCCCGCGGGCTCCCGTCCCGCGGGCAGCAGCTCCGTGACGACGAAGGCGACCACGGCCGCCAGGATCACGACGGGCATCATCGCGGTGCTGCCGAGCAGCAGGACGACGAGGAGCACGCTGCTCACCGGCAGGCGCAGCATGGTGGCCGTGGCGGCCGCCATCCCGGCCGCCATCGCGGGGGCGATGCCCAGGCCCGGCAGGGGCGCGAGGAGCACGCCCGCCGCGGCGCCGAGGAACAGGCCGGGGAAGACGGGGCCGCCGCGCAGGCTGCCGAGGCACAGCGCGTAGGCGATGCCCTTGAACAGCAGGAGGGCGAGCAGCGCGCCGACCCCCCAGGCGTACGGATCCGCGGCCAGCGAGGCGAGGGCCGCCTGCCCGGACAACGCGGCCTCGGCGGGCGAACGGCCGGTGACCAGGGCGTACAGGGCGGCGCAGGCCGCGGCGCCGAGGGCGCACAGCACGGTCCGTACGAAGGGCCGCCGCGTGACGTAGCCGGCGATCGCCCAAGCCCCGACCGACACGGGGCGCAGGGCGACGGCCAAGGCCGCTCCGATGGCCACCGCCCAGAACACGTCCGGCACGTCCAGCCGGGGGAGCGGCACGAACAGCTTCAGGGACAGGTCACCGGTGCCCAGCCCCGTCCAGCGCCCGAGCCCCGTGAACACCACGGATCCGATGCCGCTGGACAGCAGGGCGGGCAGCATCACGGCGAACAGCTGGGGCCCGCCCACGCCCGCCACCTCGATCAGCAGGACCGCGGCGACGATCGGGTTGCCGAAGATCGCCGCGATGGCCGCGGCGGAGCCGGCCGCGCCCAGCAGCGCCAGCCCGCGCGGTGTCGCCGGCGCCCTCGACAGGTCCCGGAACAGCAGGGCCAGGCCACCGCCCAGGGCGATCAGCGGTGCCTCCGGGCCCAGGACCGCCCCGAACGGCAGGCAGGCCGCGGCTGCGAGCAGGATCCCGGGCAGCGCGGCCGACGAGGCGACCCCCGTGTGCAGCCCGGCCCCCGGGACGTCACCGCCCGCGCCGGGCAGGTGCTTGGCGATCAGGCCGACGACGGTTCCGGCGAAGAGCAGCAGCGGGAACGGCCACCACCAGGGCGGATCCGTCAGGCCCAGGGCCGAGGGGAGGTCGGCCCACAGGACGTGCTCCAGCTCGTGCAGGGCCACCAGGAACCAGAACGCGGCCAGGGAGACCGGGATGCCGATGAGGGCGCACAGGACGAGTGTCTTCAGGTAGCCGGGAGTGCGGAGGATCCGCCGCAGGACGTCGGCCTCCTGCGGTTGTCCGCCGGCCGGCGCGGACTCGGAAGGGGTTCGCGGCTCCGCCATGGATCACTTCCTTTCCCGCTTCCTCGATGGTCCACCCGGGTGGCGCCCCGCGCCGCCGGAACCGTCGTCCGGGCCCGTCGCCCCGCCCGCCGCGCGGCGGCGCATCCCGATCCTGACCGCGCCGAAGAGCACCTTGGCGATCACTCCGACCACGATCAGGTCGGAGATCATCTGCACCGTGGTCAGGACGCGGGCGGTCTGGGTGGTGGGTGTGATGTCCCCGAAGCCGACCGTCGCGAACACCGTGACCGTGAAGTACAAGGCGTCGGTCCGGTTCAGCGTCTCCGAGAACGACAGGGGGTCGTTCTCGGAGACCACGAAGTACGTCACGGAGAACAGCAGCAGGAACAGCGGGACGGCGCTTGCGAGCGCCTCCACGGCCCGCAGTCGCGGGTGCGTCGCGTGGGTGATGGCGAAGACCTGCCAGACGACGAGCGCCCCGAACAGGCCGAGGCCCAGGACCAGCAGCAGCACGGTCGTGATCCCGGCCTCGTGGTCCAGCGGTGCCAGGTAGAACAGCCAGGTGAGCAGGCCCGCCGAGGCCGCCGACCGGCCCAGGGGCGCCACGAGCATGCGGCGCAGCTGCCGGGGGGTGACGCCCTTCGGGTCCGGTGGCGCGGATGCCTCGGGTTCCATGGCTTCAGGAGAAGGCGCCGTCGCGCTCCGCGCGACCCGGAGGACCGCTACGGGGCCGTGGGGGCGGCCCACACCAGCGGATGGGCCCCGGCACCCGTACGGTCGACCCGGCGCAGGCGCTCCCGTACGACCGCGCGCCGCTCGGCGGGGCAGCGCTGCTCCAGCCGGGCCAGCAGGTCGCGGAGCCTGCGCAGGGCCATCGGCGAGCCCGCGGCGGCGAAGGCGAGCTCGTCGATCGCGGTGGCGACGTACTGCTCCCAGTCGGGGACCGGGATCGTCACCCGTGTCCGGCCCGCGCCGTCGGGGAACCGCCCGATGTCGAGCTCGCGGTCGACCAGGCGGGTCAGCAGGTCCTCCGTGCGGTCCATGCTCTCGGCCGCCGTCCCCGGGTCGTTGACGGCCGGGGAGAGCGCCCGCAGCGCGATGTCGGCGAGGAGCCGGAACGGCAGGTCGGGGTCCTGGTCGAAGGTGCGCTCGGGCCCGGTGGCCACGGCGCCGAGCAGCGTCGACGCGCGCAGCCCGCCGCCGCCCGACACCTCGGCGAGCACCGTGCCCCGCCACACGGGCATGCCGGGGGTGACGCGGAAGGCGATCGTGCAGTCGTGTTCCTCCGCGAGGGCGACCAGCGCGCGCACGTTGATCCGCAGGACGACGGCCGCCGGCCCCGACCAGGTGACCGGGGTGCCCCCGGGGCGGTCCTCCGGCGGGGGGCGCGCCGACCGACCGGGTGCGTACGGCTGGTCGTACAGGTCGTCGAACAGGCGGTGGGCGCGGGCGCAGATGGAGGTCAGCGCGTGGCCGAGCTGGATCGAGCCGAACGCCTTCATCTGCAGCGCCCGCATGAGACCGATCGCGATCAGCGAGGCCAGCATGGCGAGGCAGGGGACGAGGGCCGAGACGCTGCGGCCGACGCCGATGGACAGTCCCGAGGTGACGCAGAAGACGAACACGCCGACGGTGAAGGCGAAGGCGCGCCAGACGATCGGCTCGTCCCGGAACAGCGAGAGGCGCGGGGTGAAGGCGCCCGCCGAGAACTGCACGACCAGGAACAGCATCGAGTAGATGATGCTGACCAGGCTGATCACGCCGAACCCGATGGTGAACAGCAGGTTCGCGGCGCGTCCGGCGTCGACCCGGGGTCCCGCCGACATCATCGGCGTCACCAAGCCCAGCAGCAGTCCGAGGACCGCGCAGATCAGCTGCGACAGGTCCCGGCGGACCGCCCGCGTGGGCCGTCCGAACAGCGACCCCCGTCGTCGCCGGTCAGGGGCCCGCACGGGCCGCGCCCCCGTCCCCGGGTCGCCGCGGGTTCCCGCCACCGACCCGGCCGGCGGCGGCCAGCAGGGCGAGCACGGCGAGGACCGCGAGCAGGACCAGTACCAGCAGCAGCACCGTGAGCACCGTCGGGTGGTTCCACAGCGCGAACACGATCGCGAGGACGGCCACCACCACCGCGGTCACCCACCGCCGGTTCGCCTCGACCCAGGTGCCGGCGCGCCCGCCGCGCACCCCGTGGGCGGCGCCCCACCGGGCGGTGGAGTCGGCGGTGCGTTCCGCCCGGCCGCGCACGCCGCGCGGCAGCCGGCCGGGCCCGGTCAGGTACGCGCCGAGCGCGACGACGACCCCGAGCACGGCGGCGGTCCGCAGGGCGACCCGCAGGAACCGGACGAGCGTGTCGAAGACCGCCGCCGCGGCCGCCGGGGACTGCACCTCGGCGGGCAGGCGGTCGAGGTAGATGTGGCGTACGACGACCAGCGCGATGCCGACCAGGACGCTGGCGGCGGCCGCGCAGAGGGCGGTGGTCACCAGGGCCCGGCGGCGGCGCCGGGCGAGCAGCACGCCGGCCGCCGCGAGGGCGACGGTCAGGACGGGCAGCCAGTTGCCGACGACGTCCAGCAGGCGGACCGCGCCCCTGATCTTCTTCAGCTCGTCGGACTGGAACAGGACCATCTGCTTGTCGACGTCCGGGATCTTCGCGGCCGGGGAGAGACCGGCGTCGACGAGTTCCTTCTTGACGGTCTCCACGGCGGTGCCCAGGTTGAGGGTGACGGTCCCGCCGTCGACCTCGACCGCGCCGCGGCCGTGGCCGGTGAGCGCGCGCACGACGGCCTCGTGGGCGAGGCGGTTGGCGCCGGTCCAGACGGCCTCGAAGCGGTCGCTCTCGACGAAGCGGGTCGCGACCTTCGAGACGGCCTCGTCGGCGGCGGAGTCGAGGGAGGGCCCGAGCGCCTTGACGGCCGTACCGACCCTCGGGGGCAGCCCCTGTTCCTCCAGCCACTTGGCGAGGTCCGCGGTGATGCGGGCCCCGTCGATCCGTACGTCCGCCGCCTCGCCGATCCGGTGCACGGCGGCCGCCTCGATCGCCGGGTTCGAGGCGAGGGGGGCGACGGTGGACACGTAGCGGCCGGTGTCCAGCACGATGTCGTGCACCCAGACGGTGATCAGGGACAGCGGGACGAACAGGCAGGCGAGGGTGATCAGGACCGCGGAGAAGGCGCTCCGCGCGATCCGTCCCGCACCCGAGGGCTCGCGTGCCGCGGGCGGGTCCGGCGGTGCGGGCGGGTTCGGGGGCGCGGGCGGGTTCGGCGGTGCGGGCGGGTTCGGGGGATCCGGCTGCGCGGGCGGGTCGGACGGCAGGGTCATGGCACTCCCGGGAATGGCTGGGGCGGAATGCCGCCTCTGCCATTGGGCACGTGCCGCACCGCCCCGCGCACGTCCGGTTGGGCCCATCGGGTGCATGCGCGCCCGGGGCGTCGGGGGCCGGCCGGGCCGTCTAGTCGGTGACGGTGGGGAGCGAGAGGCCGTAGACCTGGTTGAGGACGGTGGGCAGCATGGCGTTGGTGGTCGTCCTGCCGTCGGGCGACAGGGTCAGGTTCGTCCACATGACGAGCGTGACGTCGTTGTCCGGGTCGTGGCCGATGAAGGAGTTGAAGCCGGGCAGTTCGCCGCCGTGGTAGTACATCGCGGCCTTCGGGGCGAAGCGCTGGTAGGAGATGCCGTACCCGTACTTCTGCCCGTCGGGCGCGGCCGGGTTCTCGGCCCGCGGGCCGGCGAGCCACTGCTTCTGGGTGGCGGGGTCGAGGACCTTGCCCGTGACCAGGGACCGGATCCAGGTGCTCATGTCGTCGGCGGTGGAGACGGCGCCGCCGGCCGCGAAGGCGTAGGAGGAGTTCTGGTGGGTGTAGTCCACCGGCCTCAGCTTCCCGGAGCGCGCCGCCGCCTCCAGTTCGGCGGGGTAGGGCTTGTCGACCATCGCGTACGTCGATCCGCCGTACATGTAGCCGTGCGCGTACGGGCTCGGCAGGGTGGTGTCGCCGGGGGCGGGCAGCGAGGTCCCCGACAGCCCGAGCGGCGCGTACAGCCGGTCGTGGAGCTGCCGGGCCAACGGTCGGCCGCCCGCCTTCTCGGCGACCAGGCCCAGCAGGACGTAGTTGGTGTTGCTGTACTCGAACGACGCGTCGGGGGCGAAGTTCGGGGCGTGCCGGAACGCGATGTCGAGCATCTCGCGCGGTGTCACGGCCTTGCCGGGCTCGGAGTCCATCCGCGCCGACAGCTCGGGCGCGTCGGTGTGGTTGTAGAGCCCGCTGCGCATCCTCAGCAGGTCGGCGAGGGTGATGTGCTCGCCGTTCGGTACGCCGGGGACGTAGGCGGACACCGGATCGTCCAGCTTCAGTTTCCCGTCCTGCGCCAGCAGCATGATCAGGGCGGCGGTCATGGTCTTGGTGTTGGAGGCGATCCGGAAGTGGTCCGCCGTCGTGGGGCGGTCGGAGGTGCCCAGCTCGGTCGTGCCGACGGCCGTCCGGAAGGTGCCCTGCGGGGTACGGAGCAGCACGACCGTGCCCGGGACCAGCAACTTCTTCGCCGCCGCCTCCACGGCGGACCGCAGCGCGGCCGGATCGATGGGCTTCAGCGCCGCCGGGAGCGCGGTGCCCGTCTCCGTCGCGCTCGCCGTCGCCGCGGGTCCGGCCGCCGAGCCGTCCGCCGACGCGGCGCTCGCGCCGGCCGGGAGGGCGCAGCCGACGATCAGCAGGACCGTGCAGGGGGCGACCACGGCCGTTCGGCGGAGTCGGTGGTGCGGGGCGTCGTAGGACGGGGGGTTCCTCATGCCGGCATCACAGCCCTCGTGCGCGGCGGTCCGGCGCCCGACCGGGGGGCCCGAGGGGCCCGAATCGCTCAAATGCGGATAATCAACTATTCCACAACCGGTTGCGCCCGGTCAGCCGGCTTCGGTGGCGTCGGTATCGCCGCCGGCACCGGCACCGGCGGCGAGCTCGGTCCGCAGGCGCTCCAGCAGTGCTCCGGCGGCCGGCCCCGTCGGTCCGTCGCTCCGCCAGGCGAGGGCGACCCGGGCGCGCGGCCGCGGCTCGCCGAAGGCCAGGATCCGCAGGCCGAGGGCCGAGGCGAGGTCCTCCGGAAGCCTCGGTACGGCGGCCACCCCGAGCCCCCGGGCGGCCAGCTGCCCCAGGAACCGCGGATCGGCCGCCTCGAACACCACGCGCGGCCGGAACCCCGCCCGCGCGCAGGCCCGCTCCAGGACGCCGCGGCTGCCGGTGCCGCGCGGCAGGCTGATCACCGGCCGGTCGCGCAGCGCCTCCAGCGGCACGTCCCCGTCATCGGTGTCGGCGGCGAGGGCGACCAGGGGGTCGCCCGGCGCGACGGCGGCGACGAGCGGCTCGTCGATCAGGACCTGGAGGGAGACCCCCGCCGGTGGTTCCTCGTCCGCGAGCCCGATCAGCGCGAGGTCGAGCCCGCCTTCCCGCAGCGCGTCGAGCATCCGCTCCGACGAGTCCTCCGTCACGGCGACCTCGATGCGCGGGTGCCGTTCGTGGAACGCGGCGAGGACTGCGGCCAGGTCGAACTCGTGGACGGCGGCCCCGGAGAGCACGCCGATGGTGACCCGGCCGCGGAGCAGCCCCCCGAACTCGTCCGCCACCTGCCGGGCGCCCTCGACGGCGGCGAGCGCGGCCCGCGCGTACGGCAGCAGGGCGCGGCCCACCTCCGTCGGCGTCACCGAGCGGCCCGAGCGGTCCAACAGCGGCTGCCCGAGCTCCCGTTCCAGTTGCCGGATCTGCGCGCTGATCCCCGGCTGGGCCAGGTGCAGTCGGGCGGCGGCCCGCGTGAACCCGGCCTCCTCCACCACCGCGACGAAGTACTGCAACTGCCGGAGCTCCATAACCGGCGATTCTAGGTGCGAGCACAAAAGGCTCTTGGACTTCTGGGGCCCTCGCGATCACCCTGGACGCATGGCGGACACCACGGAACTCGCAGCGGCCATCGCAGCCGAACGTCGGGAGCTGGCAGACCTGTTGGACGGTCTCCCGGCCGAGAGTTGGGACGCCCCCAGCCTGTGCGCGGGCTGGCGGGTGCGTGAGGTCGCGGCCCACATGACGACGGGCTTCCGGTACTCCCTCGCGAAGACGGCGCGGGAACTCGTCAGGGCGGGCGGACGCCTCCACCGGATGACCGACGGGTGCGCACGCCGGGACGCGGCCGCGTACCCGCCCCGACAACTCGCCGCGTTCCTGCGGGACAACGCGGGACACCCGTGGACCCCGCCGGTCGGCGGCCTGCCGATGGCGCTGGCCCACGACGTCGTGCACGGCCTGGACGTCACGGTCGCGCTCGGCCTCGACCGGCGGGTGCCCGAGGACCGCCTGCGCGTCCTGCTCGCCGGCGTCGACGCCCGGACGCTCAGGTTCTTCCGCACCGACCTCGACGGGATCGAACTGCGCGCCACCGACCTCGACTGGTCCTTCGGCGCCGGCACCCCCCTCCACGGCACGGCCCAGGACCTCCTCCTCGTCGCCCACGGCCGCGAACTCCCCCCGGGCCACCTCACGGGGTCCCCCCTGGCCGCCCGCTTCACCGGCCCCCGAACCGGGCTGGTGTGAGTTCGGTCGAACCTGTTCGGACGCGACGAAGGCCCGGGTCGCCGGCCCGGGCCTTCGTCACGAGCGGGTCAATGCAGGATCTTCGCGAGGAAGCCCTCCAGGTTCATCCTGATCCGCGCGATGCGGTCGTCGCGGTCGAGCGTCTCGTGCATCTGCCCCATCGGGGCCTGGATCTTCTCCCTCGCGTACAGGGAGCAGGCCAGTGACCGGCACATGTAGATTCCCACGGTGTTGCCCAGCCGCCCTTCTTTGCCGCTCTTGAGTGAGGAGAACAGGGCCGTGCCGCCGACCGGATGGACGGTGGCGCAGAACCCGCAGATCGACTTCCGGCGGAAGTCCGCGCTGCGGATGGTGGCCCGCAGCTCGACGCCCATGAGCCGGTCCTCCGCCGCCCGGGCCACGAGGTAGGCGCGGTTGAGGTCCCGCCCGTCCACCCAGGCGTAGAAGTCGAGGCCGTCCCATTCGACGTCGTCGAGGGCCGGGATGGTGAGCGCCTTGGCGCGGCTCTTCGACATGTTGACGAGCGAGCGGCGTATGTCGTCCCGCGTCAGGGGCTTCACCGGGCACTCCCCACGGACCGCCGGGACCGGGCCGTGCGTTCGCGGCGGACCACGCGGGGGCCGTCGTCGACGGGGCCGGTCGCGGGTCGGTCGCCGCTCGCGTCGACCAGTCGTGCCAGTGCGGCGACCGTTGGCTCCTGGAAGAACCGCTGGACGGGAAGCGCCACCCCGAAGTGCGCGCGGATCCGGTTCACGGCCTGGATCACCAGCAGCGAGTGGCCGCCCAGCGCGAAGAAGCTCTCCTGCGTGCCGACCCGTTCGCATCCGAGGAGCGAGGCCCAGATGCCGGCCACCGCCCGCTCGGTCTCCGTCGCCGGAGCCGTGTACGGGCGCCCCTCGGTGAGGACCGGGAGGCGCAGCAGCGCCTTCTGGTCGACCTTCCCGTTCGGCGTCATCGGCAGCGCGTCGAGGACGCGGTACCCGGACGGCACCATGTACTCGGGCAGCGACGCGGCTTGCTCCCGCAGGAGTTCCGCGGTGGGCGGCCGCGCTCCGGGCGCCGGGACCACGTACGCGACGAGCTGCCGACCGGCGGACGGTACGTCGATGGGCAGGACCCTGGCCTGCTCCACCGACGGATGGGCGGCGAGCACCGCCTCGATCTCGCCGGGCTCGATGCGGAAGCCCCGGATCTTCACCTGGTCGTCGCCGCGGCCGAGGAATTCGAGCACTCCGTCGCGCCGCAGGCGGGCCAGGTCGCCGGTGCGGTACATCCGGGACCCAGGGGCGCCGCCGAACGGGCAGGCCACGAAGCGCCCCGCGGTCAGCGCGGGCTGCCCCAGGTAGCCGCGGGCCAGGCCGTCGCCGGCGAGGTACAGCTCGCCGGCGACCCCCTCGGGGGCCGGGTTCAGGTCCGCGTCGAGGACGTACACCCGGATGTTGTCCATGGGGCGGCCGATCGGCGGGTTCCGGTCGTAGCTGCCGACGCAGTCCATGAGGGTGACGGCGATGGTGCTCTCGGTGGGCCCGTAGCTGTTGATGAACCGGCGTCCGCCGCCGGTCCAGGTGGCGACCAGGCTGCCGGGGAACGCCTCGCCGCCGACCGAGACGATCCGCAGGCCGGGCAGGGCCTCCGGGTCCAGCAGGGGGAGCAGCGCGGGCGGCAGGTCGGCGACCGTGACGCCCGTTTCCCGCATGAACTCCGTGAGCAGCGCGGGGTCGCGGCGTCGGCCGGCGTCGGCGATCGCCAGGGTGGCGCCCGCCAGGAGGGAGCAGAACATCTCCAGCACCGACACGTCGAACGTGGGCGCCGCGAAGTGCAGCAGGGTGTCGGCCGCGGTGATCGCGTAGTGGGCGTTGGTGGCCCGGACGAAGTTGACCGTGGAGCGGTGCTCGATCACCACGCCCTTGGGGCGGCCGGTGGAACCGGAGGTGTAGATGACGTACGCCGGGTGGGACGGGGACAGGGGCCGTACCCGGTCAGCGTCGGTCGGGTTCGCGAGCCGGTTCGACGGCCGGTCCGCAGGTCGGTGCGTGGTTCCGTCGAGCAGGGCAGCGGCCTTTTCGGCGGTGAGGACCGCAACGGGCGCCGCGTCCTCCAGCAGGGCGGCGATCCGTGGTGCCGGGTGGGACGGATCCACCGGAAGGTAGGCCGCGCCCGCCTTGAGCACGCCGAGGACCGCGGCAACCAGTTCCGCCGACCTCGGCAGGACGAGTGCCACGAGGTCCTCCGGACCGGCGCCCGCGTCGATCAGGTGGTGTGCCAACCGGTTGGCCCGGGCGTTGAGTTCCGCGTAGCTCAGCTCGCGGCCGTCGCTCCCGCGGATCGCGGTGGCGTCGGGCGTGCGTGCCGCGCGTTCCTCGAACAGTTCGGTCAGCGTCGCCGCCGAACCGGGGCGGGCGGTGTCGTTCCACCGCAGCAGGAGGCGGTCGCGTTCGGCGGGTTCCAGCAGGTCGACGGTGGCGGCCCGCCGTCCGAGGTCGTCGGCGAAGGCTTCCAGGACCCGGACCAGGCGTGCGCCGAAGGCGTCGGCGGACTCGCGGTCGAAGAGGTCCCGGCTGTACTCGACGTAGCAGTCCATGCCGTCGGGCGCACCGTCCTCGGCGCGGCCCTCCGTCAGGTCGAAGTGCAGGTCGAACAGGGCCGCGTCGAGGTCGACCGGCATGGCCGCGGCGGTCACGGAGGGCAGGTGCGGCAGGTCCTCGGTGTTGTTGTGGAGGGCCAGCATCACCTGGAACAGCGGGTGGCGGGCCATCGCGCGGGCCGGGTTGAGGACCTCGACCAGCCGCTCGAAGGGGACGTCCTGGTTCTCGTACGCGGCGAGGTCGGTGTCGCGGACCCGCCGCAGCAACTCGCGGAGCGTCGGGTCGCCCGACGTGTCGGTGCGCAGCGCCAGCGTGTTGACGAAGAACCCGACGAGATCGTCGAGGGCCTCGTCGGTACGACCCGCGATCGGCGTGCCGATCACGATGTCGGTGCCGCCGCCGAGCCGGGAGAGGAGGGCGGCCAAGGCGGCCTGCACCACCATGAACAGGCTGCTGTCGCTCTGTTCGGCGACCTCCAGAAGTCGCCGGTGCAGCGCAGCCGGGACGTGGAAGGGCGCCGTGCCGCCCCGGTGGGACGGGAGGGCCGGGCGGGGCCGGTCGGTGGGCAGCCCCAGTTCCTCGGGTATCCCGTCCAGGGAGTCGCGCCAGTGGGCGAGTTGGCGGGAGACGGCGCTGCGCGGATCGTCCTCGCCGCCGAGGACGTCGCGCTGCCAGATGGCGTAGTCGGCGTACTGCACCGGGAGGTTCTGGCCGGCGGGGGCGGTGCCGGCCAGCCGTGCCGTGTAGGCGGCCGACAGGTCGCGCCAGACAGGGCCCATGGACCAGCCGTCGCCCGCGATGTGGTGGAGGACCAGGACGAAGACGTACCGGCCCGGTCCCGTCACGAGCAGGTGCGCGCGCAGGGGCAGGTCGACGGTGACGTCGAAGCCCTCGGCGGCGGCCCCGGCCACCGCCGAGGCGACGTCCTCCTCGTCGGCCCCGGTCACCCGCAGTACGGGTCGTGCCGCTTCGGGGGCCAGCACCACCTGGTGGGGGCCGTGTTCGGCGTCGGGGTAGACCGTGCGCAGGCTCTCGTGGCGGGCGACGAGGTCGCCGAGGGCGGCTTCGAGGGCCGGGACGTCCAGGTCGCCCGTCAGCCGGATCGCCGTCGGCATGTTGTACGCGGCGCGCTGGGCCTCGAACCGGTTCAGGAACCACAGCCGCCGCTGGGCGAACGACAGCGGTACGGCGGCGGGCCGCTCGGCGGGAAGCAGCGGCTGCCGGGCCGGCCCGGTCCCGGTCGCGGTGATCGCCGTGGCGAGCGCCGCGACGGTGGGGGTCTCGAAGACGGTACGGATGGGGAGTTCCGCGCCCAGCTCCGAGCGGATGCGGCTGATCAGCCGGGTCGCGAGCAGGGAGTGGCCGCCGAACGCGAAGAAGTTGTCGTCGACGCTGTCCCACGGCCGGCCGAGGACCTCGGCGAACAGGGCGCACAGCTCCCGTTCCAGTGCCGTGCGCGGTGCCCGGCCGTTCAGTTCGGCGTCGAGCGGCGGGGCGGGAAGGGCGCGGCGGTCCAGCTTGCCGTTCGGCGACAGGGGGAAGGCGTCGACGGCCACGAAGGCCGTCGGCACCATCGAGCTGAGCAGGAACGCCTCGGCGTGGCGCCGCAGCGCGTCCGCGTCCCAGCCGTGTTCGGGATCGGGTACGACGTAGGCGGCGAGGTACTTGCCGCCGGGACGGTCGTCCCGCGCCACCACGGCGACCTGGGCGACCGACGGGTGCTTGGCCAGCACCGCCTCGACCTCCCCGGGCTCGATCCGGATGCCCCGGATCTTGACCTGGTGGTCGGCCCGGCCCAGGAACTCCAGTTCGCCGTCGGGCCGTCTGCGGGCGAGGTCGCCGGAGCGGTAGACGCGGCTGCCGGGCGGGCCGTAGGGGTCGGCGACGAACCGTTCGGCCGTGAGGCCCGGCCGGTCGGCGTACCCGCGGGCGACGCCCTCGCCGCCGATGTACAGCTCGCCGGCGACGCCCGGCGGGACCGGGCGCAGCCGCTCGTCCAGGACGTAGACGCGGGTGTTGGCGATCGGCCCGCCGATGGGAGCCGCGGCGGGCCAGGCGGAGCTGTCGCCCGGCAGCGAGTGGACGGTCGCCCCGTGGGCCTCGGCGGGTCCGTACAGGTTGTGCAGGCGGCGGGCGGGGTCCGCGTGGCGGCTGCGCGTCCGGTCGCCGAGGGTCAGGGCCTCGCCCGCCTGCTGGACGTCGGTGAGGCTGGGCAGGGCGAGCCCGAGTTCCTCGGCGGCCTCGTACACGGCGTCGATGACGGGGGCGGGGGCATAGAGCTCGTTGACGTCGTGGCGGTCGAGCCAGCGGGCGAGCTGCTCGGCGCTGCGCCGGGTGTCCTCGGTGGGGACGACCAGGGTCTTGCCGGAGACGAGGCTGGCCAGGATCTCCTGGACGGACACGTCGAAGCCGACGGCGGTGAACTGCGCGGTGCGGGTGCCGGTCATCCCGCGCATGGTGTCGCGCTGCCAAAGGATCAGGTTGCGCGGTCCGGCGGCGGGCATCAGCACGCCCTTGGGGCGGCCGGTCGATCCCGAGGTGTAGATGACGTAGGCCGTGTTGAGGCCGGTGAGGGGTGCGGTGCGGTCGGCGTCGGTGGGGTCGGTGTCGGGGCGCGCCGCGGTCTCGGCGACGAGGGAGGCGTCGTCCAGGAGGAGGGTGTCGATGCCGTCCGGGACGAGGCCGGCCGTGCGGGAGTGCGCGATGACCAGGGTGGGGGTGGAGTCCTCCAGGACGTACGTGATGCGCTCGCGCGGGTAGTCCGGGTCGACCGGGAGGTAGGCCGCGCCGCTCTTGAACACGGCGAGCAGCGCGGTGATCATGTCGAGCGAGCGGGGCACCAGCAGGGCGACGGCCCGCTCCGGTCCCGCTCCGCGGGCGATCAGCAGGTGGGCGAGCCGGTTCGCGCGGGCGTTGAGCTCGGCGTAGGTGAGCGTCTGCCCCTCGAAGATCACGGCGGTCCCGCCGGGCGTCCGGGCGACCTGGGCCTCGACCAGCTCGGGCAGGGAGAGGCGGGAGAGGGGCGCGTCGGTGGCGTTCCACACGTCGAGCTCCTGCCGCCGCTCGGCGGCGGAGAGTAGTTCGACCTCGTCGACACGGGTGCCGGGCTCCGTCAGGACGGCGCGGAGCACGGCCAGGTAGTGGGCGGCCGTGTGCTCGACGCGCTCGGCGTCGTACAGGTCCTTGCTGTAGACGAAGCGGCAGACCGTGCCCTCCTCCTTGGCCTCGAAGTGCAGTTCGAGGTCGAAGCGGGTGACGAGTTCCTCGACCTCCAGGACGCTGGTGACGAGGCCGGGGGCGGCAGGCTCCTCGCGGAGGTCGAGGAAGTTGCAGAGCACCTGGAAGAGGGGGTTCAGCCCGAGGTCGCGGTCGGGTGCGACCTCCTCCACGACACGGGCGAAGGGGGCTTCCTGGTGGGCCTGCGCGTCGAGCAGCGTCTCCCGCGTGGCGCGCAGGACGTCGGCGAGGGTGGCGTCGCCGGGGACGCCGCAGCGCAGCGCGACGGTGTTCACGAAGAATCCGACGACGCCCTCGAACTCCGGACGGGTCCGGTTGGCGACCGGCGCGCCGACGATGACGTCCTCCTCCCGCGTGTAGCGGTGCAGCAGGACGTTGAACGCGGTGAGCAGGACGGTGAAGGGCGAGAGGCCGTCGCGGCGGCACAGTTCCCGCAGCCGCGTTTCGAGGTCGTCCGGCAGGGCCGCCAGGACGGTGCCGCCCTCGAAGGTGGGCCGGGCCGGGCGGGGGCGGTCCGCGGGCAGTCGGAGGGTGGGCAGCTCTCCGGCCAGGGTCGCGGTCCAGTGGTCCACCTGCCGGCGGAGCTCTCCGCCGGCCAGCGAGTCGCGCTCCCAGAGGGCGTAGTCCGCGTACTGGAGGGGCAGTTCGGGCAGTACGGCCGGGGTGCCGGACACGTGGCCCTCGTAGAGCTGCCACAGTTCGCGCGAGAACACGCCTTCGGACCATCCGTCGGTGACGGTGTGGTGGAAGTTGATGAAGAGGTGGTGCCGGACGGGGGAGGTGCGGTAGACGGCGGCCCGCACCAGGGGCCCCTCGGTGAGCGAGAACGGGACCTGTGCCTCGGCGGAGATCCGGCGCAGGACCTCCTGTTCGGCCTCCTCGGCCGTCGGCGCGGGGACGTCGACGCACGGGACGTCGAGCGGCAGCCGGCCGGCGACGGTCAGGGAGAGGCCGTCGTCCGTGCCGGAGAGGGTGGAGCGCAGGATCTCGTGCCGGTCGACGAGGTCCTGGAGGGCGGCGCGCAGCGCCGGGACCTGGAGGCCGCCGTCGATCCGCAGGGCGAACGGCACGCTGTACGAGGCGTTGCTGCCGTGCAGTTGGTCGAGGAACCAGAGCCGTTCCTGGGCGCTGGAGGCGGGGAGCCGGCCGTCGCGGGGCGCGCGGCGGATGGAGGAGGGCGCGAAGACGTCCTTCTTGTTGTCCAGCAGCAGGCCGAGCAGTTCGGCCCGCAGGTCCCGGGCGTCGGCGGCGGCGTCCGGGTCCGCGGCGGTGACCGGGGCGGTGACCGGGGCGGTGATCGGGGCGGTGACCGGGATGAGGTCGTGGGTGGTCATGTCAGTTGCCCCGTCCTTCGCCGAGCACCTTGCGCACGATCGACAGCGCCGCGTCGACGTCCGCCGTGCCGATGCCGTTGTGGGTGACGGCGCGCAGCCGGCCGTGCCCGAGTTCGGCCAGCGACAGCCCGAGGTATCCGGCCGCCTCCACGAACGTCTGCCAGGTGTGGCGGGGGTCGGTGACCTTGAACATGACGATGTTGGTCCGCACGGCGGCGGGATCGGTCTCGATGCCCTCGATCTCCGCGAGCCCCAGGGCCAGGCGCAGCGCGTTGTCGTGGTCCTCCTGGAGCCGGCCCGGGTCGTCGAGGGCCACGAGGCCGGCCGCGGCGATGATGCCGGCCTGGCGCATGCCGCCGCCGAGCATCTTGCGGGCCCGGCGGACCTCGGTGATGAAGTCCTGACTGCCGGTGACCATGGATCCGATGGGCGCGCCGAGCCCCTTGGAGAGGCAGAACTGCACGGAATCGGCGTACTGCGCGATCTCGCTGGCCGGGATGCCGAGGGCGACGGCGGCGTTGAACAGGCGGGCGCCGTCCAGGTGCACGGCGACGTCGCGCTCGTGGGCCAGCTCCCACACCTCCTTCATGTACTCCTGCGGGAGCACCACACCGCCGCAGCGGTTCTGGGTGTTCTCCAGGGTGATGAGGGAGGGGAGGGCGAACTGCTCGTCCTCGGGGTCGTCGGGGAAGCCGGCGGCCAGGTCGGACACCAGGAGCCGGCCGTCGGGCTGGTTGGGGACCGCTTCGTACATCACCCCGCCGCAGACCGCGGCGCCACCGGCCTCGTAGATGTAGATGTCGCTCTCGGCGCCGACCAGCATCTTCGAACCGCGCGGGGCGTGGACGAGGATGGAGGCGAGGTTGGCCATCGTGCCGCTCGGCATCAGGCAGGCGGCCTGCTTGCCCGTCAGTTCGGCGGACCGCTCCTCCAGCCGGCGGACGGTCGGGTCCTCCCCGTACACGTCGTCCCCCAGCGGGGCGTCGTTCATCGCCCGCATCATGGCCGGGGTGGGCAGGGTGAAGGTGTCGCTGCGCAGTTCGATCATGATCAGTGGTTCCTCTTCGTTACTTCGCGGACGCGTCGGCACGCAGCCGGACGCCGATCCCGCGCAAGGCGGAGTCGAGGGCGGCGGTGACGTCCGCCGCTCCGTCGCCGCGGGCGATGATGTGGCCGAGCCGGTCGTAGGCGTTGCGCGGGGGCCGGACCTCCGCGCCCGCGGCCGCCGTGACGGTCACCCGCTCGATGCCCTCGGCGGCCGTCACCGCGTCGGTTCCGTCGATGCCGGCCAGGGTGCCGGGCCGGTCGGCGAGCAGGAACTGGATGCCCGCGTGGCCGTCGTGCCGCGCGGTGAGGTCCACCGGCAGCGCGGCGGCGGCCCGGACCTGCTGTTCCAGCAGGTCCGATCCGGTGGCCAGCCTGATCAGTTCGGGGATCATCCCGCCGGCCAGCCGCGGGTTGATCTCGATGACGGCCGGGCCGCCGGGGGTGAGCTTGACCTCGGTGTGCGTCGGCCCGAAGCGCATCCCGGTCGCCTTCAGGGCCTGGGCCACGGTCGCCTCCAGCACGGCCCGGTCGGCCTCCGGCAGCGGGGCCGGGAAGACGTGCCGGGTCTCGACGAAGTACGGCGTCCCCGTGAGGTACTTGGCGGTGATGCCGACGCAGGTCTGCCCGTCGCCGTCGCCGAACATCTCGACGCTGTACTCGGGGGCGTCGAGGTACTCCTCGATCAGCACGGTGCGGGCCGTGGGCAGCCCCCGTACGTTGTGCTCGACCGCCAGCACCCGGGCGGCGTGCTCCGTCGCCTCGGCGGTCGTGGAGCACAACAGCACGTCGTTGGAGCCGGAGTCGTCGGCGGGCTTGACCACGCACGGCAGGCCCACGGCTGCGACGCCCGCCCCGACCTGCGCGACGTCCGTCACCACGGCGAAGCGGGGCTGCGGTACGCCCGCGGCTTCGAGGGACCGGCGCAGCTCCGCCTTGTTGCGGCAGCGGGAGGTGGCGTCCTCGGGGTTGCCGGGCAGCGAGAGCCAGTCGGCCAGTCCGGCGACGCCGGGCACGTAGAAGTCACTGGTCGTCGTGATTCCGGCGATCTCCTCGCGCCGGAAGCGCTCCTGGATGGCGGTGCGCAGGGCGGACACCCGGTTCGTGTCGCAGACCACGATCTCGCAGCCCGTTTCCGCGGCACCGGCGTACCGCTCCGGCGCGCTGGTGAGCAGGACGGGGGTGAGGGAGAGCGCGGCCGCGGCCTTCAGGGCCTGGACCCCGGTGCCGCTGGTGTTGGCCTCGACGAAGAGCATGTGGCGCTTGCCGGCGGGGCGCTCGTGGAGGCCGGCGCGGGACCAGGATCGGACGGGACTGCCGTAGCCCACCGGCGCCGGGGCATCGGCGCGGGGCAGCTCCGCCAGCCGGTGCTCGGCCCAGTAGGCGTCGCTGTAGACGGTCTCGGCGTACCGGTCCCCGCGGTCGGGGAAGATCCCGACGATCCGGCTGCCCGGCTCGGCGCTCAGGGCCAGTTCGCGCAGCAGGCGGTAGACCGAGCCGGAGGTGTTGCCCGCGAAGACCTGCTGCTCCCGTGCGAGGTCGCGGGTGGCGGCGAAGGCCTCGTGGTCGTTGAGCCAGTGGATCTCGTCGATCGCGGTCCGGTCGAGGTTGTTCGGGTGGAGGCTGTTGCCGAGCCCGCTCTGGAGCCGGCCGGGCACGTCCGGCTGGTCGAAGAGGGTGCTTCCGACGGAGTCCACACCGACGACGCGCAGGCCCGGCAGGGTACGGCGCAGGGCGCGTGCCGTCCCGCACAGCGAGCCGCCGCTGCCGACCGCGCCGACCAGCACGTCGACCGGACCGAGGTCACGCAGGATCTCATCGGCCAACACCCGGTAGGCGCCGGGGTTGTCGGGGTTGCTGTACTGCTGCGGCCAGAAGGAGCCCGGCAGTTCGCGCATGAGCTCCGCCAGCCGGGCCAGCCGCGCACCCTGCCAGCCGCCGTCGGTCATGGCCGGCACGACGTGCACCTCGCAACCCAGGGCGCGCAGCTTCGCCAGGGTGGTCGGGTCGGTCCGGGGGTCGGTGACGATGTGCACCGGGTGGCCGAGCGAGCGGCCGACCAGGGCCACGCCCAGCGCCATGGTGCCCGACGAGCTCTCCACGATCGGTGCGCCCGGCCGCAGCACGCCGAGCCGGCGGGCCTCCGCCACGATGTTCTTGGCGACACGGTCCTTCATGCCGAAGGCGTTGGCGAGTTCGAGCTTGGCGTAGACCCGCGTGCCCTCGGAGGCGGGCAGGTCGAGCCGGACCAGCGGTGTGTTGCCGATCGCCTCGTTCATCGAGTCGAAGATCATGTTCATGCCCCCCAGGCGTGTGCGCTGCTCGCGGCGCGCATCTGTGCGGTGTGTGTGGTGTGTGCGGCGTTCCCGGTGCCCGCGGTGTGTGCGGCGGGTGCTTGTGGCGCCGCGCCCTTCGGCGCCGTCACCTCCACGGAGCTCGCGCTCCACACGTCGCCGTGGCCCAGCGACCGGTGCACGACGGTCGTGCCGGGCAGCGCGGCGCAGGCGGCGCGGGCGGCCGCGACCTTCCCGTCGAGGTCCGGGTCGTCGCCGGCGTAGAGGATGCCCAGCAACGTGCCGCTGTGGGCACAGGCCACCCCGAGACCACCGGTCTCCTCGCAGATCCGCCGCAGTTCGGGCAGGGTCCGTCGGGACCGGGAAGCTGCGTTGAGCTCGGCGCTGCGGGTGGCGACGCGACCCACCGCGGGCAGGTCCCGCGCCCGGACGGCGGCGCACAGCTCGTCCAGCAGGACGGCGTACTCCGCCTTGTCGGCCTCGTCGACCCGCTGCGCGGCGCGGTTGTGCGCGATCGTGTCGACCTGTCCGCCCTCGTCGTGGGCGACGATGGTCAGCGACGGCAGGACGCCCAGTCCCTCGCGCAGTTCGGCCTCGCGGTGGTAGTACGCGACGATCTCCGGGTACATGACCCCGTCGGTCGGCTCGATCTGCCGCAGGAACGATTCGATCGCCGCCGGTGCGAACGTCGTGCCCACGGCCGCGCCCACGGCGCGCACGGTGGCCACCAGGTCCGCCGAGGAACTCGCCATCCCCTTGCCCTCGGGCAGTTCGCTGTCCAGGGTCAGCGAACCGCCCCCACCGAGCCCGGCGGCGGCCAGCGCGAGCTCGGCGATGCGGACCGCCTTGCGCTTGTGCGGCGGCCAGACCACGAAGCTCTCCGAGTCCGGGGCGTGCCGGAAGAACGCCGTGCTCCACGCGGCGACCGGGAAGGTCACCATGAAGTGCCGGTCCGTGCCGGGCAGTACGCCCTGCAGGAGTTCGCCGAAGGTGCCGAACGCCGTGCCCGTGCCGCGCACGCCCGTCTCAGCCGCCGTAGGGCGCGTCTGCGTTTCCATCCCGGTCCTCCCCCGTCGTCCGGGCGGCCGCCGCCCGCTGTGCCCACTCCCGGACGAGCCGCTCGTGCTCGTCCTGCTGCGCGTCCAGTGCCGCTCCCACCGCGTCCGGGTGGGCCGACCCGGTCGACTTCATCCGGTGCAGCGCCCGCCCGACGTCGAAGGCGTCGCCCAGCGCGGCGCCCGGATCGCGCAGGACGTGGCCTTCCGCCTCCGCGGCCCGGCGCAGCAGCTCCGGGTCGCCGTCGGCGGGCTTGAGGCCCGCCGAGACCGCCGCGACGATGTACTTGCCCGCGATCACCTGGGCGCGCCGCCAGGGGATCTCCTCCGCCAGCGTCAGCGAGTTGGCGAGGGCGAAACCGCCCAGGAACTCCCGCTCGCACACCTCGGCCATCCGGTCGGTCCGGAACGTGAGGTGGCGCAGTACCTCGGTGAACAGCCGCAGGGTGCTGCGCAGCGTCTCGAAGGCCTCGTAGACGTGCGCCCCCGCTTCCTTGGAGACCTCGACCGTGTTGGAGTACGGCGTGTTGCGCTGCCCCAGGGTCACGTCGATGTGGAACGACGACAGGTGCGCGCTGCGGCCGCGGATGCGTTCCAGGATCGGGAAGTTCTTCTTCTGCGGCATGGCCGAGGAGATGCCCGACAGTTCGTCGGGCAGGTCGATGAACCCGTACTCGCTGCTGCCCCAGGCCAGCAGGTCCGTCGCGAACCGGCTCAGCGCCACTCCGAAGACCCCGAACTCGGCGGTGATCTCCAGGGCCCAGCCGCGGGAGGCGACCGACATCAGCGCGTTGGGCTGGGCCCGCCGGAAGCCCAGTAGAGCGGCCATCCGATCGCGATCCCACGGCAGTTCCTGGCCCGACATGGCGCCCGCGCCCAGCGGGCAGGCGTCGAAACCGTCGTACGTGGCGAGCAGCCGGCGCAGCGTGTGCTGGACGTGCTCGGACAGGGCTGCCAGGTAGAAGCCCGGAGTGATGATCTGGGCGGCCTGGTGGTGGGTGTAGCCGGGCATCGGCAGATCGGTGGTGGCCTCCGCCAGCCGCCGGGCCGCCTCGTGGAACTCCAGCAGCGATTCGGCGGCGCCGATGAGCCGGCCGCGGGCGAACATCAGCTGGGCGCAGGCCTGGAGGTCGTTGCGGCTGCGGTCCAGGTGCCAGGTCGGCACCGGAGCGGACAGCCCGTTCTCCACGTGCCGTTCCAGCGCGAACGCGATGTCGGACATGTTCGCCTGTTGTTGCCCGGCGACGACCTGCCGGGTCGCGCCGGCGAGCAGGCCGTCCAGTTCGCCTGCCTGGTCCTCGGTGATGAGCCGCATCCGCGCGTACTCGGCGACGAGCGCCCGCTCGATCTTCACGTAGTACGGGAGCAGGTGCTCGGCCTCGTAGGCGAACTGCGGGTCGAGGAGCTCGTCGCGCAGGAGGGAGCTGGGGCCGTTGGAGATTCGGCCGCTGAGCGTGTTGTTCATGTTCTTCCGCCTCAAGCCGCTACGGGCACGGCGTCGGGTATTTCCCGCACCGATCGGACGCCGGACAGGAGGATCACGACGCCGGAGAGCAGGACGCCGACGGCGCCGAGCACGAGGGTCTGTTGGGCGCCGATCCAGCCGCCGAGGAACCCTCCGGCGAGGGCGCCGACCGGGGTCACGCCCATCACGATCATCCGGATCGTGGCGTTCATCCGGCCTTGCAGGTGGTCGGGCGTGACGGCCGATCGCAGGCTGCGCTGGTTGACGTTGTAGACGATGACCATGGCCGAGTCGATGAAGTGCATGGCCACGATGAGCAGGGCCGCCTCGGTCCGCGGGAGCTGGGTGGCCACCGGTATGAGCAGCGCCGACAGGCCCGCGATCCCCAGGGACAGGACCATCGCGCGTCCGAGTCCGAGGAGTCGGCTCGCCCGCTCGGCGACCAGGGCGCCGACCAGGGCGCCGGCCCCGGCGGAGGCGAAGATCAGCCCGAGGAAGAACGGTTCGAGGCCCAGCGTCCGGGTGACGAAGATCAGGAAGACCGGCTCGCTCACCAGCGTGAACAGGTTGAAGACGAGCGTGGCGGTGACCAGCGTGCGGACGGTCCTGTTCCGCAGCACGGGCTTCGCGCCCTCCGCCATCTCCCGCCAGAAGTCGGCCGGCTGTGCTTCCTCGGCCGGGCCGGCCGGGACGGCCTTCGTCTCGCGATGCCCGATGAGCGCGGTGAAGACGGCCGACACCAGGTACGTGACGGAGTTGACGATCACCGCGAAGGGCGCGGAGATGACTTGGAGCAGGCCGCCGCCGATCGCGTTGCCCGCGATGTCCGAGGCGGAACCGCTCAGCTCCAGCTTGCTGTTGCCCGAGACCAGGTCCTTGCGGTCGATGAGCAGCGGCAGGTAGGAGGCGCTTCCGATGTCGGAGACCACGGTGCAGGCGCCGACCGCCAGGGACACGGCGAGCAGCAGCGGGAAGGACAGGAAGTCGCCCGCCCAGCCGATGGGCAGGAGCAGCAGGAGGGCCGCGCGCACCAGGTCGGTGAGGATGAGGATCGGACGCTTGGCGCTCCGGTCGAGCCACACCCCGGCGAACAGGCTGATGAAGAGGTAGGGCAGCCCCTCGGCCGCCACCAGCACGCCCATCTCGAACGGGGTGGCCGACAGCGAGACGGCGGCGATCAGCGGGATCGCCACGGCCGTGACCTTGGCCCCGAACAGCGACGCGGTCAGTCCGAACCACAGGTTGCGGAAGTCGGCGTGCCGCCACAGGGTCGTTCTCCTGTCGGTCATGTGCGCGGTCCTTCCGGCATGATCTCTTCCATGTCTCTCGCTATCTCCCTGACGTGCTCGGAGCGCACGATCCCGTAGTGGTCGGTGGTGAGGTCGCGCACCGTGAGGGCGCTGCCGGCGGTTCGCTCCCAGGCCCGTGCGGAGCCCGCGAGGACTCCGTCCGTGCTCCGGTAGAGCCGTACGGGTCCCGGGGGGACCGGCGGCCGGTAGGCGGCCGTGGCCAGCAGGTTCGCCCGGAAGACGGCGTGGTGACGGGCCAGCGCGGCGGGGTCCAGGCCTTCGCCCGCGTCCGCCCGCAGCAGTGCGCCGTGGACGAGCCGCAGGCCCTCCGCCTCCCGGCCGGCGGCGGCCGCCTCCGCGAGCGCCGCCGCCAGGTCGCCGGGGACGGTGAGCCCGGCGCAGAGCAGCAGGTCCTCCGCGAAGCCCACGAGCGCGGCGGCCCCGGACGGCTCGCCCGCGCCGTCGGGGTGGCCGGTGTCCACCAGCGCGAGCAGTTCGACCCGCTCGCCGGCGGCGGCCAGCCGACAGGCCATCTCGTAGGCCACGAGCCCGCCGAAGGACCAGCCGCCCAGCCTGTACGGCCCCTCCGGCCGGACCTCGCGGACGGCCCGCAGGTAGGACTCGGCCATCTCCTCGACGCTCGTCGCGACGCCGCCGTCCCCTTCGAGTCCGGCCGCGGCCAGCCCGTACACGGGCTGCTCGGGCCCCAGGGCCGCGGTGAGCTCGCGGTAGCACAGGACGCTGCCGCCGGCGGGGTGAACGAGGAACAGCGGTGGACGATCCCCGCCGGCCCGCAGGGGCACCGCCCCGCCGGTCCGCGCGGCGGCGTCCCCCCGCACGAGGCGGGCCTGTCCGGCGACGGTCGGGTTCTCGATGACGGCCGAGACCCCCAGCGCGAGCCCGTACACCGCGTTCACGCGGGAGACGAGCCGCAGCGCCAGCAGGGAGTGACCGCCCACGGCGAAGAAGTCGTCGTGCACGCCGAGCCGCCGCGCCCCGGGCAGGTCGCCGAGCAGCTCGGTCCAGACTTCCAGCAGCCGTGCCTCGGCCGCGTCCCGCGGGGGTGCGGCCGGCCGGTCGTCCGCCGCCGCGGTGTCGATCGGCTCGGGCAGGGCCTTGCGGTCGAGCTTGCCACTGCCGGTGAGCGGCATCGCGGGCAGTGCGGTCCAGGAGGACGGCACCATGTAGCCGGGCAGCGCGCCCGCCGCGTGGGCCGCGAGCAGCGACGCGGCGGCGTCGGCTCCGGGGCGCGGTACGACGTAGGCGGCGAGCCGCCCCTCACGCAGCAGGACGGCGCATTCCGCGACGGCGGGGTGGCCCGCCAAGGTGGCCTCGATCTCGCCGAGTTCGATGCGGAACCCGCGGAGCTTGATCTGCGCGTCGGTGCGGCCGCGGTACTCCAGCGCTCCGTCCGGCAGGTGCCGTACGAGGTCACCGGTCCGGTACAGGCGGCGCGTCGTCCCCGCGTGGTCGGTGTGCGTGACGAAGGCGTGCCCGGTGAGGTCGGGGCGTCGGTGGTAGCCCTCGGCCAGTCCGGTTCCCCCGAGGTGGAGTTCGCCGGTCACCCCCCGCGGGACGTGCCGGCCGTGCCGGTCCAGGACGTGCAGCTCGGTGTTGGCGATCGGGCGCCCGATCGGCACCACGCCGCTGCCGTCGTCGGCGCACTTCCAGTACGTGACGTCGACGGCCGCCTCGGTCGGGCCGTACAGGTTGTGCAGCTCCGCCGGGAACCGTGCCAGGAAGCGCTGCTGGAGGTCGTGGGGCAGGGCCTCGCCGCTGCAGATCACCCGGGTCAGCCCGGTGCACGCGGCCGTGGCCGGGTCCTCGACGAACGCCTGCAGCATGGAGGGCACGAAGTGGACGGTGGTGACCGACTCGGCGCGGATCAGCTCCGCCAGGTAGGACGGATCGCGGTGCCCGCCGGGCCTCGCCAGCACCAGCACGCCGCCGGCCAGCAGGGGCCAGAAGAACTCCCACACCGACACGTCGAAGGTGGCGGGGGTCTTCTGGAGCACCGGCTCCCCGGGCCGCAGCCCGTACTCCTGCTGCATCCACAGCAGTCGGTTGGCGATCGCCCGGTGCGACACCACCACACCCTTGGGGGTGCCGGTCGAACCCGAGGTGAAGATCATGTACGCCGGATCCCCGGGACCCGCGGGCTCCGCGGCGGCGGCGTCCACGTCGCCCCCGGCGGCGGGGTCGTCCGCCCCGGAGCCGTCCGGGCGGACGAGCGTGACACCCGGCCCGGCGGCCTTCGCGTCGTGCTCCGCGAGCGTGATGACCACGCCGATCCCGGAGTCCTCCAGGATGCCGCGCAGCCGCTGCCGCGGGTGCTCCGGATCGAGCGGCACGTAGGCGGCGCCGGACTTGAGCACCGCCAGCAGGCAAACCGGCAGCTCCAGGGAGCGCTCCAGCAGCAGCGCCACGAACCCGCCACGGCCGACGCCGCGGGAGCGCAGGCGCCCCGCCAGCTCGTTCGCGCGCCCGTCCAGCTCGCGGTAGGTCAGCGACCGGCCCTCGAACCGGACGGCCGTCGCCCCCGGCGTCAGCCGTGCCCGCTCCTCGATCAGCGTGTGCAGCACGTGCGGCCGGTCGTACGACCGGGCGGTGTCGTTCCACTCCCGGAACGTGCGGTGCTCGGCGTCGGAGAGCAGGTCGGCACTCTCGTAGCGGCCCTGCGGGTCGGTGGCCAGCGCGGCCAGCGCCGCGGCGTAGTAACCGTGGAAGAGCTCGATCTGCGCCGCGTCGAACCGGGTGGTGTCGTGGCGCAGCCCGAGGCCGAGCGCGCCTTCCGCGCCCTCCCGGAAGAACTCCGCGCCGAAGGGGAAGTTGGTGTGCGCCACCCCGTGGGAGTCGAGGACCTCCACCTCCGACTGCCCGTCCAGCGACTGCTCGACGTGGAAATGGGTGTAGTTGAAGAACGTCTCGAACGGCTCGGACACCCCGGTCCGCCGCATGATCTCCGACAGCGGGTACCGGCGGTGCCGCAGGATCTCCAGGTCCAGGTCCGCGGTCCGGCGCACCAGGTCGGACCAGGTCCCGCCCGGCAGCGGCATCCGTACCGGCAGCGTGTTGAGGAACACGCCGAGCGTCAGGTCGCCGTCCGCCTCCTCGCCGCGCCCGTTGTACACGGCGCCGGTCACGACGTCGTGCGTGCCGGTCAGCAGGCTCATGACCCGCAGGTGGGCGGCGAGCAGCACCGTCCGCAGCGGTACGCCGAGGGTGCGGGCCAGCTCGGTCAGGCCCAGGTGCACCTCCTCGGGGACCGGGCGTTCGGTGAACTCCATCAAGGCGGTCGTGTCCGCCGGCCGCCCGGCCGCCACCCGGCCCCGGGGCAGCCGGGTGAGCGTCGAGCCCGACAGCCGGTCCGTCCAGAAGCGGCGGCTGTCCTCGTCCTCGGTGGCCGCCCGCTCCAGCGCGACGTACGAGGAGAAGCGCGACCGCGGCGGCGGGTCCGCCGACGGCTGCGCGCCGGACAGTCCCCGGCCGTAGCGCAGGAGGAGTTCCGCGAAGAGGGAGCGCTCGCTCCAGCCGTCCAGGATCGCGTGGTGCTCGGTGAGGAACAGTTGGAGGGTGTCGTCCGGACGCCGCTGGACGTGGAACCGGATCAGCGGAGCCGTCCTCCAGTCGAAGAGTTCACGGCTCTCGTGCTCGAAGCGCCGGCCGGCCGCGATGTCCGCGGCGTCCGGGGTGAGGTCCCGCAGGTCCTCGAACGTCACCGGCGGGGACACCCGACGGTGGACCAGCTGCAGCGGTTCCTCGAAGCCGATCAGGTCGAAGGAGGTCCGCAGGATCTCGTGCCGGGCGATCAGGGCGGTGACGGCGTCCCGCCAGGCGCCCTCGTCGAAGCGGGCCTCCAGGCGGTACGACGAGACGTTGTGGTACTCCGAACCCTCCGTCGACAGGTCGCCGTGGAACAGCATGCCCTGCTGGAGCCGGGTCATCGGATAGGCGTCGTCGAGGCCCTCGGGCAGCAGTGCCCGGTCGGACTCCGACAGCAGGGAGAACGGTTCGTGGCCCGCGGCCGGCGCTCCGACGGCGTCCCGCGCGGGGTCGACCCGCGCGGCCCGGGCGGCGAGCGCGCGCACGGTCTGGTGGGTCATCAGGTCGTGGAAGCCGACCCGGAGCCCGGCCTCGCCCGCCTGGGCGAGCAGCCGGATGCTGCGGATCGAATCCCCGCCCAGGGCGAAGTAGTTGTCGTCGACGCCCACGCGTTCGACGCCCAGGACGCGCGACCACACCGCGGCCAGAATCCGCTCCGAGGGGGTGGTGGGCGCCGCGTACGCGCGCCCGGAGCTCCCCTGCCCGGCGCGCGGCTCGGGGAGCCGCTTGCGGTCCACCTTGCCGTTGGCCGTGAGCGGGAACTCCGGCAACACCGTGAAGGTGGAGGGGACCATGTATGCGGGCAGCCGCCGGGCGACGTGGGTGCGCAGCGCCTCCGGGTCGAGCGGGGCGGTGTCCACCGCACCCGTCGCCGCCGGCCGGGGGGTGACGTACGCGGCGAGCCGGGTGTCCCCCTCGGAGTCGGTGTGCGGCAGCACCACGGCCTCGTGGACCAGGTCGTGGGAGGACAGGGCGGATTCGATCTCGCCGAGCTCGACGCGGAAGCCGCGCAGCTGGATCTGCGAGTCGATGCGCCCGCAGTACTCCAGGTCGCCGTTCGGCAGGCGGCGTGCCAGGTCGCCCGTACGGTAGAGCCGCTCGTCCGTCCCGGCCGCGTACGGGTGGGGGACGAACCGCTCGGCGGTCAGCTCCGGCCGGTTCAGGTACCCGTCGGCGAGGCCGGCGCCGCCCACGTACAGCTCGCCCTGGACCCCGACGGGCACCGGGCGGCCGCGCGGGTCCAGTACGTACAGCCGCAGGTCCGGGATCGGCTCGCCGATGACGCTGCCGCTGCCCTCCTCGACGTCCTTCAAGGTGATGGGCCGGTAGGTGACGTGCACGGTCGTCTCGGTGATGCCGTACATGTTGACCAGCTGCGGGGTGGCGTCGCCGTGCCGGTGGAACCAGCCGCGCAGGGCGTTGGGGTCGAGCGCCTCGCCGCCGAAGACGACGTAGCGCAGGGCGAGGTCGCCGGGGTCGCCGCCGTCCGCCTCGTCGGCCCGCATGAGCTGGTGGAAGGCGGACGGGGTCTGGTTGAGCACGGTGACCCGCTGTTCGCGCAGCAGCCGCAGGAAGGCCGCGGGCTCCCGGCTCGTCTCGTACGGGACCACCACGAGGCGGCCGCCGTGGGCGAGGGCGCCCCACAGCTCCCAGACGGAGAAGTCGAAGGCGTAGGAGTGGAACAACGTCCACACGTCCCGATCCCCGAAGCCGAACCAGTGGTCGGTGGCGGTGAACAGGCGACTGACGTTGCGGTGCGGGACGAGCACGCCCTTCGGGCGGCCGGTCGACCCGGAGGTGTAGATGACGTACGCCAGGTCGTCCGGCCCGGCGCCGTCCGGCACCGGGGCGGCCGGGAAGCGCTCCAGGAGCTCCGCTCCGACTCCGAGGTCGACCACGGCCCCCTCGAACCAGGCGTCGTCGGCCCCGGCCTCCCACCAGCGCGGGCTCGCGCCGTCGGTGACGATGGTGGCCAGGCCCGAGTCCTCGGTCATGTGGCGCAGCCGGTCCACCGGGTACGCCGGGTCGAGCGGTACGTAGGCGCCGCCCGCCTTCAGCACGGCCAGCAGCGCCG
This sequence comes from Streptomyces sp. Isolate_45, assembly GCF_024721315.2. Lineage (GTDB taxonomy): Bacteria > Actinomycetota > Actinomycetes > Streptomycetales > Streptomycetaceae > Streptomyces. The sequence goes on from NZ_JANFAK020000061.1 coordinate 36,117, forward strand.
TCACCAGGTCGGCGGAGCGCCCCATGCTCAGTCCGACCATCACGCCCGGGCGGACGCCGTGCTCGCGCAGCAGGTGCGCTAGCCGGTCGGACCGGCGGTCCAGCTCCCCGTACGTGACACGGGTGGCGCCGTCGATGAGCGCGACGGAGTCCGGGGCAAGGGCCGCGCGCCCGGCGAACAGCTCGTGGACCGGCCGCGGCACGGACGCCGCGGGCGTCGTGGCGGCGGGCGGCGGGGTGAGCGCGGCGTGCTCGGCGTCCGACAGCATCCGCAGGGCGGAGACGGGGACGTCGGGCTCCGCGACGAGGGCTTCGATCAGCTGCCCGTAGTGCCGGGCGAGGGCGTCCACGACGGACGCCTCGAACAGGTCGCCGCGGTACTCGAAGACCGCCGTGAGGCCCTCGGCGGTGTCGGCCACGTCGAGCGACAGGTCGAACTTCGCGGTGCCGGAGTCCGTCGCCAGCCACTCCCCGGAGATCCCGGGCAACCGCAGGCCCTGGTCGCCGACCTCGTTCATCCCGAACATCACCTGGAAGACGGGGGAGGACTCCGCGTCCCGGTCCGGGTTCTTCAGCCGGACCAGCTCTTCGAAGGGAATGTCCTGGTGCTCCTGGGCCTCCCGTACGCAGTCGCGCACCTGGACGAGGTACTCGCGGAAGGTCGGGTCCGCCGACAGGTCGGTCCGGAAGACCGTGGTGTTGACGAAGAGGCCGACCGTCGCCGCGAACTCCTCGCGGTGGCGGTTGGCGATCGGGGTGCCGACCAGCAGGTCGTCGAGCCCCGTGTAGCGGTTCAACAGGACCTTGAAGGCTGCCAACAGCCCGGTGAACAAGGTGGCGTCGACGCCGCCGCACAGACCGCGCAGTCCCTGCGCCGCCGCGGGCAGCGGGAACTCCAGGCAGGCACCCCGGCGCAGCGGGTCCGACGACGTGCCGCGCGGCCGGGTCACCGGCAGCCGCATGACGGGCAGTTCGCCGGCCAGCTTCTCCTTCCAGTACTCCTCCTGCCGCCGAGCGGCGGGGCTTTCCATCCACTCGTCCTGCCAGGAGGAGTGGTCCGCGTACTGGAACTCCACCTCCGCGAGGACGGCCCCGCGTCCACTCACCCGGGCCGCGTACACCTCGGCGAGCTCACGGAGCATGATCTCCGACGACCAGCCGTCGGAGACGATGTGGTGCATGCCGAGGAGCAGCACCGACTCCCGGTCCGTGACGCGCAGCAGCCCGACCCGGAACAGGGGGCCCCGCTCCAGGTCGAAGGGGCGCGCCGCCTCGTCCCGGATCCAGCGCCCGACCACGCCGTCGGTGCCGGCGTCGGCCGCCCCGTCGGCCGCGAGCTCGGCGACGTGCGTCTCGCTCCACTCGAAGACGGCGTCCTGGCCGATCAGCTGCACCAGCTCGCCGTCCTCGACGGCGAACCGGGTCCGCAGCGCCTCGTGCCGCTCGGTCAGCACGCGCGCGGCCTCGTACAGCGCCCCGCCGTCGACCTCGCCGCGCAGCCGGAAGAAGAGCGGCATGTGGTAGGTCGGCGCTTCCCCCGCCAGCTGCTGAAGGAAGTACATGCGGTGCTGCGCCCGCGAGGCGCGGAATTCGAAGAATTCCTCTTCGGCTGCTCCAGGCAGTCCGCTGTTCACGAAGTCCCCAATCCTAGGTACGGGCGGCCCGCGAGGCCGCCGGGCCGCTGTCGTCCGGCGTTGTTCAGCGCAGGAGTTCCAGCAGCGACCGCATCTCGTCCACGCTCATCCCGCTGATCTGCTGCCGCAGGTGCCGGTCGACCTCTTCGGCGAATCCGCGCAGCCCGGGCGCGGCGAAAACGGTGCGCAGCGGCAGTTCGAGACCGAACCGGGCACGGAATCGGCCGGTCACCTTGGTGGCGATCAGCGAATGGCCGCCCAGGTCGAAGAAGTTGTCGTCGGGGCCCACCTCGTCGAGCTCCAGCACCTCGCACCAGATCTCCGCGACGGCCCGCTGCACCGGCCCGTCGAGCGGTGCCCGTCCGACGTCCGCCCGTCCGGCGTTCTGCGCGGGGTCGGGCAGCCGGTGCCGGTCGACCTTGCCGTTGGCGTTGAGCGGCAAGCGGTCCATCACCACGAGGAACGGCGGCCGCATGTGGTCGGGGAGCCACTGGGCGAGGTGCCGGCGCAGCGACTCCACGTCCGGATCGGCTTCGGCCTCGCGGCCGGTCACGTACCCGGCGAGGCGGTAGTGGCCGGCGGCCGTGCGCTGCGCCACGACCACCGCGTCCTGGACCCGCTCGTGCTCGCGCAGGACGGATTCGATCTCGCCCAGCTCCACCCGCATGCCGCGGATCTTGATCTGGTGGTCGTTGCGGCCGGTGAACTTGATGGAGCCGTCCTGCCGCAGGTAGCCCTGGTCACCCGTGCGGTAGAGCCGCACCCCGTCGCCGAAGGGGCTCGCGACGAACGCCTGCGCGGTCTTGACCGGGTCGTTCAGGTAGCCGCGCGCCAGCCCGAGGCCGCCGATGTAGAGGTCACCGGTGACGCCCGGCGGCAGCGGGTTGAAGGCCGGGTCCAGGACGTGGACCGTGTTGTTGTCGAAGGGCGCGCCGACGCTGACCGCGCCGGCGTCCTCGGCGTCCGAGGCGTCGCAGGTGCGGATCGTGGAGTCGATGGACACCTCGGTCGCGCCCCAGGTGTTGTGCAGGGCGCCGGGCATCGTCTCCCGGAACCGGCGCACCGCCGCCGGGGTGAGGGCCTCGCCGCTGGACACGGTGTTGCGCAGGGCGGAGAGGGCGGCCCGCTCGGCCGGGGTGACCCCGTCCATCAGCAGGTTCAGCATGCTGGGTACGGTCTGCAGCAGTACGGTCCGGTAGGCCGTCGCGGCCGCCAGCACCGCCTGCGGGTCGCGGTGCAGTCCGGGCTCGATCAGCGCGATGCGGCCGCCGTACATGAGCGGCCAGAACAGCTCCAGGGCCGAGTCGTCGAAGGTCAGCGTCGTCTTGTGGAGGACCGTTTCGCCCGGCCGCAGGTCGTGCTGCTTCTGCATCCACACCATGCGGTTGACCCAGCCCTCGTGGGTGCTGGCGACGCCCTTCGGGGCGCCGGTGGAGCCGGAGGTGTAGTACACCGACACCAGGTTCCGGGGGGTCACGGCCACGTCCGGGCGGTCTGCCGACAGCGTCGCGAACGCCTCCCGGTCCTCGTCCACCCGCACCACGTGCGCCACCTCGGGCGCGTTCGCGGCCTGGTGGCCGAGCGTGAGGCAGACCTGCGCGCGGGCGTCGGCCGTGATCTGGGTCAGCCGTGCGCGCGGCGCCTCGGGGTCGAGCGGCAGGTACGCGGCGCCCGCCTTCAGGATGGCCAGCAGCCCCACGACCAGCTCGGGTGAACGGTCCATGCACAGTCCGACGACGTCGTCCGGTTCGACGCCGAGCCGCCCGAGGTGGCGGGCGAGCCGGTTGGCTCGGGCGTCCAGTTCGGCGTACGTCAGTTCCACGTCCCCGAGCACCACGGCCGCGGCGTCGGGGGTCGCGCGGACCTGGTCCTCGACCAGGGCGTGCAGGCAGCGGTCGGCGGGGAACTCCGCGGAGGTGTCGTTCCAGGCCGCCAGCCGGTCCCGCTCGGCCGCGGTGCACAGCCGGTGGCCGGCCAGGCCGGTCCGCGGGGCGTCCAGCACCTGGTCGAGCAGGCCGAGGAAGTGCGTGACGAGCCGCTCGGCGGTGGCGCGGTCGTACAGGTCGGCGCTGAACTCCAGGTCGCAGTCGAACGATCCGTCGGGCCGCCGGGTCACGAAGAGGGTCACGTCGAAGCGGGAGGTTTCGCCGTTCACCGCGACGGGCTCGGTCCGCAGGCCGTCGAGGGACAGCTCCTGCTCCTCGTGGTCCTGGTACGCGAAGACGGTCTGCACGAGCGGCGAGTGGCTGGTGACGCCTTGGAGGTTCAGCCGCTGCACGATCTGCTCGAACGGCACGTCCTGGTGGTCCAGGACGCCGACGCAGGTACCGCCGACGGTGCGCACGTACTCGGCGAAGGAGGCCCGGCCCTCGTACCGGGAGCGGAACGGGACGGTGTTGGCGAAGAACCCGACGAGCCGGTCGACGTCCGGGTGGTGCCGGCCGGCGATCGGGGTGCCGATCACTACGTCCCGCTGCCCGGTGTACTTGTGCAGGGTCAGGAGGAACGCGGACAGCAGCATCACGTAGACGGTGACGTCGTGTTCCCGGCTCGCGGCCACCACGCGGGCGCCGAGCGCGGACGGGAGCCCGAAGCGGACGTGGCCGCCGTCGTAGGACTGCACGGGCGGACGGGGCCGGTCGGCGGGGAACACCGAGACCTCCGGCGCGCCCGCCAGTTCCCGCTCCCAGAAGGCGAGCTGCTGCTCCCCGGCGCCGCCCTCCAGCCAGCCGCGCTGCCAGGCGGCGAAGTCCGCGTACTGGAGGGGTAGCGCCCCGGCCGGCGCCGCCGGGCGGCCGTGGAGGGCCGCGCCGTAGGCCTCACCGAGTTCGCCGAGGACCAACCCGGTGGACCAGCCGTCGGTGACGACGTGGTGGAAGGTGAGCAGCAGGTACGCGTCCCGGTCGCCGGTCCGCAGCAGCGTGGCGCGGAAGAGGGGGCCGGCGGCCAGGTCGAAGGGGGTCGCGAGGTCGGTACGGATCCGCTGCGCGGCGGCGGACTCGGCGGCCGCGGAGCCTTCACCGCGCAGGTCCTCGACGGCCAGGTCCACGCGCGCCGGGGACTCGACCCGCTGCACGGGGCGCTCGCCGTCGCCGACCGGGACCAGGGAGGTGCGCAGGATCTCGTGCCGCTCCGCGAGATGGCGCAGGGCGGTGCGCAGCGCCGGGACGTCGAGGTCCCCCCGGACCCGGTACACGAGCGGCTCGTTGTAGGCGGGAGTCCGTGGGTCGAGCTGGTGCAGCAGCCACAGACGCTCCTGGGCGTGGGACAGCGGCCGCGCGTTCCCGTCCACGTGCCGGCCGGGAGCGGGGGTGTGCTCCGTCTCCCCGAGGCTGACGCGGCCCTCCAGCAGGGCGGCGAGCTTGAGGGGGCTGCGCTGCTCGAAGAGCCAGGACAGCGGCACCTCGCCCGATGTCCTGGCACGGATGCGCATCATGGCCCGGGCCGCGAGGATCGAATCCCCGCCCTGGTCGAAGAAATCGGCGTCCGGGGCGTATTCGGCGAGACCGAGGACCTCACCGAATACGCCCGACAGCCACGCCACGACGTTTTCCTGCGACGGCTGTGACGGCTGTGACGGCTGCGCATCGGCAAGAGAAGACAAGGTGCCCCCGACCTCGAAGAATTCCATGTCCTCAGCCTGGCATTCGAGAACACCCGGAACGAGCGGTTCGGTGGCTCAGCAAAATGCATGACAGCAAACTGAGCACTCGACATAAGCGCTGCAAGCGGGAGAATCGGACACGGTCGGGGCGGGGTTTCCACGCAACGCAAAAAGGGGCCGGACGCTCGGTCCGGACCCCTCGATCTCCTCGAAAATCACGTACGGGAATTGCCCCGGGCCGGTTGATCGGCCCGGGGCAATTCCCGTACGTGCTGTGTTTTCGGCGTTACCGCATTGCGTTTCGTCTACTGTGCGGAAGCCGCCATCGCGTCCGCGAGGCTCTTCGGCCGCATGTCCGTCCAGTTCTCCTCGACGTACGTGAGGCATTCCTCTCGGCGGGCCTCCCCGAAAGCCGTCGTCCAGCCTTCCGGCACCGCGACGAACGAGGGCCACAGCGAGTGCTGGTTCTCGGCGTTGACCAGGACGAGGTACGTGCCGTCGGTGTCCTCGAAGGGATTGCTCATGGTGGGTTCCTCATCTCTCTCACGGCCGGTCGAGGCACTTCAGACGGCGCGGTATCCCCAGCCGGTGTCCATCAGGGCGGCGGTCCTGTGGGCGGGGCTCCCCCAGCCCGTGTCCGCCTGCACCACGGCCGGCCGCTGTTCGGCCGCCTGTCCTGCGAGGGTGGCGACGGTCACCCCCGCGACAGCCACGGTGGCGAGCGTGCAGGCGGTCCGGAACGCGGTCGTGAAGTGCCTCATCGTGCCATCCGTCTTTGGTAGTTCTGTGAGGAGGCCGGTCGGAGCCCCCTGCGCCCCCCGGGCACACCCTCACTCTTTCAGGCCGTCGCGGCCTGAACTCGTTCCACGGTGGCTCACTAACATGCATGTCAGCATGATGAGCAGTGGAGGAAAAGACATGAACACGCGAAAAGCGGACACACCCGAGGCGCCGCCCTCCTCGGACGACTTGCACGCCGTGTACCGCCACGTGCTCCGCCAGTCGCCCGTCGCCGTGGAGCACATCGCCTCCGAGGTGGGGTTGACCCTCACCGAGGCGAGCCACGCCTGCGACCGACTGACCGAACTGGGATTGATGCGCGAGGAGGGCGGGACGCCCCCCGCCTTCGTCGCAGTCGACCCGGAGACCGCCACCGAACGCGTCATCACTCCGCTGGAGCGCTCCATCCGCGCACAGCGCTCCACCGTCGAGGCCCTGCGCGATCAGCTGTCGGAGTTCGCCCGCGTGTACGAGGAGCAGCCCGCCACCCGCGACGCGCGCGGCTCCGTCGAGTTCCTGGCGACGCTCGGCAGCACCCGGGCGACCATCGCCGAACTCGCCGCGACCTGCGAGAACGAAGTCCTGACGTCCCAGCCCGGCGGCGGCCGCAGGGCCGACGTCCTGGAGGAGGCCATCGCCCGCGACGAGCTGATGCTGGAGCGCGGCGTCACCATGCGGACCCTGTACCAGCACACCGCCCGCTTCTCCCAGGGCACCCGCGAGTACGTGGAACGGGTCTCGCGGCGCGGCGCCGAGGTGCGGACGCTCGACGACCAGTTCCTGCGCCTGCTGATGTTCGACCGGAAAGTGGCCGTGGTCGGCGTCGAGGGCAACCCGGGCGCCGCGATCGTGGTGCGCGAACCCCACTTGATCCACTTCATCCTGAGCACCTTCGAGCTGTGGTGGGTCAGCGCCACCCCCTTCCCCGTGGAATGGGACAACCAGGAGGTCGCGGACATCTCGGAGCAGCTGAAGCAGCGGATCACCCTGCTGCTCAGCGAGGGGCTGACCGACCAGTCGATCGCCACCCGCATGGGCATGTCCGTCCGCACCTGCCGCCGCCACATCGCGGAGGTCATGGACCGCCTCGGTGTGAAGAGCCGCTTCCAGGCGGGCTACCTCCTCGGCACCCAGCGCGCCCAGGGCCCCTCCGCCCCACTGCCCTCCGGGCACGTGCCTTCCGCCCCGCTGCCCTCCGGCGCCCTGCCCCAGCTGCCCTACCCCGCCCCCTGACGGCGCGCGCCCTGCCTCCTCGGCGTGCCACCGCGCCGGCGCCCCTGTCCCGCGACGACATCGAAACCGGCGGGGTGTCCTTGCGCCGACGGTCGGAGGGAACGAGGCAAGTGGCCCTCCCTCCGGATCGCACAGTGAGAAGGCCCCCGAGGACTCCCACCCGGTTGCCGAATGGTCGAGCGGGCGGCCGAGCTGGTCGAACCGATCAAGCCGACGCGCAGCGCTGACGCCGGGGCGGACCTCACGGAAGCACCAGCGCCTGAATAGCACTCCGTCCACAACCCGGCTTGCAGCCACGGCCCGACGATGACGACCGGAGCGGGGTGGTTGCGCGAACGTCGCCCGCTGAGCGCGGCGGCATGCCGATGCCTGCGGGGACCCTCGCCTCAGGCCGAGGGTGGCGGTGCGGATGATTCGGCGGCGCGGCGGTATTCGGCGTTGATGCGCTGGGCTTCCTCGAGCTGGTCTTCGAGGATGACGATGCGGCAGGCGGCCTCGATGGGGGTGCCGTGGTCGACGAGTTCGCGGGCGCGGGCGGCGATGCGCAGCTGGTAGCGGGAGTAACGGCGGTGGCCGCCCTCGGAGCGGAGCGGGGTGATCAGGCGGGCTTCGCCGATGGCGCGGAGGAAGCCCTGGGTGGTGCCGAGCATGGCGGCGGCCCGGCCCATGGTGTAGGCGGGGTAATCGTCGTCGTCGAGACGGCCGAACGAGTCGTCTGCTGTCATTGAACCTCTCTCATGGAACGCGTGGAGGGGCCCTGGTGCCGTACGGCACCAGGGCCCCGAAGGAACTACTACACCATCTGTCGGCCCTGATACTGCGCCGACCCTGTGTTTCCGCCGACCCGGCCGACATGCTGCCGGGAATGCGGGGATCGCGGTTGCTTGACCGGAGACCACCTCACTATCGATGTCCTGCGGTACCCGGGCTCAGACTTCCGCCCGGGCGATCCTGATGGTGCTCGGCCCCTCCGTTCTTCCCTCGGTGATCAACTGATTACTGCTTGCACTGCTGATACTGCGGTACTGCCGGTGGCCTGACCCAGCGCCACTCTCCGGCAGCCAGCCCCGTCGCCCATCGTGCGTCTGCTCTGGCTTGGAACCCCACTGCCGAACTTCCCGGTGCGCGCGCCCGCAGCCGACGCCTTCACCGAGGTGCTGCTCATTCACTTCACTGCTGGGTACTGCGCACTGCACTTACTTCGGGTACTGCCACTGCGTTTACTGCGGTACTTCTCCCGGCGGCCCCTGATCACTGCGGGCCCCCCGGTCCGGTCGTCAGTCCCGTCGCCGTCCTGCAACAACCCTGGCTTCGGAACTCCACCACCGCACCGTCCTGCGAACTGCGACTGCGGGTACTGCTGCCCGGCAGTTCGTCTCTGCCGAGCCCTGCTGTCTCTCTGGGCTACGAGAGAAACCATAGCCAGGCTGCCGCCCAATGTCTACTCCAGCCGTCATAGATTTTCGTGCTCACCGAGGAGAGCTAGACCTTTACGGCCGCCCCAGGATGCGCAGAGCGGACTGCACCGCAGGTCAGGGGCTCTGGAGGGCGCGGCCGAGCGCGTCGCAACCGTGCTTTCAAAGGCGGATGTCGCAGAGGCGCGCGATGCCGTGCGAGCCGTCCTCGACGGTCTCCATCAGCCGGCGATGGCCGCAGAAGCCGCGGATACCGTGGTCTTGGTCGTGTCCGACCCGCACGCGCCGCGTATGCGCGCCCCTGACCTGCACGGCGGTACCGGTGGATTCGGCCGGCCCGTGGTCAACCGTCTCGCCCGAGCGACCGCGGTCACCCGTCGGGCCTCCGGCGGGAAGACGGTCAAGGCTCTTCTCGACCGGTAGTGCTACCGGTCGAGAGGACGGGACGACCGGTGCATAAAATCGGCTCTCATGTCGAAGCCTGACGAGCTGCTCGTTGACCTTGCCGCCCTGGTGGAGTCCGGGCAGAGCAATCAGATGTCCCTGACCGTGGTCACCGGTGGTGCTGTCATCACCGGTCGGCTGGCTCCCGAAGCCGTGTGGAGGCAGCGGGTGTCGGAGGTCCTGACGGACTCGGCCCGCCTGGGCGAGTTCGCCGCCATCTTCACCTCAACCACACCCCGGGAGGGGCCGCCCACCCATCTGCACTTCCATGTGGCCCGCATCCTTCAGGGCACGGTGGGGATCCCGGAGACGGGTGGGATGTACCGCGTCTCGATCGCGGACGTCAGCGCCTGGACCATGGGCGACTTCAGCTACTCCGACCACTGACCCGCGGCGCGCGGGGAACCCCTGGGTACGCGGGAGGGGGGGGGGGGGGGGGGGGGGGGGGGGGGGGGGGGGGGGGGGGGGGGGGGGGGGGGGGGGGGGGGGGGGGG
>NZ_JANFAK020000062.1 GCF_024721315.2 Streptomyces sp. Isolate_45
CCGCAGGGCACCGGCATGCCCGCGCTGCCGCCCGTACCGACGGTGCCCCCGGTCCCCGTCACCGAGCATCCGGCCGGACGCCGCCGGGCGCTGGGCCCCGTCGCTCCGGCGGCGCAGCCCGGTGGTCCCGTTCCGGCGGCCGGGCTCGCGGCGCCCCGGCCCATCGCTCCCGAGGGCGGCTTCGCGCTGCCCGCCGGTCCGGCTCCGGCCGCTCCGCAGGCCCCCGCCATGGCGGGTTCGGCCCCCGCTCCCGCCGAGGCCGACGCCGACGCGGACCCGTCGGGCGGGCGCCGTGGCCGCAGGGTGCTCGGCGCGCCCGCGGGCGCCGATCCCGAGGTCCCCGAGGCTTCCGCCGAGGACGCCGAGGACCCCGCGCACCCGACCGGCAGGCGCCGCGGGGTGCCCGCCGCCCCGGCCTGGCCCGTGCCGTCGGCCCGTACCGCTTCCGAGGACGACGGGGCGGCCGCCCCGGCCGCCGTCCCCGGTGCGCGCCGCCCCGGTGGCGCCCCGGCGACCGCCGGGCAGCCGATCAGCGTGCGCGCGCTCGGCACCCTGGGCCAGGGGATCTCCGTGGACCCCGGCGCGGGCGACACCAACGGCGCGGGGCAGGGCGGTTCCGGCTCGGGCCGGCGTCGTCGGCTCTCCGAACCCGCGCCCCAGGGACGCGCCTTCGCCATAGGGGCCCCGGAGGCGGGATCCGACGAGGGACCCGAGCCGCTGGACGGCCCCGGTGGCGCCGTCGAGGTGGTCAACCGGCCCGTACCGCGGCCCGTGGACGACGAACTGCCGCCCGAGCCGCTGGACAACCCGCGCCGGCTGCTGGTGTGGCCCGCTCCCGACGCGCAGACCCAGCAGGCGCTCAGCGACCGCGGCTACCGCCCGGTGATCGTGCACTCGCGCGAGGAGGTCGACGCCCAGATCGCGGCCTTCCCCGCGGCGCTGTTCGTCGACCCGCTGACCGGTCCGATCACCCGGACCGCCCTGCAGTCGCTTCGTCAGGCGGCGGTGGCCGCAGAGGTGCCCGTACTGGTCACGGCCGGGCTGGGCCATGCCACGCGGGAGGCGGCGTACGGGGCCGATCCGGCCGTGCTGCTGAAGGCGCTGGCGCCGCGCGACAGCGAGCAGCACCCCTCCCGGGTGCTGCTGATCGAGGAGCACACTGAGATCGCCACCGCCCTGACCGCGGCGCTGGAGCGGCGCGGCCTCCAGGTCGCGCGGGCGGGCGCCGACACCGACGCCGTGGAACTGGCGAGCCGGATGCGGCCCAACCTGGTCGTCATGGACCTGATGCAGGTCCGGCGCCGGCGGGCCGGGATCGTGGACTGGCTGCGCGCGAACGGGCAGCTGAACCGCACTCCGCTGGTCGTCTACACGACCGCCGGCATCGAGCCGTCCGAACTGCCGCGGCTGGCCTCGGGGGAGAGCGTGCTGTTCCTCGCCGAGCGGGCCACCACCACGGACGTACAGGGCCGCATCGTGGACCTGCTGGCCAAGATCGGCACCAACTAGTCATCCTGGGCCGATGGCCATCACCGACACGTCCGAGCAGACCGTCCCCGCCGACAACGGCGAAGTGAGCCTCTTGATAGCCCGGCAGGTGGAGCCGGGCCACGAGGAGACGTTCGAGGCGTGGGCGCACGGGATCCTGGAGACGGCCGCCGGTTTCCCGGATCACCTCGGGTACGGGCTGTTCCGGCCCGCGGTGGAGGGCGGGCCGTGGTTCCTCGTGCACCGCTTCCGCAACCAGGACGCGTTGCGGCGCTGGCAGGACTCGTCCGAGCGGGCGCAATGGTTCTCGAACTGCCTCGGCCACCACCACACGGAGATAGCCCGGCGCGAACTGCACGGCATGGAGACCTGGTTCGCCAAGCCGGGCACGACCCGGCCCGCGCCGCCGCGCTGGAAGATGGTGATCAGCTCGGGGCTGGCCATCTTCCCGATCTCGCTGGCGGGCAACGCGGTGCTCGGGCCGTACCTGGTGGACCTCCACTTCGTGCTGCGGACGGCCGCGTTCGCGGTCGTCTTCAGCACCTTGATGACCTACGTGGCCATGCCCGCCGTCAGCAGGCTGCTGCGGCCGTGGCTCACGCGCGGCTGACCGCCCCGGCCACGGCCCCGGTCAGCCGAGGGTGGTGACGTCCAGGACGCCCTCCGCGTACTGCTTGCGGATCACCTTCTTGTCGAACTTGCCGACGCTGGTCTTCGGTACGGCGGCGATCAGGCTCCAGCGTTCCGGCAGTTGCCACTTGGCGATCGACCCGGCGAGGAAGTCGCGCAGCCCCGCGTAGTCCACGGTGGCGCCCTCCTTGAGGACCACGGTGGCCAGTGGACGCTCGCCCCACTTGTCGTCCGGGACGGCGACGACCGCCGCCTCGGCCACCTCGGGGTGGGCCATCAGCGCGTTCTCCAGCTCGACGCTGGAGATCCACTCGCCGCCCGACTTGATGACGTCCTTGGCCCGGTCGGTCAGGGTGAGGAAGCCGTCGGCGCTGATCACGCCGACGTCCCCGGTCTTGAGCCAGCCGTCGGCGCTGAACTTGTCCTCGGGACGCTCGGGTTCACCGGCCGCGCCCCCGTAGTACGCGCCCGCGATCCAGGTGCCGCGCACCTCCAGCTCGCCCGCGGACTCGCCGTCCCAGGGGAGGTGGTCGCCGCCGGGGCCGACGAGGCGTGCCTCGACGCCCGCCGGGAAGCGGCCCTGGGTGACCCGGTAAGGCCATTCCTCCTCGGCGCTCAGGCCCGCCGGGGGATGCGCCATCGTGCCCAGCGGCGAGGTCTCGGTCATGCCCCAGGCGTGGCACAGCCGGACGCCGAGCCGGTCGTAGGCCTCCATCAGGGAGGGCGGACACGCCGAGCCCCCGATGGTGACCTGCTTCATCGAGGTCAGGTCCCGCGGGTGGGCGGTGACCTCGGCCAGCAGTCCCTGCCAGATGGTGGGAACGGCCGCCGCGTGGGAGGGCTTCTCGCGCTCGATCATCTCGGCGAGCGGGGCGGGCTGGAGGAACCGGTCGGGCATCAGCATGTTGATGCCGGTCATGAAGGTGGCGTGCGGCAGGCCCCACGCGTTCACGTGGAACTGAGGGACGACGACGAGGGTGGTGTCCTTGTCGCTCAGCCCCATCGACTCGGCCATGTTGACCTGCATGGAGTGCAGGTAGATGGACCGGTGGGAGTAGACGACGCCCTTGGGGTCGCCGGTGGTGCCGGAGGTGTAGCACATGGCCGCGGCCTGGCGCTCGTCCAGCTCGGGCCAGTCGTAGTGGTCGGAGCGGCCCGCGATCAGTTCCTCGTACTCGTGCACGCGCACGTCGAGCCCGTCGAGGGCGGAGCGGTCGCCGATGCCCGCGACGACGACGTGCTCGACGGTCGGCAGGTGCGGCAGCAGCGGCGCGAGGAGCGGCAGCAGGGTGCCGTTGACCAGGACGACCCGGTCCACGGCGTGGTTCACGATGAAGACCAGCTGCTCGGGAGGCAGCCGCAGGTTGAGCGTGTGCAGGACCGCGCCCATGGACGGAATCGCGAAGTACGCCTCGACGTGCTCGGCGTTGTTCCACATGAGGGTTGCCACGCGGTCGTCCTGCCGGACGCCGAGCTCGTCGCGCAGGGCGGTGGCCAGACGGTTGGCGCGGGTACCGATCTCGGCGAAGCTGCGTCGGTGCGGCTCGGCCTCCCCGGTCCAGGTCGTGACCTGGGACTTTCCGTGGATCGTCATCCCGTGTCGAAGTATGCGGGTGACGAGGAGCGGTACGTCCTGCATGGTGCTCAGCAAAGCGTCCTCCCGGTGAGCGCTGCGGCGCTGCGGCGGCTTTCGGATGCTGCCGATTCTGCGCACATACCGGTCGGTCTGTCACTACCCGGGAGTACAAACAGCTGCGACGATCACCGTGCGGAGTCGTGTGCGGCGCTGTTTCACGTGAAACAGCGAATGTTTCACGTGGAACGGGCGGACGTTTCACGTGGAACGGCCGGACGTTTCACGTGAAACGGGCCGATGCTCAGCGCACCGGGGTCAGTTCCGGGTCCTCGCGGAGCTTGACCAGGGCCCGGGAAACGGCGCTCTTGACGGTGCCGACCGAGACCCCGAGCACCTCGGCGGTCTGCACCTCGCTCAGGTCCTCGTAGTAGCGCAACACCACCATGGCCCGCTGACGGTCGGGCAGCCGGGTCACGGCACGCCACATCGCGTCGCGCAGGGCCTGCGCCTCGGCGGGATCGGCGGCCGGCGGCTCCTCGACCTCCGGGAGCTCGTCGCAGACGAACTCGTCGACCTTGCGCTTGCGCCACTGGGAGGTGCGGGTGTTGACCAGGGCCCGCCGGACGTAGCCGTCCAGGGCGCGGTGGTCCTCGATGCGGTCCCAGGCTACGTACGTCTTGGCGAGTGCCGTCTGGAGCAGGTCCTCGGCATCGCACGGGTTGGCGGTGAGCGAGCGCGCGGTGCGCATCAGGACCGTGCCGCGGGTCCGTACGTACGCCGAGAACGACGGGTACGGCGTCGGGTTCGAGGCGAGCGTGCACACAGGCGTGGTCATGACTCCACGCTAGAAGGGGCCCGGGCCCACCGGATCGGCCCCAGGTGCCGAAGGCGGGTCCATCTCAGGTTGTAGGACCGGGCCGTGCCCCACCTCCTGAAGGTGGAGGGACGCGGCCCGGCTCCCGTGGGCGGAGGTCGCGTCCCCGACACCCGTACGTCAGCGGTCGACGCCGAGGATCAGCCCCGAGGTCGGCACCCCGGTACCCGCCGTGACCAGGGCGTGCGCGGCTCCCCCGACCTGGTTGACGGAGGTGCCGCGCAGCTGGCGGACGGCCTCGGCGATGCCGTTCATGCCGTGCAGGTAGGCCTCGCCGAGCTGACCGCCGTGGGTGTTGAGCGGCAGCGCGTCGGCGGCCACGAAGTCGGCGGCCTCACCGGGCCCACAGAAACCGAACTCCTCCAACTGCATCAGCACGAACGGGGTGAAGTGGTCGTACAGGATGCCGACGTCGATGTCCGAGGGGCGCAGCCCGCTGGTGCGCCACAGCTGGCGGGCGACCACGTCCATCTCCGGGAGCCCGGTGAGGTCGTCGCGGTAGAAGGAGGTCATCGCCTCCTGGCGGCGCCCGGCACCCTGCGCGGCGGCCGTGATCACGGCGGGAGCCCGCCGCAGGTCCCGCGCCCGCTCGGTGGTGGTGACGACGAGGGCCTGGCCGCCGTCGGTCTCCTGGCAGCAGTCCAGCAGCCGTAGCGGCTCCACGATCCAGCGGGATGCCGCGTGGTCGGCGAGGGTGATGGGCTTGCCGTGGAAGTAGGCGGCGGGGTTGTTGGCGGCGTGCCGCCGGTCGGTGACGGCGACGTGGCCGAACGCCTCGGGGGTGAGGTCGTACGCGTGCAGGTAACGCTGGGCGGCCATCGCCACCCAGGAGGCCGGGGTGAGCAGGCCCCAGGGCAGGGACGAGCCCAGGGCCGCCCCCTCCGCCGACGGTTCCCGCTGCTGGACGCCGGAGCCGAAACGACGGCCCGAACGCTCGTTGAAGGCCCGGTAGCAGACGACCACCTCCGCCACCCCGGTGGCGACGGCCAGAGCGGCCTGCTGGACGGTGGCGCAGGCCGCGCCGCCGCCGTAGTGGATCCGGGAGAAGAAGGAGAGGTCCCCGATGCCGGCCGCCTGGGCGACGGTGATCTCGGGACTGGTGTCCATCGTGAAGGTGACCATGCCGTCCACGTCGGCGGGGGTCAGCCCGGCGTCGTCGAGGGCGGCGTGCACGGCCTCGACCGCGAGCTTGAGCTCGCTGCGCCCCGAGTCCTTGGAGAACTCCGTCGCGCCGATGCCGGCGATGGCGGCCCGGCCGCCGAGTTCGTCGCGGGTGCGGACGCTCATGCGGCGCCTCCCGGGCGCAGGGACACGGTGACCGTTCCGGTGACGTGTCGACCGAGGCCGTTGGCTCCGACGATCCCGATCTCGGCGATGCCCCCGTCAAGGGCGGTCACGGTCCCGGTGAGGGTCATGGTGTCGCCCGGGTGGTTGGGGGCGCCCAGGCGGATGGCGACCTTGCGCAGGACGGTGTGCGGGCCCAGCCGGTCGGTCACGTACCGGCCGACGAGGCCGTTGGTCGTCAGGATGTTCATGAAGATGTCGGGGGAGCCCTTCTCCCGGGCCAGCACGGCGTCGTGGTGCACGTCCTGGTAGTCGCGGGAGGCGATGGCACCCGCGACGATCAAGGTACGGGTCACCGGTATCTCCAGGGGCGGCAGCGTGTCGCCGACCTTCAGCGGTGTGTCGCCGGCGTTCATGCGTCGTCCCCTTCGGTGGCCGGGGTCGCGGCGGTCGCCGCGCCGTCTTCGGACAGGAGCGTGCCCAGCTCGGCCAGCAGCTCGCTGCCGCAGCCCAGGTACGCGTCCAGCTGGCGCCCCCACAGGAAGTGCCGGTGCACCGGGTGGTCCAGGTCCGCGCCCATGCCGCCGTGCAGGTGCTGGCCCGCGTGCACGACCCGCTTGCCGGCCTCCGAGGCCCACCAGCCGGCCGTCAGGGCGTGGGTGTCCGCGGTGAGCCCCGCGTCGATGCGCCAGGCGGCCTCGTACGCGGTGACCCGGATCGCCTCGGTGTCCATGTACGCGTCGGCGGCACGCAGCATGACGCCCTGGTTGGTGGACAGCGGCCGGCCGAACTGCTCGCGGGTGGAGGTGTACTCCACGGCCCGGGCCAGGGAGCCGGCGCAGACGCCCGCCTGGAGCCCGGCGAAGGCGGTGCGGGCCACGGCGAGCGTGTCCTCGTACGCCCCGGGGCCGTCCCCGAGGCGCTCCCCGTCGGCGCCGATCAGGTCCAACCGGCCGGCCGCCCAGGGGGCGGTGGTCTCCACCGGGGTGGTCCGTACTCCGGGCGCGTCGGTCCGTACGAGCCACAGGGCGTGGTCCGCGTCCGGGACCAGGACGTGCGTGGCGTCCCGCAGCCAGGGCACGAACGGCGCCGTGCCGGTGAGCCGCCCTTCCGGCGAGGCGGCGATCCGGCCGCGGGAGGGGAAGGCCCCGCAGACCACCGCCTCACCCGTACCGAGGGCGGGCAGCAGGCGGGCGCGCTGCGCGTCGCTGCCGTGCCGCGCCAGGGGCAGGATGCCGTACGCGCAGGTGGCCGCGTACGGCACCTGGGCGGTGGCGCGGCCCTGCTCCTCCAGCAGCAGGACGAGTCCGAGCAGGCCGACGTCCTCGACCGCGGCGGTGAGTCCGGCGGCGGTGAGGGCCTTCCACAGCTCGGCGTCGCTGCCGGTTCCCGCGGCGGCGAGGCGCTCGTGCGTGGCGAGGTCCCCGAAGATCGTGGCGGCGAGCCCGGCCGCGGCGGCCTGTTCCTCGGTGGGGTGGAAGTCCATCAGCCCTCGCCTCCCCGGAAGACGGGCAGTTCCAGTTCCTCGTCGACCCGCAGGAACTCCAGTTGGACGGGCATCCCGATGCGCACCTTGTCGTGGGGGACTCCGGTGATGTTGCTGACCATCCGGACCCCTTCGGCGAGTTCGACGAGCGCGACCGCGTAGGGGGGCGCGAAGGCCGGGAACGGGGGGTGGTGCATCACGACGTACGAGAACACCGTGCCGGCGCCGGAGGCCTCGACGGTGTCCCACTCCGTGCCGGCGCAGGCGTTGCAGCCGGGGAGCCAGGGGAAGCGGAGGGCGGCGCAGCCGGTGCAACGCTGGATGAGGAGCCGATGCCGCGCGACCCCGTCCCAGAAGCCCCGGTTGTCGCGGTTGATCACCGGCCGGGGGCGGCGGGCGGCGGGCTTCCGGTCGACGGGGGCCGCGGCGGGGCTCGGGGCGGCGGCCGGGGCGGGCTTGGCGGCGGGGGCGTACTTGAGGATGCGGAAGCGGTGCGTTCCGGCGAGCCGGCCGTTCGCGTGGACGTTCATCCGGGTCGTCACGAAGTGCCCGCTGCCCAGCTTGGTCGTCTTGCGCGCCGAGACCGACTCGATCACCGCATCGAAGGTCACGGTGTCCCCCGGGCGCAGCGGCCGCAGGTACTCCTGCTCGCAGTCGGTGGCGACCACGGAGGTGCAGCCCGCGGCGTCGAGGAGGGCGAACAGCTCGTCGTGGGCGGAGGACCGGTCGGTGTGGCCGGACAGCCCGCCCATGGTCCACGCCTGGAGCATGGTGGGTGGTGCGATGGCATCGGGCCCCGTGTAGGCCGGGTTGGCGTCGCCCATCGCCTCGCACCAATGCCGGATCATCGGCTCGTTGACCGCGTCCTTGGCGCGCCCCCCGGTGGCGGCGGGCCGCCCCTCGAAGGCCTTCAGCCGCTCGTGGAACGGGTCCGCCTCCTCGGCGCCCTGTGCCCCGCTCATCGCTTCCTCCCCTTCATACCGAGCCGCATCATCGCGACGATCTCCCGCTGGACCTCGCTGACCCCGCCGCCGAAGGTGTTGATCTGGGCGGCCCGGTTCATCCGCTCCAGTTCGCCCCCCGCGAAGGCGTCGGGCCCCCTGACCAGGGCGTCCTCGCCGACCACCTCCTGACACATCCGGTACACCTCGACGGTGGACTCGGTGCCGAGGAACTTCACCCCGCTGGCGTCGCCGGGGGCGAGGGCGCCCGCGCCCACGTCCTGGACGAGGCGCCAGTTGAGGAGGCGTACGGCGGCCAGCCGGGCGTGCGCCTCGGCGAGCCGGGACCGCACCCACGGCCGGTCGGCCGGACGCTCGCCGGTGGCCGGGTCGGGGGTACGGGCATGGCGGAGCGCCGCCTCGTAGAAGTCCTCGGCCTGCATGCCGATGGCGGCCAGGGCGACGCGCTCGTGGTTCAGCTGGTTGGTGATCAGGCCCCAACCACCGTGCTCGGGGCCGACGAGGTGACCGGCCGGCACGCGCACGGAGTCGTAGTAGGTGGCCGTGGTGGTGAGACCGCCGACCGTGTCGATCGGGGTCCAGGCGAAGCCCGGACTGTCCGTCGGTACCAGGACGATCGAGATGCCCTTGTGTTTCGGGGCCTCCGGGTCGGTACGGCAGGCCAGCCAGATCCAGTCCGCGTTCTGCGCGTTGGACGTGAAGATCTTCTGCCCGTCGATCACCCACGCGTCGTCCTCGCGGACGGCGCGGGTGCGCAGCGAGGCGAGGTCGGTACCCGCCTCGGGTTCCGAGTAGCCGATGGCGAAGACGATCTCGCCCTTGAGGATCCGGGGCAGGAAGTAGTCCTTCTGCCGCTGGGTCCCGTACTTCATCAGGGTGGGGCCGACGGTGTTGAGCGTGACCATGGAGACGGGGGCGCCCGCACGGTAGGCCTCGTCGAAGAAGACGAACTGCTCGTCGGCGCCGCGCCCTTGGCCGCCGTACTCCACGGGCCAGCCGAGTCCGAGCAGTCCGTCGGCGCCGATCCGGCGCAGGGCCGCGCGCTGCGCTGCGGGGTCCTCGGGCACCCCGTCCGGCAGCAGGTCCTGGAAGTACGCGCGCAGTTCGGCGCGGAGCCGCAACTGGCCTTCGGTCGGGGCGAGGTGCACGGCGCTGGCCTCCCGGCGGGACATCAGAAGAGTGAACCTGACTGTCCGTCAGATTTGGTCGCGATGTCAAGGTCGGGAGCCGAGGGGGCGGCGCCGGGCATGCGGGAGCGCCCGCACTACCGGACCCCAGCCGGTCCGGTCGTACGGGCGCCCTCAACGGTCCACGGCCGCCTGTGCGGCCAGGGGAACTGCCGTCACCAGGGGAAGAAGTTCACCGCGATGTTCGAGTTGGCCTGGTGGATCGCCGTGAAGGCCGAACCGTTGACCTGCGCGGTGTTGTTCTGGTTCGACGCACCGGAGCCGGTGGCCACCTGTTGCGAGGTGGAGGAGTTGCCGTGGTTGTTGCCGCCCACACCACTGCCGATGATGCTTGCGACGCTCGCATTCGATCCGTCGTTCGCGAAGGAGCCGTTGTCGGCCGAGGCCACCCCGCCGCAGAGGGCGACGGCGAGGGGGAGAGCGGCGACGGCGGCGATGACGCGGGCGGTACGGATGCTTGCCATGTCTGAATCCTCCAGAAACCGAAGTCGGGTGTACTACGAGGCAGTTGGCCGACCGCCTCGGTCGTTCCGTGTGCTGACGACGTCGCGAGACCAGAGTTGCCCACCGAATCCCCGGCGAACCACCCCGCAGCCCCCCATTCCCCCGCAAGCATGAGCAACCCCGGATAAACCCCGTTCGCTCCGCCGACGCCACGGCTCAGCGCCCCGAACCCCGGCGAAACCCCTGCCGCGCAAGGGGCGAACCGTTACGCCAAATCCCCACACCCCGGACATGCCGAAGAGGGCCGCGCCATCCGGGAACCCCACCGTCTCCCGGGCATGCGGCCCTGCGATACCAAGCTTCACGCCCCCTGCACGCCCCCGGCGCCCGCCGGGGCAGACCAACCGTGCCCCACTACCGGGGCACTTCGCGACGCGATCCACGGCCACATCCGACCGGGCTCAAGCGCCTCGCGTTCCTACACCGTACGTTCCCGCGCTTACGTCCCTGCGCGCCTGCGCCCCTACGTCTCGCCTGCTTGCCTTCGCGCTTCGCCCTTCACGAATCCGGCCGCCTTCTTGATCCTGCGCCCCGTGTCCTCCGTACTTCGTACAGCGGAATTCGCACGGCGGACTTCGTCCTGCATGCCGTCACGTCAGCCAAGCCTGCCGGGTTCCGGGCCACAGCGTCCGACCCTGCCGGCGGCAATCTGCCTGACAGCATTCCTGCTGCTCCTGCTCCTGCTGCATGCGGCTCCACTGATTCCGGATCCGCCGCTCCAGGCCGTACCGCTTCCGTTCCACCACTCCGGGGCCCACTGGTTCGGGTCCCAGTACTCCACGTCCACTTCCGGCCCTACGACCACCGGTCGTCCGACACCGGCCCTACGTCCATCGTGGGTGCCTCTTCATCACACTTCTTCCGCGGCACTCGCTCCCACGGCCACTCGCTCATCCGCCCTCACACCCGGGACCGCTCCCGAGCTCGCTGCGGCGAACGGACTCTCCTATGCCGCCAGCCCCAGCTGACCCCGGCCCGCGGCGCGGCGCGGCGTCATGGAGACCGGCCCGGAGGGGAGGGTCACGGCCGGCTCGGTTCCTGCGGCGGTACCGGTGTTCCCGGCGAGTGCGGCAGCAGTGGTCGAGCGGCGGACGGACGGGGTCTTGCCGTGAGCCTCGGCCCGGATCCGCTGCTTGATCGTCGGCGGGAGCGAACCTCCCCGCATCATCGCCCGCCACGTCCGCCGCGCCACGACGGCCGGCCGGCGCACGGCGGGGACGGCGGGAGCGGCAACCGCCGCGGCGGCCACCGGGGCCGTCTTCGAGGCGAGGCCGAGGAGGCCGAGGAGCGCCACCAGAGCGGCGAGGACGGTGGTCCAGATCGACGTGACGGTGCTGCGGTTGTTCATGACGAGCGCCTCATTTCGCGATGTTCCGACGGATGGATCTGAATACATTCGTCATGATGTGGTCGCAACCGGACAGCCCCCACAACGCGCGCCGATCTTCCGACAAACACCACTCGAAAGGCCTAAAAGGCGCCAATCCACATCTGACAAGATCATGGAACGACCGGCGTCCGGACACCCGACGGGACAGGGGAAGCGCGTGATCATCAGGCAGGAAACCTCTTTCGAGGCAGGGGAGTTGCTCGCCCTCTACGACTCGGTCGAGTGGGTCGGCTACACCTCGGACCCGGAGCGCCTGCGTCGGGGGGTGGCCAACTCGCACCTCGTCCTGACGGCCCGGGACGAGTCGGGGCACCTCATGGGCCTGACCCGGACGATCTCCGACGACGAGCACGTCTGCTACGTCCAGGACCTGCTCGTCGACCCCGCCCACCACCGCAAGGGCATAGGCCGCGCACTGCTCGAAGCGCTGAAGGAGCGGTACCGGCACTGCCGCTTCTTCCTCCTCTCCACCGACCACGCGGCATCCCCCGAGGGCAAGGTCAGCCACGCCTTCTACCGCGACCTGGGCTTCCTCTCCTACGACGAGAAGGAAATGGCCGGCTTCGGCCTCCCCCGCAACCGCTGACGCATCAACCCCCCGGCCCGCCGCCACCACGACGAGGACGTCGACCGTGTCCCTCACCCGCCTCAGCCTCAGGTCCGGGCGAACGGCCGTGATCGCCGACATCCGCCTCACCCCTACCTACGGCGACATGCTGGAGGGCTACCCGTTCTCCCGCCTGAACGACATGAAGCTCAGCGCGCTGCTCCACCGGGCCACGCGCGCGTTCCCCGACCACCCGGTCCACGTCGTTCCGCCCCGGCGGGAACTCCCGGACCTCCCCGCCGGGGCCTTCGGCCCGGTGGAGACGCTGCCCCCGGTGGCCGTCATCGCCCTGCTCACCTCGGAGCCCGTCGACCCGTCACGTGACGACGTCTCCTTCTATTCGGCGCTCGCCGTGGTCTGACTCCAGGACGAACCCGTGATCCCCTCCGGATCGACGATCGACCCCGCCCTCCTCGTCCTCCCCTGGGCCGACCTCGCCCAGGACTACGAGCGCCAGCCCCATCCGCACGCCGAAGCCCGCCCGGCAACCCGAAAAACTCCTCGCACGCGTTACCCCGACCGGGAGCACTCCAGTGACCGGGGCGGCGTCCGGACGGTCACGCGCACCCTGATCGGCCTCCCCGGTGTGCCTCGGGCTACCTTCGGCGGATGAGCACCACGAACCCACTGAGCTGTGCGTTCTGCATGGAACCCACCGATGTGGATGTCTCCGGCGACGGGATAACCCTGGACGTGGCGCGCGCCGGATCTCGGAGCGCACAGCGAATGTGGGCCCACATCAACTGCCTGGACTCGGCTCTTCACCCGGAGATGCCCCGCGGCGAGGTGCTGGAGCAGTGGCCGTACGGGTAACCGCGCGCCCTCCCGGCCGCCCACGGTCCGATGCGGACGGCCCCCGACCGAGGTTGGCTGGTCAGGGGCCGTTCACGTGCGGTGGGTGTGGGATTTGAACCCACGGTGACATCGCTGCCACGACGGTTTTCAAGAGAGTGCTGCGAGCAGCGTCTTCGTCGTGCGTGACCTGCACGTTCCCCCACCTCCGGGTCACTCACCGCCGCTGGCGGTCCACACCTGGTCCACTAGCCCATCAGATACCTCTAGGCAGGTGCTCAGACGGGGCGAGCGTCTGGGTGATCCAGCGCGCAGGCACCTTGGCAGGAGTGAAGCTCCGGTGCTGGTGGCGGGTCTCCTCGCCACGCGCGTTGCGCAGCACGCCAAGAGTCGAAGACTCCAGGTAGTTGATCAAGCAGGCCCTTGGCAGCGAACAATGCAACGCTCGCCACGCCCGAGCCGGCCAGAACCCAGAGCGTGATGGTCACATCCACTGGTTCCATGCTCCTCTCACCGTCTGACAACGCGTCCGTTGATGGGGACACGCTCCAAGGGAAGCTGTGCGTCGCAGCTGTCCACCAGTGCCTCGGACGTTCCTGCTGAACTCCGGACAGTCGGCTCACCGCGCCCTAGTCTGAACAGAACTGAGCTGGACAGTTGTGGCCGATGCTGGACGACTCTGGACAGGCGGCGGCAACGAACCATGAGACGGGGCGGGGCGATGGCTGATGACTCCCTGGCGAAACAGCTGGGTCGCTTGCGTGTCCGGGCTGGCAACCCCTCGCTGCGAGACCTGGAGAAGCTCACCGATCGCCAAGGCAGAAGGATGAGCCGGGCCTCTATCCAGGATAAGTTCTCCGGAACTAGTGGTCTGAAAATGGTCCAGGTGCTGGCTCTGGTTCGAGCATGCGCCGACTACGCGCATTCGATCGGTGCTCCACTTCCGCCTGAAGATACCGACGAGCAAGTTTGGCAAGAAAAGGCAGCACACCCCACTGCGCCCAAAAATCGGCATGCCGTTGAACCGCCACACGAGACGGGCCCCCAGGAATCCCAGGATCAGAAGACCGGCGACCCGTCTGATCTAGAGGCACTAATCCCGCCTCTCATCAACGCCGGCATGGACGATATCGCAAATCTCGCAAGACAGGGGGCAGGCCAACCTCTAGAAACATGGCTGCCAGCTGTCGTTGTTGCACTCGGCCACGCGCATATGGATTACCAAGGTTTCCTCAACTTGGCCGCCCATGCACCACCCGGCCAGATAGTGAAAATCCTCGAATCGATCGCCGAGGACGGTCCCGAAAATATCGGCAACCGATACTTCCAGACCTGCCTGCTGACTCAGCACCCCTCCGAGATACCCAAGCTTCTGGTCGCACTTCGCCGGGCTGAAGGGGATCTGAGCTTCTGGTACGCGCATAATTTCGTTGACGCCATTCTCGGCAAAGGCGACTGGCTAGGGGGCACCAGGCCAGATCTGGCCGACGTCCTGCGAGCGCTGCGCGCGGCCACACTGAAGGACGATGCCGATAAACTCGCAGAGGATATCGGGCTGCACGCATGGCCCAGAATAACATTGGCGACTGCCGGAGCTATCCCTGAAGCCTTTCTCGGGGATCGAGAGCTCATCCTGCATGCAGGATCACAGGGTGGACCGCATCGACTCTTGAGGTTGATCGACTGCCTGAAAACAGAGCAGATTCCCGGGATCGAATCGCACACGACGCTGGAATATCTACTGGCAGCGGTACCCAAGGGCAAGCATGCGGATTTCTCTCGCATGCTCAACGACGCCGGAATGCAATCCGAGGCTCAACGATTGCTGGAACTGGAAACAGAAATTCCATTCTGACACTCTGGCAACTGTGGCATACACAGAAAGCACACCCCCGGTCCACATCAGACTCGGGGGCGTGCGCGCGTAGGTCAATTAGCGGGTGCTCTTCCCCCACCCACATCTAGCGATGATCAGCTGCACGCCTTCTCGATGGCCTCGAAGATGTCGGCGTCGGTCTCCCGCTGCCAGGACGGCAGGTCAGGCCAGTCCGCCACGTAGCCCGGCTTCGGCTCCTCGAAGTGCTTGAACATCTGTGCCGTCCAGCACGTCGCGACGAACCGGCCCTTCTGCTCGCGGGACAACCTCGACGTGTGGCCACCGCTGATCTCGATGAACTGCCGGACCTGGTCGTAGACCGAGCCTGCGGCCTCGCGCTCCCACTGCGGGGTGTCTTCCCACGGGGTGACGTAGCCGGCCTTCGGCTCCCCGGGGAAGTGCTGGTGCACTCCCGCAATCCAGGTCTCCCGGAACAGTCGTGCACCTTCGGTCTGCGACATGCCTACCCCTCTCGTCACGGCGTGCTCAGCGTGGCGATCTCCGCCCCCAGCTCCGCTACGCGGTGGTCGCGGCTCAAGGGACCGAACTCGTCGCACAGGGCTTGGAGTCTACGGGCGACGTACCCGGATGCTGAGGCTCGGGCCAGGCTGACGGCCTCCCGCCCGTACGCAAGAACCTGGTCGGGATCACGCCGCTTCGCTCCGATGGCGGCCAGGCTGGTCAGCACTGCGCCCCGGCGCCTATACGACTGCCCCGAGGCAAGGGCCGTCTGGGCCAATGCGGCCTTCAACGTCGCCTCCGCCAGGTCCAAGCGGCCGAGCTGCACGTACCGGGCTCCGCGTTCCTCGGCCAAGCGGGTGCCGTCGAAGCGGAGCCATCCGCCGTTCGTGCTCTCCGCGGTGAGGTCCCTGACCTTCTCGGCCTGGTCCAGCGCGCGTTCGCACGCTGTGAGGTCCCCAAGGCCGGCGTACGCCTCCGCTTGGACCGACGCGACCCAGTGCCGCGTCGAAAGGTCGTTGTTCCCTCGACCGGCCAGCCGTTCGGCCGCACCCAGCATCTGCGCCGCCTGGCGGTAGCGCTGCTCGGACATGTCCACGTAGGCGTGGCGTACGAGGGCGCAGGCCCACAGGTCGTACGCGCCCGCGTCCTTGCTGACCGAGGCCGCGAGCGAGTACGAGGCTGCGGCGTCGGTATATCGGTTCCCGTCGAAGGCGACTTCGCCGGCCATCTGGAAGAGGTCGGCCGCTGCGCTCAGGAGGGGGCGGGAGCTGCCTCGGCTGGCGGCCAGTGCTTCGTTCAGAGTCGTCAGCTGGTCACGGATGACGGGGTAGACCGAGCCTTTCGAACGCGCCAGTTGGTAGACCTGCCACAGGTGGCTGTTCATCCGCTCGAAGTCGGCGGGCATCCCCCTCAGCACCCCATCGGTGAGGGCCTCGGCCTCGTCGACCGGTAGGGCCGTCAGGGCCCCGCTGACCGTGAGGATGCGGAGGAATTCGCGGCGGATCATTTCGTCGGGGTCTCCCGCGCTCGGGGGGTCACTGGACTGCTGCCCTGTGGCCTCCTGCCCTGCGGCTCGTAGCTCTGTCAGGAGGGCGTCAAGCTCTTGGAGGCTGACTTCGAGGGCGATGGCCAAGCCTCGCCGCTGGGGTGGCTGCGGTTCGATCCTGCCGCTCTCCCAGCGCCCGACCGTCGTGCGGTCCACGCCGAGTAACCCGGCCAATTTCTCCTGACTGTAGCCCAGGGTCTTGCGCCGTTCGGCTAGCCCCATGACGACCCCTTCCCGCGACTTCGAAGCCTGCGGCACCCGTGCACGGATCTGCTCCAAGAATGCGGCATGTATGCCGTGGAGTCCGCCGACTTCCGGCGCTTTCCTGGGAGTTGTCGCGAGCAGACCGGGCATGGCGCAGCGGAAGGGTGCGGGTATGGCAACGCAGAACGGCGCTGAGGGACACGTCCACGAACGGCTCTCTCGGCCTCTCGACCTCGCTGCGGAGCCTCGCCTCCTCATGACGCTTCGCGTCTCACGAGACGCCGGCCGTACGTGGTCTCAGACGACCCGTGTCCAGTCGGGTGATCCGTACGTCATCCTCTCGGACCCGGGCCGCTACCCGCCGTGTGAGTGCCCCCGCTGCCTCGGCTCCTCGCCCGTGTCGGCCCGCGCCCAGCGTCCCGCGGAGACCGAGCCGGGGGCGGCGTAGTGCACGGCTTAGGCATGTGGGTACTTCGCCGGGTCGGCCGGTTCGCCGGCCCTTTGTATCTGGCGATGGTCTTCGGCTCGGTGGCTCTGTACGTCCTCGGCGTCATCGTCACGTCGTAGCCGATCGGCTCACCTGCTCGGCCCCAGTCTTCCCACCCAATTTCCGGTGGGAGTTCCCCAAGTAGAAGGGAAGTTCGATGGTGGAAGAGAACACCAGTTCCGTAGCCCCCGAGGGGGGTGGCCTGCTCGTCGCGAAGCGGAAGATCGTCGCCGCGCGGACCCGCGCCGAGCAGGAGTCTGACGTCAGCAGTGGCCGTTCCGACGGCAACGACTGACGGGGCCGCCCACGATGCTTGATGCAGCCTCGTGGGCGGGGCGTCTGGGCGGGGACACGTTCCTCGCCCAGACGTACCACCGCTCCTACGCGCACTTCCCTGGCGCCACCGACGTGGCGAGCCTGTTCACCTGGGACGACCTGAACCGGATCATCGCCACGCAGCGTCTGGAGCCGCCTCGGCTCCGTCTGTCGGCCGACGGCGAGACGGTCCCGTTGCACCGCTACGCGATCCCGACGACCAACCGCCGTGCCGTGACCTGGTCCCGCATCCAGCCGGCGGAGCTGCACACCCAGCTCAAGGAAGGCGCCTCGCTGGTCCTCGATGCGGTCGAGAAGATCCACCCCGCCGTGGGGGCGGCGGCCGAGGGGCTGGAACGCTTCCTCGGAACCTCCGTGCAGGCCAACGCATACGCCTCCTGGACCGAGCGGGAGGGCTTTGGCCTTCACTGGGACGACCACGACGTCGTGGTGGTGCAGCTGCACGGCTCCAAGCGGTGGCGGTTGTATGGAGCCACCCGCCAGGCCCCTACGTTCCGGGACGTCGAATCGCCGGAGCAGCCGGAGGGCGACCCGGTGGCGGACATTGTGCTCGCGGCCGGTGATGTGCTCTACCTGCCGCGTGGTTGGTGGCACGCGGTCACCGCCGACCAGGGCTCGGAATCCCTCCACCTGACCTTCGGGATGGTCCCGCACACCGGCGCCGACCTCATGCTCTGGGTCGTGGACCAGCTCCGGGCCACCCTGCCCCTGCGCACGGACATCCCCCGCTTCGCCACGCTGCCGGAACAGTCGGACTTCCTCGCCGCCGTACGCCGCGAAGTGCTCGACTTCCTGGCCGATCCCCGGCTGATCGAGCACTGGGCGGAGTCCGGCGACACGACCGACCTCGGGCATGCCGTCCCGTCGCTGCCCTACGTTGACGGGCTCCCCGCCATGCGGGAGATCACCGTACGGCTCACCGCCCCGCGGGCACGTGTGACGGTGAACGACGGGCACAGCACAGTCACGTTCTCGGCGGCCGGGACAGCCTGGGACTTCGCGGAGTCCGCCGGGCCGGTCCTTCACACGCTGTTGCTCGGCCAGCCGGCGACGCTGGGGAACCTTGCCTCAGCTGCGGGCCTGGAGGTCAAGGACGTGGCCGACCTGGTCTGGGTCCTCATCGAGGGCCAGGCCCTCGCTGTCGTGGGGACGGGGCTGTGACCGCGTCCCTGGCCCTGGGCACCTACAGGGTCCGAGACGTGGTGGAAGCAGCGCGCATGGCGGTGCAAGCCGGGACCCCGTGGATCGACACTGCCCCGAACTACGCCGACGGCCAGGCCCTCCATGACCTCGGCAGGGTCCTGCGGGAAGCCCCCAGCCCTCCGCTCGTCGCCACCAAGACGGGCTTCTTCACCCGCAGTCAGGGTCGAGCCGCCCTCAGCCGGGGCCTGCTCACCGAACACGACGCCTCCGCCGGCCACTGCCTCGACCCCTCGTTCGTCGGCTATCAGGTGGAAGAAGCTCTTGCCCTCCTCGGCCAGGTGGACCTGATGTTCGTACACAACCCGGAACGGGCTGGTCGCGGAGTGGACCGGTCGGCGATGCACTGGCGGCTCCGCGAGGCGTTCACCGTCCTGGAGGAGCAGGTGCACGAGGGGCAGATCCCCGGCTACGGAGTGGCCACCTGGTCGGGCCTGCGGGAGGGGGCGTTCAGTGTGCCTGAGCTGCTGGCGCTGGCCCGGGAGGCCGCAGGGTCCCCCGATCACCACCTGATCGCGGTACAGATGCCCGTCGGCCTGATCGATGACGCCCCGATCACGCAGGCACTGAACGGGGGCGGTCCGCTGGTGCAGGCGAAGGACGACGGGCTGATCACGTTCGGCTCCGCCCCCCTGCACGGCGGCGAACTGCTGGATGCGATGACACCCGAACTGGTGGATCTGATCCGCCCTGGGCTGTCGGCCGGCACCTCTGGAGTCCTGGCCGCCGCATCCTGCCCCGCCCTGGACTTCGTTCTGACCTCCACCACGAATCGTGATCACTGGGACGATGCGGTGAAGGCACTCGCTTCGCCCCTCGACCCCGAACACCTCAGGAGAGTGACCGATGAACTCGCCACCGGATGAGGACATCCGAGCACTCATGGAGGCCGCGCACGAGCGCGCGGCCAAAGCCCAGGGCCTCACATGTACGGGCCCGCCGGTGTGGGGCTTCGCCGGATTCACCCTGGGGCGCGGCGCGGGCGCGTACTGGCTTCGGGTCAGCCGCGGCCACTTGAAGAACGCGGGGCGCACCCCAGGACAAGGCCCCGTGGGCGCGTCCCTCCTCGTGCCCCGCGATGTGCCACGTCCGGCGCTGCACGGCGTCCACGACTGGGTGGACGGCGAGTGGTCGTTTCAGTCCGAGGTCCTGGACCGCGTACCGCACCCGGTCGTCTCACCCACTCGCGCTGACCTGGTCCGGGACCCCGCTCTTCCGGAGTCGTGGTGGGGCCTGCTGAGGCGTTCACTCGACCGCCTGACGCAGGCCGAGGGGACCAAGGAGACTGTCCGGGACACCTGGATCGAGCGAGCCTTCCCCCAGTTCCTCGGCATCCCCGCCCCCACAAAGATCGAACGCGTCACCGGCCACGGCGACCTCCACTGGGGCAACATCACCGGCCAACCCCTGACCTTCCTGGACTGGGAACGCTGGGGCCGCGTCCCCGTCGGCTACGACCCCGGACTCCTCCACGCGCACAGCCTCCTCGTGCCCACTGTCGCCGAGCGCATCCGGGCCGACTTCGCCCAGGTCCTCAACACCCCGGCCGGTCGTATCGGCGAGCTGGCAGCGATCGCTGAACTCCTCCAGGCCGTCGCCCGCGGCTTCTACCCCGAGCTGGCGCCCCACCTCCTCGGCCGAGCCGAGGAACTGGCCGGTGTCCGCCCTCCGGTCTCGGCTCCCGCCGAGGTCAATGCCTGACTCTGGCCTCTCCCCGGGCCCCGGCGCACTCCTCCCGCGCCGGGGCCCACTCGTGTGAACCACCACCCCTTCTTTAGGAGTTGGCGCCTGATCCGGTCAGGTGACCACGCGGTCGGCCGGAGCGGCTTTGGCCGGTGTCCTGTTCGGGTTGGGGTCGGGCATGTTCAGGGGGCCGTACGCTGGCCGGCAACTCGGGCAGGCTTTGGGCCTGACCGCAATTAGCACGAGTGGCCCCCTGGACTTGCCCGACGCGGGCCCCGAGCCGAACAGGTGGGTAAAGCCGTGGAGGCCGGCCGCCCCGGCCACGTCTGGGTGAAGGGCAATCCGCGGTGACCCGCGCGGGCCCTGGCGTACGTCCCGATGCTGTCGGCCGTGCTCGCCGTGGGGCGGCTGGCGGGGTTCTTCGCGGGTCTGACTGCCCGCTTCTCGGGCTTTTGCGGCGCGAGTGGGCGGGGGCCGTCGCGGGCGGTGGCGGAGACATGGAGCCAGCGGCGGCCTGGGGCCGCCGCGCCGCGCGGCCCGCGTCAGCGGGCCGCCTTGATCCAGTAAAGAAACTTTCGACAGCTCACCCCTTCGGCCGTTTCGGCCGGTAGGAGTGGGCTGTTTCGTCATGCTCTGCACCAGTCTGTTCGCGGAATCGCTCTCCCTTATCCACAGGCTGACCGTGTTTGGCTCTCATTGCGCGAAGTTGTCCACAGGTGCGTCCTGTTCGGGTTCCTTCGTGCCGCGGTCGCGCGGGCCTGTCCGCCGTGGCCGTGACTGCCGTTCCGGGGAGGTCTCGGGGCCGGGTGGGGGGAGAGCGTCATGCGTGCTCGGGGGAGGTGTCCGCTTCCGCTGATTGCGTGCGGCTCGCACCGGAGGCTTCGGCGCCCATGCGCACAGAAGGCGAGAAGCATGATCCAGGTCACAGGCTTTCGAGGTCACGGAGTTGCCGATCGCGACACCTCTATACGCGATCCAGAAATCCAGGGGTGGCGGAACGTGGCCGACGATCCCCGGTCAGCCAAACCGGGGATCCTCCGGACCTTGTGACTACAGCCCGGGAAACGCAGACCACGGAAGGAGTTGGCGTGATGCGCATCACAAAGTGTCACACCTTTGCGGTTCCCGACACCTGTAGCAAGTGCCAGGGCCGGGCGGTTTGTAGCACGCGACCCGTGAGTCCCGAATTCCCGGCATCTCCGGAACCTGGAGACAGACAGAACGATCGAGTGGAGGCGGTGTCAGTGGAACCGAGGGGGCGTGTGCCCGGTTCGGAGGTCTCGGCGGCTGTCCGTGTGGCGGGCCGTGGGGCCTGGTCTGCGGCTTGTGGTGCGGGAGAGGCCGGGCCGCCTTCCCGTGGGGCGGGAGATCCGGAATTCGGGGGTCGAGCAATCCGCGGGGATGTCGCAGGGTGGGCCAGGTCCGTCGGCCTCTGGGTCGTGAACGCCACTGAAGGGGAGGCCGGACAGTGACGCAACTACCGGCCATCGGCAGGGAAGTTGCAAGCCCTCACAGTGTTGGCCGGACACCGCCGGGGGGTGCTGTCCGGTCGGAAATACCGCACACGCGCAACGAGAACGGGGTGGGCATGAACGAGTGGGAACAGCAGGTGCTGGCCGGGTACCTGGCCGAGCTGGGCGAGCGGGTGGAGCGTCTGGCCCAGTTGGCGGAAGAGGTGGCGTACGCGCTGGACGTTATGACGGGTCCGGCTTCGGTACCGCCTGGAGAACCTGCTGCACAAGCTGCGTGAGCTGGTCAACCTGGTGCGTGAGGGTCTCCACCTGTCGAGCCAGGGCGTTGAACTCCGGGCTGGCGTCCGGCCGGGTGAGCGTTCCCGGCTCGGGGGTGACCGTCGAGCCTGCGAGGCTCTGCGCGCTCGGCTCGGCTTCCCCGGAGCTCTTCGGCTCGCCCTTGAGTAGCTCGCGCAGTGAAGGCGGGCTTCCGGAGCCGACCCACATCTCCTTGCGGCCGAGCTGCATCGTGTACCAGGCCGGAGGGACGTAGTCGCCGACCGGGTCGCCCGGATGCTCGGCGTCGCCGGCCTCTTGGCTCCGGGGTGACAGGACGAAACTGCCCCGACCCTGGATGGTGTGGATCAGGCCCTCCTCCCGCAGGACGCGCAGTGCGCTGCGGGCGGTCATGTTGGCGACCTCGAACCGCTCTTGCAGCTCACGGTGTGAGGGGAGCTGCTGGCCGGGCTGTAGGACACCCCGTTCGATCTCGTCGCGCAGCACGTCCGCCACCCGCTTGTAGGGCGGACGCGTGTCGCTGGAGGGCCGCTTCGTCATGGGCCCAGCGTAGCGGCCCCTAGCCCAGCTATCCCGTGTTCCGCCAACCCACCTAGCTAGACCTAGCTAAGTCACGCATCTATTTCACATTGACCTGGCTAGCCTGGCGAGCTAACGTCTTCACATCGGCCCCACCAGGGGCTCCGAATCACAGGAGTGACCACATGGCTCGTATCCCAGTCCTCGTCAAGGAGACCGACACCTACATGACCGGCACGGGGGGCACCCCGAAGATCAAGAACCCGCAGACGGGCGAGATCGCGATGGACCGCGACACGGGGGAAACCCTCTACACGGTCACGGTCATGCAGATGTCGGACGGCCGCGCTGAGATCCTCAAGATCACCGTGCCGGAGTCCGGTCTCCCGGTGGGTCTGGCGCCGGGCTTCATGGTCCGTCCGGTGGAGCTGATCGCCACCCCGTGGGCCCGCATCTTCAACGGCAGCCTCTCCGACGGCGTCGCCTACCGGGTCGCACGTCTGGAACTGGTCCAGGCCCCCGCCGTGGCCGCGCCCGCCCCTCCGGCCGTGACGATCCCCGAGTCGGCCGATGCGGCTGCTGCGATCAAGAAGGTCGCCTAATGGGCGCCACCGCCGGGCGGGGTTCCCTTACTCCGCCCGGTGGCGGCAAGGGGGCCTCGTCGCTGTACGAGGACGTGATGGCCGTCTTCACCGCCCACGGGATCGAACTGGACCCGATCGCCCGGATGCACGTCTCCGACGCGGTCTTTGAGGCCCGGATGTCGGTCTACGGATACGGCATCTGTGCACAGATCAAACGGTCCATCGAGGACATGAAGAAGAAGGGGCTGGGGAAGCCGCGATGAACCTGGAACAGGCATTCAGTTGGGCACCGGTGGTGTTGGTCGTCTGCGCCGCGCTGCTGGTGGTGTGGGCCGTGGTCAAGACGGTCCGCTATGTGCGGGCGGACAAGGAGACGCGCCGGAGTATCCGGCAGGCTGTGAAGATCCGGATGACGTGGGCGCGACTGGCGAAGATGGCCGGGCTGTCGGTCACCGATCGAACCCCGCCCTGGTCGTCCTTCCTCACCACGAGCAAGGGCGCCCCGGAACCCAAGCCGCGCGAACTGATCCCGGTGATCAAGACCCGGCCGGACCGGTACGGGGTGATCGTCCACATCAAGCTGCTGCCGAAGGTCGGGATCAAGGAACTCCAGGACAAGGCCCGGTTCCTGGCCGATGCCTGGGGCTGCGTCCGGGTCGCCGTCGAGGCGGGCAAGCCTGGCCACGCGGTCCTGCGGGCGATCCGCACCGACCCGCTGACCGGTCAGACCGAGTACGTGCCGACTGGGAGGCCGCCCACTGACCTGACGGTGTGGCCGGTCGGCCGCGACGAGTACGGATCCCGGGTCCACATCGAGCTCAAGAACAAGTCGGGGGCGGTGGTCGCGGGCGGTGTCGGTGGCGGCAAGTCCAACCAGCTCACCTCGCTGATCACCTACTTCGGCCCCTCCCCGGCCGTGCAGTTCGCGCTGCTCGACGGCAAGGTGTCGGACGCCGCCCACGGTGACTACGCGGACGTGCTGCCCCGTGTGTTCGCGCACGCCGGAAACGACCTGCGTGAGGCCAACAAGCTGCTGCGGCGCCTGGTCAAGCTGCTCCACGACCGCGCCACGATGGCTAGGTCGGTTCTGGGCACGGCGAACATGTGGAATGTCGGCCCCAGCGCACAGTGGCCGCTGGTGATCGCCGTCATCGACGAGTCCCACACCTTCTTCCACGACCACAAGGGCAGCGACAAGGAGACCCGCGAACTCGCTGCCCTCGCGGCGGAGAACGTCCGCCTGGTGGGTCTGCTCGTCAAGGGCGGCCGGTCGGTCGGGATCTTCACGGTGCCGGCCACCCAGAAGGCGACCGGCGACGCCATCCCCACCTCGATCCGGGACGTGTGCAGCGCCGCCCTGTCCTTCTACCAGCGCACCACCGAAGCATCCGTCGCAGCCCTCGGCGACGACATCCGCAACTGGCCCGACATGGACCCGATCAACCTCCAGGGCTCCCAGTACGTAGGCGTCGCGTCCATGGCCGCCGAAGGACGCCCCGGCTTCGTCCGCGTCCGCACCCCCTACCTCGACCCCGCCGACGCGGCGGCCGTCGCCCAGGCAACCGCCCACCTCACCCAGGACCCCACGAAACTCCTCGCCAACCTGACCCGGCCCAACCTGCGCAAGGACGACCCCGGACAGGACGACATCCCCGCAGCGGCCTGACTCCCCAACGCCAAGCCCGCGCCCAACTCGCCAGGAAGGGAGGTGAATTACTTTGACGGAAGACCGGACTACGCAGCGCACCATCACCGTTGTAATGATCTTGATCGCCGCCCTGGCGTTCGTGTTCTCCTTCGGGAACGTCTGGGCCCTGGCCCTGCGCCTCGGAGTCCCGGCCTCGATCGCTCCGCTGATCGCACCCATGGTGGACCTGTCGGTGGTCGGGCTTCTGGTTGCGCTGCGCTCCCTGTCTCTGCGTGGAGTCCCCGCCGGTGACCTGCGCTCGGCGACTCGGCTCATGCACCTGTCCGGCCTGCTGACCCTCGCCCTCAACACCGCACACCCGCTCCTGGCCGGACACTACGGGCGGGCCGCCCTCGACAGCGTGGCCCCGCTCCTCCTGCTCGGCTGGGGCTCGGTGGGCCCCGCCCTGCTCCGGCACTTCCACGCCATCACCCCCGCTGCCCCTGCTCCCGTGCCGGTCCCGGTATCCGAACCGGTCACTGCACCGGCTTCTGAGCCGGACACAGAACCGGTCCCGGCCGTGATGGAATCCGTCGCCGAACCCGCGGCACCCCTCGCCGACCCGGCCCCGGTTGCCACCCCCACACGAGCCCCGGTGACGAACACCGCCCCGGCTCGGACGCCTGTGGTCCCGGAGCCGCTGATGGACGCGGCCCGCACCATCGCCGCATCCCACCTGGCCGCACACGGCGAACCCATCACTCCGGTGCAGCTTCGCACTCGCCTCGGCATCGCCCTGCCGCTCGCCACCGCCGCGCACGCGGCCCTGTCGGCCTGATCCTCCCGCCGGCCTTCCGGCACTTCTCCACCCTCGGCCCCTCCCGGGCCTGTCCTGTCATGCCTCCGGGCAGCACCCCACCCCGACCGTGGTGGGGTGCTGCCCGGGGCCCCTCATCAGCGGAAAGGATCCTCCTGCCGATGCCCCGCAACCTCGACCTGCGGCACGTAATCAGCCCCGCTGTCCGGGACCTGATCGAGCTGGCCAACCTCGACAACTTCGACCGCACCCTCGACCAGATCACCCGCCTGCGCGGCTGCACCCGCCCCGTCAACCTCGTCGGCCACACCCACACCCGCAACGCCGCCACAGGAGAAACGATCCGCTCGTACTCCACCAGCGACGAGCCCACCGGACGGCTCCTGACGACCTGCGGCAACCGCCGCGCCTCCCGCTGCCCTGCCTGCTCCCGTACCTACGCCGCCGACACGTTCCACCTCGTCCGCGCCGGGCTCTGTGGCGGCAAGGACGTCCCCGAGTCCGTCCGCACTCACCCGCGCGTCTTCCTCACCCTCACGGCCCCCTCCTTCGGGCCCGTCCACAACCGGCCCACCGCCAAGGACGGCAAGCCCCGTCCCTGCCGTTGCGGCGCCCACCACCCCGAGGACGCTCCCGAACTCGGCACGCCCCTGGCCCCTAAGTCGTACGACTACACCGGCGCCGTGCTGTGGAACGCCCACGCCGGGGCCCTGTGGGCACGCTTCACTCTCAACCTCCGCCGCGCCCTGGCCGCCCACTTCGGGATCACGCAGAAGGACATGAAGCAGGTCCTGCGCGTGTCCTTCGCCAAGGTCGCCGAGTACCAGAAGCGCGGCCTGGTCCACTTCCACGCGGTCGTCCGCATCGACGGGCCCGACGGCCACACCAGCACCCCGCCGGCCTGGGCCGCTGTGGATGACCTCACGCACGCCATCCGCAACGCCGTCCCCCGCACCGCCCTCACCGTCTCCTCGGACACCGTGGGAGACCAGGAGATTCGCTGGGGCGCCATGCTCGACGTGCGGGAGATCACCGCGCTGGGGAACGGCGAACTCACTGACGCGGCCGTGGCCGGGTACGTCGCCAAGTACGCCACCAAGAGCGCCGAGGACTCAGGCACCGTGGACCGCTCGTTGGTCTGCCGGACCTGCTCCGGCCGGGGGACTGTCGGGGGCCGGGTGAAGGATCTCTGCCCCGACTGCGAAGGCACCCGCCAGGCCGAACCCCTTCGGAAGCTGCCCGTACACCGGCACGTCCGACAGATGATCCGTACCGCCTGGGACCTGGGCGGCCTGCCCGAGTTCGCAGACCTCAAGCTCTGCAAGTGGGCCCACATGCTCGGCTTCCGCGGCCACTTCTCCACCAAGTCCCGCGCCTACTCCACCACCCTCAGCGCACTCCGCGACATCCGCCGCGCCTGGCGCCTTGCTCAGGCTGACACCGCCCGCGTCCGCGCTGGCCACCCCGCCCCAGCCCCGGACACCGTGCTCGTCACCGAGTCCTCCTGGGCCTACCTCGCCTCCGGCTACCGCCCCGGCGAAGAACTCCTCGCCAACCAGACACGCCACGAAATCAACCAGACCCGCGCCGACAAGGAACGCGCCAAGACCGAAGGGGAGGTATGGCAGTGACCGCCGCACCGACCACCCGCATGCTGACCATGGTGGAAGCGCTGGCCGAGCTGCGCATGTCGCGGGCCGCCTTCTACCGGCTCCGCGCTCGCGGCAACGCGCCCCGCTGCCTCAAGCTCCCCAACGGACAGATCCGCATCCGCCGTGCCGACCTCGACGCGTGGTTCGAGGGCTGCGAGGTGCCCGCGTGCTGACCTTCGACGTGCAGATCTGGGGCATCCGCAAGCGCCCCGACCGCGCTGCGGCCTATCAGCTGCGCTGGCGAGTCGGCGTGCAGCCGTTTTCGAAGAGCTACAAGATCAAGGCCCAGGCGGACGGCCGGCGCTCCGAGCTGCTGGCCGCGCTGCGCAAGCGCGAGCAGTTCGACACCGAGACCGGCTTGCCGGCCTCCGAAGTGCAGGCGGCCCAGTCCCCCACCTGGTTCGCGCACACCCGGGAGTACGTGGCAATGAAGTGGCCGAACGCTTCGGCCAAGCACCGCGCGAGCATCGCGGACGCGCTCGCCACGGTCACCCCGCGCCTGGTGAAGGACAACCGCGGTGCCCCCGCTCCCCGGGTCCTGCGGACCGCCCTCTACTCCTGGGCCTTCCGCCTCGTCCTCGACCAGGACGGCGAACTCGTGGCCCGGGTGGAAGCCGAGGAAGCACCCGAAGCCATCGTGGCAGCCCTCGACTGGATCGGCCGGAAGTCCGTGGACATCTCGTCCCTGAACACGCCGACGGTCGTGCGGTCCGCCCTGGACGCGCTCGCCCGCAAGATGGACGGGACCGCTGCGGCGGACAACACGGTGAACCGCAAGGTGCCCGTATTCAGCAACTGCCTGCGGTACGCGGTCGAGCTGGACCGCCTGCCCTCCCTGCCCCTGACCAAGGTGGACTGGACGGCACCCGAGACTGAAGACGAGATCGACTTCCGATACGTCCCCGGCCCGGCCCTGGCCCGCAAGTTGATCGACGCCTTGGGCGAACAGAACGACCGTGGTCGGCACCTCAAGGCGTTCTTCGGGTGTCTCTACTACGCGGCCACCCGTCCCGGCGAAGCCGTGGGTCTCCGCGAGTCGGACTTCACTCTGCCCGAGGAAGGCTGGGGCCAAGTCATCCTGTCGTCCAGTTCCCCGCGCGTAGGCTCCGGCTGGACCGACTCGGGGGAGTCCTACGACTCCAGGGGCCTCAAGAAGCGCGCCCGAAAGGCCACCCGCGAGGTACCGATCCCGCCGGTCCTGGTCCGCCTGATCCGCGACCACATCGCGGAGTTCGGCACCTCCGAGGACGGCCGACTCTTCCGCGCCGCTCGCGGCGGCGGCCTCCTGAGCAAGGAGTACGGCGACATCTGGAAGGCTGCTCGCCGGGCCGTCCTCACCAAGCAGGAAGTGAAGACCCCCCTGGCTGAGGTCCCCTATGGACTCCGCGCCGCGTGCGTCTCCCTCTGGCTGGAGTCCGGCGTCTCCCCGGCCGAGGTCGCCCGCCGCGCCGGCCACAGCATCGCCGTGCTGTTCCGCTTCTACGCCAAGGCCATCCGCCGCAACCAGCAGCACGCGAACAGTCAGATCGAAAGGGCACTTGAAGCTGAGTAGATCGCAATCCTCTCTGCGCCAGCACCGACTCTAAGGAATCAGCCATTGGCTACGTACTGCTCGTCCCCGCGGTGGGGAAGAGATACGGTGATGGAACTTTCCTGGAAACTTGGAGCTTGGATGCTGTTGCTGCCTGACCCTCCGCGCTACGCCATGGGGCGAGCACCGCTTGCTCAGGTGATCATTCAGGTGAGCTTCCCGGTACTGGCCCGCCTTCAGACACTTGACGGCATCGCACCCCTGCAAGACGCTCTCTTTGACCTGTTCCCCTACATGAATCGGAACCGGGTTCAACAGGTATCCATGCTGGTAGGGCCTACGGGCCCCGCCGCATCGGACTCAAACGAGATTTGGATCAACGAGTTCACCAACGACGACGGGTGGACGCTGACGGTGACCGAGAGTAGCGCCAGCCTGAGCGTGGGCGGCAGTGACTACCCGGGCCTGCAGGACATAGAGGACATGTTCGAACAGGTTTGCACAGCTCTCACCGAGGCCATGAACGTTCGTAGGTGCGACAGGATCGGGACGCGCTACATGAACGTCGTCCGAACCGATCGCCTCGGCTGGTCAACATGGTTCAAGCCACAGATCATCGGATTCGCGGATCCCGAGCTGACACCACCGGAGCACCTCGTGGCGACGATCACTGAGACTCGGCTACGGCGGCCTCCTACGGGCAACTTCGCCTGGGCCTTGGACAAGCCAGTTGAGGGGATCACTCGATACGGAGTGGTGCCAGCCGGTAGCGTCATCGCTGGGGTGCCGCCCCGCCCGCTCGATGCGCCGTCTCTAGTCCTGGACATCGACATGTTCATCGCAGCGCCGCAAAAATTCGACCCCAAGGCATTGGCCGAACAGTTCCATGAACTGCACACGGAAATCGAGAAGATCTTTTTCTGGGCGGTCACAGATGCCGGCAAGGAAGAGTTCGAAGTAACGGTCCGAGGGGAGGAAGGAAATGAGTAGCACCACCTGGCCCTCGCAAGGGCTTGGGAAGTCAGGCTACAGCAACCCAGACTCATTCGGGATTTCTGCCGAAGTGCTGGGGAACGCCACAAACTCCAACCCGTGGGTCCGACTCGCTCCCCAGCAGAGCACGGGGAGAAACTTCCTGAGCGATTTCACCCGATGGGTGGAGATTCCAGAGAGTGCGGATGAGGTCACCTCACCTCTCCCACAGATGATCCGCGAGATTAGAAGCTGGACAGGCTGGTCCCAGCGCTATCTCGGCGAGGTCCTAGGAACTTCTCACACGACTGTGCGAAAACTGGAGACAGACGGCACTGTCTCCCCGAAGTCACGCCCAGCCGCAACACGTGTCCCCGCGCTACACAATCTCATGCGCCGCCTTTATCAAGCAGCCGGCGCGAATCCCAATCGCCTTTCCATTGCACTAGAAATACGCGGGAACGATGGGCAAACGGCCACTGCGCTCCTCATCTCGGAAAACTTCCCCCGGGCCTACAGCCGCACGCTTGAGGCACTACACGGCCCCCGAGAGGACATGCTCACCTCTGGCAGAAACACTCCTCTGCCCGATGCGACCGTGGAGATGATCTGAGCGCCATCGACGTGCAACACGAAGACGAGCCAGAGTGCGCTCCGACCTCCCTTCGTTCCAGGGGTTGGCGACAGGGGTGCCAACTGCACCTCCCCCTGCCCCTGTCCTGGGTCTCCGTCGCAGATGGTCGGCCACAAGAGCGCCGAGAAGTGTACGACGAGTGGGTCGTGGTGGCTCAGGATTGCGAGCTTGCCTGGAAGGCAACCCTCGAAGAGGCATGCCCAGTGCTGGTTGAGCTACGCCCCGTACTGCGCGAAAACCCCCCATCTGATTGGGGAATCCGCAGCCAGTTTTTTCGGCTCGACAGTTCCGGCGCCCATATCGATAACAATCTACCGCGCCTTCTAGTACACCCATTGACTCTGGCTGCAGCGGAACATGTAACGTGTACACCCAATCCGCGCCGCCTCAAGACTTGGCTCGGACTTAGGTACGATCGACCGGCCATTCCTCAGCAATATGTAAAGCTGGCCGACTCGCTCATCAAGAAAGTCAAAGCGAAGCGGACCAGAAAAATTGCAGCAGAGGCCCGAGATATTCTTGCAACTTTCGAGACCACGCCTATGGGTGTCAGCTACGAAATAATTGCAGTGCTACCATCCGGCAGCCCCGAGGAGAGTCGCCTCGAAATCCTAGACTGGATTTCGCAAGTCGCCCTTGAAATCCCTCCGGAGCTGGGAATAGCCACCCGCATCGACGCGCGCCCGGATACTCAAATCTCGCTCGAATTCATCGAGAGATCATTCGCGCTCGATGCCAGTTCTCTCAGTTGGCCCGTCAATAGTCCCGACCCGACGGGCAAATTTCGCCCGTAGGGCACTTGCCTGACCTTCTGGCTCGGGCGCCGGCCTTCACATCCCGCGTCTGCGCGCCCGACTCGTCGCGCCCTATGTCCAATCTGCGCTCAGCCGCGTCCTGGCCACCAACCTGTTTCGTGGTTCTGCTGCGGCGTCAGTGCCTCCTGCGCCCGCTCCTGCCGAGGCCACCTCCGACGAGAGGTTCAGCTGGCGGGATACGACCCGGGTCCTGGTCCACGCCTGGTCCACACACGATGATCCAAAGCAGCACAGGGGCGGGTCAGGGTGAGACAGGCCCGCATGACGAAGGGGTGCCCCTGGTCGGGACACCCCTTCTGATCAGCGCGTCGTCTGACCTGTGGCGGTGGGTGTGGGATTTGAACCCACGGTGACTCGCGCCACGACGGTTTTCAAGACCGTTCCCTTAGGCCGCTCGGGCAACCCACCTGGCCGGTACAGAGTACCGGGATGTGGGGGTGGGTGGGGTGGGTGTTCCGGGCGGGGCCGGGAGCCGGCCGGGTCAGGCCGTCTGGGCCTTGTCGTAGGCGGCCTTGGCCTCGTTGCCGAAGTACGGGCCGTACATGCGGTTCGGGAGGAAGACGTAGCCGAAGCTGTTCACCGACACCTGGGTGCCGAGGCCGGTCACCTCGTTGAAGTCCTGGAACCAGGGGCCTCCGCTGGAGCCGCCGGTCATGTTGCAGCCCAGGCCGTGGTCCTTGGTGAGGAGGAAGTCCTTGTTGCTGTTCCCGCTGCAGTAGACGAGTTTGGAGCCGTCGTACGGCGCGGCAGCGGGGAAGCCGAAGGAGTACATCCTCTTGTTGTAGCCCCCGTTGAAGAGGATGCCCTGGGCCCCGACGACCTGGCTGAGCTTCTGGCCGTTCAGCGGGGCGACGACGGCGAGGCCGACGTCCATGTTCATGTCCTCGCTCGCCGCCCACTGGTCCGTGGCGAAGGTCTTGGTCGCGGGCCACTGGCCGTAGGGCGCGTTGCCGTTGTCGTAGGCGGGCACGAAGACCCAGTTGGTGTGCCAGGCACCCTGGTACTTCACGCAGTGGCCGGCGGTGATGACCGTGCTGCCGTTGGCGCTCGTGACCGAGTCGCCGGAGCAGGACGCGGTCCGACCGCCCATGGTGAAGAAGACCCGGCCCGAGGTCTTCACGACCGCCCCGCCGCCCGTCCAAGCCCCGCCCGCCTGCGGGAACGCCGTGGGGGAGGCCGCGGAAGCCGTGAGGGAGGCCGGGGCGGGGGCGGGGACGGAGGCGGGCGTCGGTGCCACGAGGGTGGGCCGGCCGGCGGTCGAGGGGGCCGTCCGGACGGAACCCGGAGCGGCCGTCACGTCGAGCGGGACGGCCTGCCGCATCCGCTCCGCGGTCCAGAACCCCTGGCTGTGCTGCTGCCGGAACGAGGTGGGCGACGGTTCCGCGGCGGCCGAGGGGGTGGCCGCCGTCAGGGCTCCCGCGAGCAGGGTGCCCGCGGCGAGGAGGACGGACGCCGCCGTGCGATGACGATTCACGCAGGACTCCTTCTGCCGTGCCCGGACCGGTCCGGCCCGGGCAGGGTGGGGGTGAAGAGCTCTGTCTGTGCGGATCTGTCGGTGCGGATCAGTCGGTGCAGATCAGTCGGTGCGGATCAGTCGGTGCGGACTCGGTTCCATCGATCGGTGCCGATCGACTGTGCTGCCGTGCGATGGCCGGGGCAGCGTCGCACGGAGGTCGCGAGAAGTCAGCGGGCAGTCTGAACGTTCGGTCGGTTCCGGCCATGAAATGGCCAACTCCGCTCGCTGCCCCGCCTCATGGTCGACTCATACGGTGAGCAGGACCCCCACGTACGAGACTCCCGCCACCATCACCCACGCCCCCAGCCCCAACACAGCCGCGCGCCCGCCCGTCTTGGCCAGCGTCGGCAGGTGCACCGCGCTGCCGAGGCCGAACAGGGCGGCTGCCAGGAGCGCCTCCTGGGCCGTGTGCGCCCACTCCAGCGCCGCGTCGGGCAGCAGGCCCGTGGCGCGCACGGCGGCCGCGGCCAGGAACCCGGCCACGAACAGCGGTACCGGGGCGGGCCTGCGCCCCGACGGCGTGCGCACTCCGCGTCGGCGGGCCCGTAGCGAGAGGGCCACCGCAGCCACCAGCGGGGCCAGCAGGGCCACCCGCATCAGCTTGACCAGGACGGCCTCGCCGAGCGCGCCGGGGCTCGCCGTCTGCGCGGTCGCCACGACCTGCCCGAC
Source organism: Streptomyces sp. Isolate_45 (assembly GCF_024721315.2). GTDB lineage: Bacteria > Actinomycetota > Actinomycetes > Streptomycetales > Streptomycetaceae > Streptomyces. The sequence continues at coordinate 33,158 of NZ_JANFAK020000062.1, forward strand.
GTCGTGGACGCTCGCGCCCACCCAGCGTCCGAAGGCCGGGTCGGAGAGCCCCAACGGGCCTTGGAGCAGCGGGAGAACGGCGATGGCGAGGGTTCCGCAGAGGGTGACGAGGGCCACGGAGGAGGCGACGTCCTCCTCGTCGCTGCCGGAGACCTGGCTGACCGCGCCGATCGCCGAGGCGCCGCAGATCGAGTAGCCGGTGGCGATCAGCAGGGGTTGGTCGCCGGGGAGTCCGAGGCGGCGACCCAGCCACAGAGTGCCGAGGAAGGTGGCGACGACGACGCCGGTCACCATCAATACGGTCGCCCAGCCCAGCCTGACCACCTGGTCGAGGCCCAGGCCCAGGCCGAGCAGGACGATGCCGATCCGCATCAGTCGCCGGCCCGCCAGGGACAGACCGGGGCGGGCGGGGCCCCGTACGACGGTCCGCAGGCCGGGGAGGTGGGCGACGGCGATGCCGAGCACGACGGCGGCGGTGAGCATCGGCACCGCCGGGACCAGCAGGTGCACGCCCCAGGCCACCAGAGCGCCTGCGGCGGCCAGGATCAACCCCGGCCAGGAGCTCGGCGTTTCACGTGAAACATCGAGCAGCCGCACCCGCTCCGGCCGGTGCGGGGTGCGGTTCAGCAGTGCCATCAGTCCACCGGCTCCGGGTAGACCCGACGGACACTGCTGCCCAGGCGGGCCACGTCGGCGCCGTAGACGTGCAAGGAGATCGCCGTCGTACGACAGGAGTTGCGCACCTTGTGGATGTCGCCGGGCGGGGCGAAGCCGCACACGTCGCCCTGTCCGTTGACCACCTGTTCGGTCGCCACCAGGCGCGCGGGCTCCGTCGGGGACGCCGCCGGGGCCAGCCGGTAGCGGATCTCGCTCTCCGTGCCCTCGTGCACCCCGGCGACGCACCAGGAGACGTGGTCGTGGATGGAGGTTTCCTGGCCGGGCAGCCACACCAGGGCGACCGCCGAGAAGCTGCCGTCCGGTTCGGTGTGCAGGATGTGCTGCCGGTAGCGGTCGGGGTGTCCTTCGCGCTGTCCCTCGGTGAGCAGGTCGGGGGTGCCCAGGTGCGGGGCGAGCCGCTCTCCGACCAGGTAGGCGGTCAGGTCGGGGGCCAGGCCCCGGTCCACGACCTTGCGTATCTCACTGACGAGGGCGGCCATCCTCGCTGTCGTTCGGGCCGGCGTGGTGGTGGTCATACGAGCAGCGTCCGCCCGGCCGTCCATCACGTCCAACACCAGTTCTGCCCTGAAAACCCAAGCTCCGCTTATGGGTCGGGCAGGTTCGGTTCCGTCGGATCAGCAGCCGACGCGGTTCGACGCGGCCTGCTTCAGCGCGTCCAGCACCACGGCCGTCGCCGGGATCCGCAAGTGGTCCCGGTACACGTACGCGGCGATGTGGCGGCGGGCCGCCGGCTGGAGCACGCGTCCGCAGACCCGGTTGAGCGAGAGCGAGGGCAGGACCAGCGCGGGCATCATCGCCACGCCCAGGCCCTGCGCGACGAGGCTCTGGACCACGAGGTTGTCATCGGTCGCGAACCGTATGTCGGGGACGAACCCCAGCTCCGCGCATTCGTGCAGCAGGTTCGCCTGACAGCGCGGGCAGCCGGCGATCCACCGTTCCTCGGCGAGGTCGCCCAGGTGCACCGCCCGGCGGCGGGCCAGCGGGTGCCCGGTCGGAAGCAGCACCGTCAGCTGGTCCTCCAGCAGCCTGACCTCGGCGACGTCCTCGGGCACCTCCTCGTGCAGGCCCGGATAGGTGAAGGCCAGCGTGATGTCGCACTCGCCGCGCTGGAGCCGGCGCAGCGACTCGGGCGGTTCCCCTTCGAGCAGTTCGACCTGTACGCCGGGATGTTCCTTGGCGAGTTGGCTGAGGGCTTCCGGGACGAGGGTGGCGTTGGCGCTGGGAAAGCCGCAGACCCGTACGCGGCCGGTGCGCAGGCGCGTGTAGGCCTTCAGCTGGGCCTCGGCGGCCGAGAGGCTTCCCAGGATGGACTCGGCGTGGCGGGCCAGGGATTCGCCGGCCTCGGTGAGTTTCATCTTCCGGCCGACGCGGGTGAACAGCGGTGTGCCGACGGCGCGTTCGAGCGCCTTCATCTGCTGGGTGATCGCCGGCTGGGTGTACCCCAGGACGCGCGCGGCCGCCGAGTAGGACCCCGCGGTGACCACTTCATGGAATGTCCGTATGTGCCGTGAATCGAACACGACCGAAGCATAAGCGGATGTTGGGAGGGGCCGTAAGCGGAATCCCGCCCACGGCCCCTCCCATCAAGCCTGTTTCATCGCCCCGTTGACCCGAGGTCCACCGGCTTGATCAGCCCGCTACTTGTCGCCGACGCGCGAGCCGAGCGTGATGTCGACCGTGGTGGGCTTGCCGTCGCGCTGGTAGGTGAGCTTCACCGTGTCGCCGGGCTTGTACGTCCAGATCATGCTGATCAGCGTCGGCCCGCTGTCGACCGGCTTGCCGCCGAACTCGGTGATGAGGTCGCCGGGCTTGAGGCCCGCCTTGCCGGCCGGGCCGTTCGGGTCGACCAGCTCGTTGGCGGGGGCACCCTGTTCGGAGACCTTCGCGCCGTCGGCCTTCGCCTGGAGGTCGACGGAGACCGAGATCACCGGGTAGACCGGCTTGCCCGTCTTGATCAGCGACTGGGCGACGTTCTTGGCCTGGTTGATCGGGATGGCGAAGCCGAGGCCGATCGAACCGGCCTGGCCGCCGCCGAAGCCGCCGTTGCCGGCGGACTGGATCGCCGAGTTGATGCCGATCACCGCGCCGCGGCCGTCGAGCAGCGGACCGCCGGAGTTGCCGGGGTTGATCGAGGCGTCCGTCTGCAGGGCGCTCATGTACGAGTTCTTGCTGCCGGAGCCGTCGCCGGAGGCCACGGGGCGGTTCTTGGCGCTGACGATGCCGGTGGTGACCGTGTTCGACAGGCCGAACGGTGCGCCGATCGCGATGGTCGCGTCGCCGACGGCCACCTTGTCCGAGTCTCCGAGCGCGAGCGGCTTGAGGCCGGCCGGCGGGTTCTTCAGCTTGAGGACGGCCACGTCGTAACCCTGGGCCCGGCCGATCACCTCGGCCTCGTACTTCTTGCCGTCGGAGAAGGTCGCGGAGACCTTGCCGCCGTTGGCCGCGGAGGCGACCACGTGGTTGTTGGTGAGGATGTGGCCCTGCTGGTCGTAGACGAAGCCGGTGCCGGTGCCGCCCTCGCCGTCCCCCGCAGAGGCCGAGGCCTCGATGGTGACGACGCTGGGCAGCGACGCGGCGGCGAGTCCGGCGATCGAGCCGGAGTCCCGCTTGAGGTCCTTGGGGGTGCTCGCGGTGATCGTCGTCGAGCCGGAGCCGCCCTCGCTCCGGTCGGCGGCCCAGTACCCGATGCCACCGCCGACACCGCCGGCGAGCAGGGCAGCCACGAGCACGCCCGCGATCAGGCCGCCCTTGCCCTTGGGCTTGGGGGGAGGGGTGCCGTCGGTGCCGAGCGGTGCGCCCCAGGTACCGCCGCCGTGGCCGCCGGCCCCGTACGCGGGAACCGCGGGCGGGGGAGGCGGCCAGCCCTCGGCGCCGTACGCGGCCGCGGGGGCCGGCTGCCCGTAGGGCGGCGCCTGGGCGTAGCCCTGGGCCGGAGCGGCCGGAGCGGCCGGGTCCACGGGAGCGGGCGGGGCCGGCGGGGCGTGGTCCGGGGCCTGCGGCGGCGCCGGCGGCGCGGTCGGCGGAAGCTGCTGGGTCTGCTCGACGCCCGGGGCCGGAGCCGGCGCGGCCGGGGTCCCGGGAATCCGGTCGGCCGGAGCCGCGTCGGGCGTGGAAGCGGCCACCGGCACGGGAGGTGCGGACGGGGCCGCGGGGGGCGTCGGGGCCGCGGTGCCCTCGTTCTCGGTGCTCACAGCGCTCTCTCCTCGTCACACACGGCTTACACACGGCTTATACGGCTGGCACAGCTACTGGAAATATCTGGCGATATCGACCCGACCTCGGTCCGACTAAACGTTCGACGCGCCGCGCAAGTTCCAGGGTGAAGCTTTTCCCATGACCCGTCAGAGCACTGTAAGCCGGACCTGTGCGTCTCCCCCATCCTTTATCCCCGACATTTCGGGCGCATCCCCAGGACTCGCCCCGACGCGCGGGTGCGCCACGATGGCACCATGACCGGGTGACCCACGCAACGCCGCGCCCCATCCAGGTCGTCGCCCACCGCGGCGCCTCGGAGGATGCCCCCGAGCACACCCTGGCCGCCTACCGGAAGGCCATCGAGGACGGCGCCGACGCCCTCGAATGCGACATCCGGCTGACCGCCGACGGCCATCTGGTCCTGGTCCACGACCGCCGGGTGAACCGTACGTCGAACGGTCGCGGCGCCGTCTCGGCCCTGGAGCTGGCCGACCTCACCGGCCTCGACTTCGGATCCTGGAAGGACCGCGAGGAGTCCCCCGACTGGGACGCCGACCCCGAGCGCACCTCCGTCCTCACCCTGGAGAGGCTGCTGGAGCTGGTGTCCGACGCCGGCCGGCCGGTCCAGCTGGCGATCGAGACGAAGCACCCGACCCGCTGGGCCGGACAGGTGGAGGAGCGCCTCCTCTTCCTGCTCAAGCGCTTCGGCCTGGACGCCCCGCCCGCCGACGGCCCCCACCCGGTCCGGGTCATGAGCTTCTCCGCCCGCTCCCTGCACCGGGTGCGCTCCGCCGCCCCGACCATCCCGACCGTGTACCTGATGCAGTTCATCTCGCCCCGGATGCGCGACGGCCGACTGCCCGCCGGGGTCCGGATCGCCGGACCCGGCATGCGGATCGTGCGCAGCCACCCCGGCTTCATCCGCAAGCTCCAGACCGCGGGGCACTCCGTTCACGTATGGACCGTGAACGAACCCGAAGACGTTCAGCTGTGCGCCGACCTGGGCGTGGAAGCGATCATCACGAACAGGCCCCGTCAGGTTCTGTCACAACTGGGGCGCTGACGTCCGTATTTGCGCACCCGTCACAGGCGACCCGCCCGTGACAGGGTGTGCTCCGGCGCATCCGCTCCGCGATCGGTGGTCATGAATGCGTCAGAGGACCCGGTTGTGGCGGTTTCCGGTCCAGGCCATTGGGGCATCCAGATCATGGCGTGGGGCTAAGGAGGTACCGGGGGTGGCGTTGGTGATGGCACAGGAAGTGCCCACGTCTTCGTGCATGGACGTGTCCCATGGTCCTGCGGGCGTGGGCAAGGCGAGACACCGCATGCGCGAACAACTTCGCATCAGCGGCCTGTCCGAATCGGTCGTGGACGATGCCGTACTGATCCTTTCCGAACTGCTCAGCAATGCCTGCCGACACGGCCGGCCCCTGGGCTCTCGGGAGATCGGCGACGGGGAGATACGCGCCGCGTGGCGCGTCGACAAAGCGGGACGACTGACGGTCGAGGTCACGGACGGCGGCGGTCCCACCCGCCCGGTTCCGGCCACGCCCTCGGTCACCGCGCGGGGCGGCCGCGGGCTGAACATCATCAGCGCCCTGGCCCAGGACTGGGGCGTCCGGGACGGGGCGGCGGGCGAGGTCACCGTGTGGGTGATCGTTGCCCGTGGGGCGCGCCACGACGATTTCGCTACGCGCGTCACTGCCCCGGCGATCGGCTTCGCGTCGGCCTTCGAAGATCTGGATCCGTGACGGGATCCCACGCACGGGACCGCACCCACCAACCGACTAGCGACCGACTACCAACCGACCGCATCGTCCGCCCCATCCGCATCGATCCCCGTAGTACCGGATCATCCGCGCGGGCGGCCGTCCGGGAGCGCACGCCGACCGTGCTCCCGGCCGCACCCCACCGGTTCCGGCGGTACGAACGGCTAGGCTCGCGACCAGAGAGACCCGCCGTACCGCCGCAACCGGGAGACACCCACGATGGCCAAGAAGCGCCCCGCCGCGAAGACCGCGAAGCCGCAGCTCAACAACGGGGAAATCCCGGTGGTGGGCGCGCGCGAGCCCTGTCCCTGCGGATCCGGTCGCCGCTACAAGGCCTGCCACGGCGCGGCCGCCGCGCACGCCGTCACCGAGCACGTGCAGCGTCCCTTCGAGGGCCTGCCGGGCGAATGCGACTGGGTGGCGCTGCGCGAGCTCGTACCCGCCGCCACGATCCCGCTGACCCTCAAGGACGGACTGCCCGAGGGCGTCCCGTCCGTCACGCTGGTGACCGTGCTGCCCATGGCGTGGCCGGCCCTGCGCCGCGAGGACGGCTCCGTCCTGCTCGGCCTGCAGAACGACTCGACCACCGGTGACCTGGCCCGCGATATGGCCGACACCCTGGAGCGCGCGCTCGTGGCGGAACCGGGAACGCCGGTTCCGGCCCGTCGAGTTCCGGCCGAGGGCACCCGCCTGCAGGATCTGCTGGACCTGGACGGCGTTTTCGAGCCGGTTGTGCACAGCGGCTTCGAATTCTGGATTCCGGAGTCGGAAAGCGCCCAGACGTCCTCCCCCGAGATCGCCGCCTCGCTGGAACGCGCCAACGCGGCCGCCATCCCGACGGTCAAGCTGGAGGGCGTCGACGCGGCCTACTGGTGCGAGACGCCGGACAAGAACCACCTGCGCTGGGTCATGCCGCACCCCGAGGAGAAGCTGCTCGACGCGCTGGCGCGACTGCACGCCGCGGGTACCTCCTCGCTCGGCGAGGGCACCAAACTCGTGGGTTCCTTCCGCGCGCACGGCCTCGTCGTCCCTGTCTGGGACCTGCCCACCGGGGTCTCCGCCGACGACGTGGAGAAGCCGGCGGCCGAGTTCGCGGAGCGGCTCGCCGCGGCCCTGTCCACGGACGCCCCGCTCACCGCCGAGGAACGCCGCGCACGCGGTGGTCTCACGAACCGCCAGGTGACGCTCAGCTGACGCCGGCCGGCGTGCGGGAGCCGTGACGGCGGCGGCAACTCCCTCTAATCGCCTGCAAATCGGTGTCTGAATATCAGAGATCGAATTTGCGAACAGGCGATCTCTTGTTACCGTTCTTGTAGCCCGGTCGCTGGTGCATCCCCCGTCGCCAGCGACCGGGCCCTTCCATTTCAGGCTGCGGTCAACCGTCGCCCGGCTCCGGTGAGTTGCTCCCGGACCGCAGGAGCAGCTGCCCTTCCTCATCCGGAACTGCAAATTCCGCTACAGCCGAGTAGTCGATCGGCTTTCCCGCGGACTCCTCCTGGGGCGTCTCGCACAAACCCGGTTCGTCCCCCGCCCCGACGACGCAGCGGATCTGCACCGTGCGTCCCTCGGGCCCCATGACGGTCAGCACGGCGTCCAGGGTCCGCCCACTGGTGTTGCGGTAGTAGCTGCGCCCCCAGGTCTGCCCCCCGCTCTCCAGGACACAGGTCTGCGCCTCCACCCCGTGCGGGGAGGAGAGTTCCGGACCGCACCGGGTGTCCGTACGGGGCCGCACGTCCGGCCCGGGTTGCGACGGGAGGACCTCGCGCTCGGCCGACCGTGCCGCGCCGGGGGTACCGGGCGCCACCGGCGTACGGGAAGGGCCGGAAAGGCCGAGCGAGGAGAGCAAACCCCCGCCTTTTCCGTCATCCTCACCGGCGAAATCCGGCCCGGCGATCGCCCCGGCGAGGGGAAGCGACAAGATGACCAGCACACCGGCGCCGATACCGATCAGGCGGAGATTCATTCGCCGAAGATAGCGACGCCGGAAAGGGCCCCGGAGATCCCCGCGCCCAATTCCCTTGGAAACCGGCCCTGCTGGCACCCGTACGAGTGATGCGGCCGCCACCGGGATCTCCCGGCGCTTCCCCGCACGTTCCCTTCCCGGGTCCGCCGCGCTCAGTAGGCGAGCCGGCTGCCACCACCCGGGGCGCCGCTGCTCGCCTCCACGAGCGCGTCCACGACCGCCTCGACGTCCGGCAACCACAAGCCGCCTTCACCCGTCGCCGGTTCGCGTTCCCAGCAGACCTGCCCACCCCCCGAGGCGGTGGAGGGCGGCAGCAGCAAGTACCCGCCCTCGCCGTGGAAACGCAACGAGGCGGGCACGTGGTCCTTGGCGTACAGGAGTTCGCCGAGCCGCTCCAGCGAGTACGGCGCCACCAGCAACGCCCACCGGGTCGGCGTGGCGACGATCGGCCCGAGGCGCATGCCCTGCGCGTCCAGTCGTACGACGGCAAGCGCGGCGGCGGCGGCCGGCAGGCTCACCGCGCACGGCGCGGTGCCGCCGGTGGCCAGCAGCAGCGGGGCACTGGGCCGCTTGGCCCACCACCAGGCCACCATTTTGGGGTCGGTGGTGGCGGCGAGCAGTCCGGGGTCGAAGGGATGCGCGCCGGGCACCACGCAGTCGGGGTCGGGGCAGGCGCAGCGCGCACTGTCCGCGCCGGCCCGGCCCACGCCCGGGAGTACGGGCCACCGCAGGAGCGTGGCGCACCTGAGCGCCTCGTCGAGCGGGGACCGACCCGCGGCTTCGGCGGCCGCCGAAGCGGCGCGGGAGGCGGCGCGCGGGGTCTTCCACCGGTCGCGGAGCCGCTGGAGACGCCTTCCGAGGATCTCGCGCATGAGCGCTCGTTCCTTTCCGTTGAACGCCGAGGGGCCACATCACACCATGTGAGCGGTGTTTCACCACACGTACACGTTTCGCGTCACTGTCCACCGGAAGCGGGTTCACACGGTCCGTGCGGTTTTCTTACGGGTCCATCAAACGTCCGGCGGGGGCGGAGAGCGACCCGCACCGGTGTCGAGACCGGCTGCCGCCGCTAAGGACGACGGCACGTGCCGGGCGGTTCCCGGCGGTGCCGGGAGGCGTCAACTGACCCTGGGCACTACCGATTACGTACCCGAAGCCGCTACGACGCCCGCCCAGTCGATCGCAAAAACCGTCCGCTTCCAGCTTTTTCCGGCCAAGTTTTAGCCCTGGCCGGACAGTGAGTTGTCGTCCCTCGGACACCAGGATTCCCGCTGGCGCCATGCTGGACATCGCTCCTCGTGTGCGTGTAGATGTAAATCCATCGATGGCGGCGCAGCACGATCTGGGGGTTTGCGATGCTATATGGCGAATCGCACCAGGTGGAAAGGCGGACGCCATGAGCGCCCCGCATCTGCCGAAAGTGGCTGGAATCGATCCAGCAGTTACAGCGTCAGCGCAGACTCCGGCGCCCACGCCCGCTTCCACGCCCGTACGCACCACCCCCGCCCAGGCCGCCCAGCCTGCCGCGAGCAGCGTCATCCAGGACCGGCTGGCGGGCATGGTCTCCGACCTCACCACCCTCCACGAACTCACCGAGCGCCTCGCCCGGGCCCGGGACCTCGACTCCTCCCTGCGGGAGTTCCTACGGGCCGGAGCCGCCCTGGTCGGCGCGCGTCGCGGCCTGGTCGTCCTGGAACCCTCCGACGGGCTCGGCCCCACCACCACGATCGGCCTCGGCCTGGGACGCGCGGACCTCGGCCACATCGAGACGGTGCCGCGCAGCGCCACCTCCTACGGCCGCATCCTCGACGGGCTCCCGGACGCCCACGGCGGCTCCGAGGTGCTCCCCGAACCCGGCGCCGCGCCGGCGGCCACCGGGGCCGGCGGCCAAGAACCCACCGTCGACCCCCGCCACCGCGAGGTCGCGGCCCGGCTCGGCTACGCGGCCAGCTACGCGCTGCCGCTGACCGCCGACGCCACCGGCCGGCTCGGCGCGGCCGTCTGGCTCTACGACGAACAGGCCGAACCCAACGAGCGGCAGCGCGACCTCGCCGGGCTCTACGTCCGGCACGCCGCCGAGCACCTGGCGCGGATGGTCGAGGTGGAGCGCTCCCGCACCCGGCTGGCCACCGTCACCGAGGAACTGCTGCCCAGCCGGCTGCCCCGGATCGCCGGGGTACAGCTCGCCGCCCGGCACCACACCGGACCGCGCGGCGGCGGCGACTGGTACGACGCCCTCCCGCTGCCCGAGGGCGCCATGGGACTGGCCGTCGGATCCGTCACGGGCTCCGGGCCGAGCGCCGTCGCCGCGATGGGACGGCTGCGGGCCTCGCTGCGCGCGTACGCCGTCATGGAGGGCGAGGACCCCGTCGCCGTCCTGTCCGACCTCGAACTACTGCTCCGCCTGACCGAGCCCGCCCGCTCGGCGACCGCGCTCTTCGCGTACTGCGAGCCAGCCGCGCGGAAGGTCATCCTGGCCGGGGCCGGGCACACCCCGCCCCTGCTGATCGGCGAGCGTCGCACCGAGTACGTGGAGACCACGCTCTCCGCGCCGCTGGGGATGCTCGCCTGCTGGGAGGCACCGAGCGTGGAGATCGAGCCCGCTTCGGGAGAAACGGTGCTGCTCTACACCGACGGCCTGCTGCGGCGCACCGGCGACGCCATGGACCGGGCGTACGCCCGGCTGCACGCGGCGGCCGCGGGGGTTCCCCGTAGCGCCCGGGACGACCCGGGGGCCATCTGCGACCACATCCTGCGGACCGTGCTGCCCGGGGAGGACCCGGCCGCGCCCGCGGCGAACCCGGACGAGGACGTGGTGCTGCTCGCCGTCCGGTTCGACTGAGACGGGGGAGCGCGCAGGTCGCGGAAGGCGATCGTCCGGTTTGACTGATATGTCACAGGTCCCTCCGGGCGCCTTCTCTTCGCACATACGATGGATGAGGTCCATACCCGGTACCTGCATGTCGTAGCAGCTGAGGAGAAGACGTGGCTGACGAGCTCACCCCGGAGACCCCGGAAGAAGAGCAGCCCCAGAAGAAGCACAAGCAGCGCAAGAACGGGCTGTACCCGGGCGTCAGCGAAGAACTCGCGGAGAGCATGCGCACCGGCTGGGCCGACACCGAACTCCGCGGCCTGGAGCCCATCGCCCAGGCGGCGCACACGGCCGAGCGCCGTGCCGCGCTGTCCGCGCGCTTCCCCGGAGACCGCCTCGTCATCGCGGCCGGCCGGCTGAAGACCCGCTCGAACGACACCGAGTACCCGTTCCGCGCCTCGACCGAGTACGCGTACCTCACCGGTGACCAGACCGAGAACGGCGTCCTGGTCCTGGAGCCCGCGGGCGCGACCGGGCACACCGCCACGATCTACCTGCTGCCCCGCTCCAACCGTGAGAACGGCGAGTTCTGGCTCTCCGGCCAGGGCGAACTGTGGGTCGGCCGACGTCACTCCCTCACCGAGGCCGAGCAGCTCCTGGGCATCCCCGCCAAGGACGTCCGCGAGCTCGCCGAGGCCCTCGCCGAGGCGGAGGGCCCGGTCCGCAACGTCCGGGGCCACGACTCCGTCGTCGAGACCGCCCTCACCGACAAGGTGACCAAGGAGCTCGACGAGGAACTGCGCGTCTACCTCTCCGAGGCCCGTGCCGTGAAGGACGCCTTCGAGATCGGCGAGCTCCAGAAGGCCGTCGACTCCACCGTCCGCGGCTTCGAGGACGTCGTGAAGGTCCTCGACAAGGCCGAGGCCACGTCCGAGCGCTACATCGAGGGCACCTTCTTCCTGCGCGCCCGCGTCGAGGGCAACGACGTCGGCTACGGCTCCATCTGCGCCGCCGGCCCGCACGCCTGCACCCTGCACTGGGTCCGCAACGACGGCGACGTCCGCTCCGGCGACCTGCTGCTCCTCGACGCCGGTGTGGAGACCCACTCCCTCTACACCGCCGACGTCACGCGCACCCTGCCCATCAGCGGCAGCTACACCGACATCCAGCGCAAGATCTACGACGCGGTGTACGAGTCCCAGGAAGCCGGCATCGCCGCCGTCAAGCCGGGCGCCAAGTTCCGCGACTTCCACGACGCCTCGCAGCACGTGCTCGCCGAGAAGCTCGTCGAGTGGGGCCTGCTGGAAGGACCCGTCGAGCGCGTCCTGGAGCTCGGCCTGCAGCGCCGCTGGACCCTGCACGGCACCGGCCACATGCTCGGCATGGACGTCCACGACTGCGCCGCCGCGCGCACCGAGGCGTACGTCGACGGCACGCTGGAGCCGGGCATGTGCCTGACCGTCGAGCCGGGCCTGTACTTCCAGGCCGACGACCTGACCGTGCCCGAGGAGTACCGGGGCATCGGTGTCCGGATCGAGGACGACATCCTCGTCACCGAGGACGGCAACCGGAACCTGTCGGCCGGCCTGCCGCGCACCTCGGACGACGTCGAGGCGTGGATGGCTCGCCTCAAGGGCTGAGCCCGGGGCTCAAAGGGACGACAACCAACAGCCGACAGCCGGTACCCGCGCTGCGGCGTGCGGTTTGCGGCCTGTGGTTTGGGCCTGTGATTTTGGCCTGTGGATTGCGGTCGGGGGGGGGGGGGCGCCCAACCCGGCCCCCCCCCCCCCCCCCCCCCCCGTACCCCCCCCCCCCGGGCCGGGTGGGCGGGGGGGCCGGGGGGGGGGGCGTGGGTGCCTG